>PEAM01000015.1 GCA_002753565.1 Magnetococcales bacterium | reverse complement strand
GGATGTGGCATTCGCCGCGGCCCCCAATCCAGCCCCCCCAATCCCGGCAGAGAAAGGCCCAGATCGCCGATCCCCTTAAGGGAAAGATCCAGATCCAGCTCCGACAGGGTGAGACCATTCAGGGTCAAGCCGCTTAAAGAGACACCGTTTAAAGAGAGATCCCCCAGGGTGAAACCGTCAAACTCCAGCGTGTTCAGTGTCCAGTCACCCAGGGTAAGATCTGGGGTGGTCAATCCGCCCAGGGTAAAATCTCGCAGAGAGACCCCATCCAGGTCAAAATCTCCCAGGGAGAACGCCCCCAAGCGGATGGCCCCAAGACCCAACTCTCCCAAAGAGATACCCGGCAGGGCAAGCCCCAGATCGGGCAGTCCCAGAGAGAGATCACCAAGGGACAAGCCATCCAGATCGATATCCAACCCACCCAGAGCCAGACCATTCAGGGAGAGCCCGCCGAGGGTAAAGTTCCCCAAGGAAAAACCGTTCAAATCCAGGTTTCCCAGGTCAAAATCCCCAAGAGAGAAGCCCGCGAGGCCAAACTCACCCAAAGAGAAGTCCCTCAGGTTTAAACCGTTCAGATTCAAACCACCCAGAGAGAGCTCGCCCAAGGTAAGATCACCGACACCCAGAGCAGCAAAATCGAAGCCACCCAAAGAGGGCATGCTAAAGCTATGGTCCAGATCGATACCCAGACCGTTAAAGCCAAAATCGATACCCAAACCTTGGAGATCCATACCCAGATCACCCAGTCCGGTGAGGGTCACATCGCCGTTGGCAGCAAAAGCAAACTTGGCCTCGGCCTCAGCATCTACCGGTGTTTCGATGAGCAGCCCCAAGGTGCCGTTGGCTAACTCAATCCCCACATTCCCCGGCACCTTCAACTGACCAGCCGCCTGCTCTGCCCCAATTTCTAACGTCGCAAGACCGTTGCTACCCTCCCCCTTCTGAAAGGTAAAGTTGCCAGCCAGGTCCACCTGGTTGTCTAGCAGTTGCAGACGGACACTCTCTGCCGTAAAGGCCTGAACATCCGCACCACCGGCAAAAAAGAGCAGGCGCTGCCCTGTTCCGGTGTTCACCGCTTCATTGACGGCATGGCCCAAATGGTTGACCTTGACCGATCCTTTCAGGTTGTCTCCCACCACATTGGCCGGAATCCCATGGATGGAGAGGGTCCCTTCTGCATCAAGGGCATAACGGGAGGTGCCATTCACCTCTTGGATCAGCATGGCCAGATTGCCGGCGCTGAGAGCAACCCCCAATCCGTCCGGCTCTCCCAAAGCGGCCGAAACCCCCGCTCCACCGATAAGAATCTGCGCCACCCCATCGGCAAGACGCCGCTCAATGGCAAAATCGCCTGACAGTTCAGTAAAGCCCTCAACCGCAAGGGTCGCCCCGGCTGCACTGAGCATCAGCGGGGTGTTGGCGGCGATGCCCTCCTGCTCGGTTGAGGTGGAGTTAACCTGAAAGCTCAACCGATCCGCCGCCAGGGAGACCCCTGGCAATCCATGCAGAGAGGCGCTACCGGTGACCCCTCCGACAATGCCATCCGGGGTAACCGTCAGGGTGCCGCTTCCACCACTGAAGGCGACACCAGCCCCCCCCGCTTGCAGTGCAAAATCGATATCAGTGGCATCGATGGTATAGCTCTGATCGGCAACATTGAAGGTGACGCCAAATCTCCCCGACAGTTTCTCCCCAAACAGATCAAGCTCCCCCTCAATACCACTCAACCCCCATGTCTCTTCCGCCAGATCCATCGCCAGGGTCGTCGCCTCGTTGACCACAATATTCTCAACTTGATCCACCCCGCTCCAATCGACAACATGCCCATTAACCAAACCACTGACACTGTCTAAAGCCTTGTTGAGAAGCAGCCCGCCACTGTCGGCCTTCAGAATAAAACCACCCAGATTAATCAGGGAGGGGTTGGCCTTCATGGTTAGCCAACGTTTGGCATGGTTGATGTCGGCCAGACCACGCTCCTGCATATAGGTCATGGCGAGATCGGCCCCCTTCACCACAAGGCCCGCCCCCCCGGGTGCCGCCTGCAAAGCGGTGTTGAGATCGGTGCCGATAAAGGTAAAACGGTCGACATCCACCTCTGCGCCGTTATCCAGAACCACCCTGTCCACACGCCTCTCAAGGCCCAGCTCTCCCCGCATGGTCACCAAGCCAGCCAGATCCAGAAGGGCCTCGCCGGAGAGGCTCAAATGGGTGCCACCCACGGTAAGATTCAGGTTGGAGAGGGCCAGATCCACCTCGGGGATACCGGTCACCTTGCCGCTCCCCCCCAGGGTGCCGGTCACCTCCATATCTTCTGCGGTTTTACGTAGGGTAAGATCCGCCGTACCAAAGGCCAAAGCCACCCCGACACCCCCCCCCATGGGCAGCTCGCCCTGCACATGGTCCGCCTGCAGCGTCAGGGTGATGTTGCCAGCCCCATCCCGAGCGGCGCCAAAGGCAAGGTTGCCGGTAATGGCACCAAAATCCCCCAGATCGAGTGTTGCCCCATCCAGCTTAAAGGCCTGTTCGGCCGTCCCACTTTCGAAAGCGAGCTGAACCGCCTGCACACCATTGTGGATCTCTTCAGAGACAGCCTGACCCAGTTGGTTGATGCGAATCACCATGGGGTCCAGCGCCGACAAAGTACCACCAGAGAGGCCGTTTAATGCCGGGATACCACTGGCCTGCAAGGCGTAGCGTGGACCATCCACCCCATCGATCAGAAGCATGGCAAGATCGGCGTTGGCGACAGAGACCCCAAAGCCGGCAGCCAGATCCCCGACGGCGGCGGCAATGTTGTTGCCACCAATGCGCAGCTGTTCCACCCCATCGACCACCTGACGAGACAGGGCAAAATCCCCACTCATGGAGGTAAATTCACCAATTTCCAGGGTGGCCCCGGTGGCGGTGAGACTCAAGTCGGTCTTCGCCGCAACGCCGAACAGATCCTGATCGGTGGTATTGAGGGCAAAGGAGACATCTGGCAAGGTGAAGGCAACGCCATCGAGGCCATTGAGAAGGGCCGAACCGGAAAACTGGGCAACCAAGCCATCAGAGCCCATGGAGAAGGAGCCGCTTCCCCCGGTAACAGCCACACTGGCAGCACCAGCCTTAAGGGAGAGTTCCAGGTTGTCAGCCGTAGCGGTATAGGTGGTGGTGTCGGGGTCGTAGGTAAAGAGAAAATCGCCACGGATGGTCTCCCCAAAGAGATCCAACCCACCCGAGAGAGGCAGACTCCAGGTACCGCCGGCAAAGTCCATCAGAACAGAGGTGGCATCATCGATGGTGATGGTCTCCTGGACACTGCTCCAGTCCACCACGGTATCGTTGACAGCGCCACTGACCCGGGCCAAAGCCTGGTTAAGCTGCACCGACGCATTGTCTGGGGTAAAGGTGTGCCCGAGAATAGTCAGGGAACCGGGCAGGGCATTGAGAGAGAACCAGCGCCGGGGGTCTGCGACATCCTGCTCCTGGAAAAAAGCCAGCGCCAGATCCAGATCTTCCAGGGTTACCCCCAAATCCGGCGCACCGGGTGCGGTCAGAGAGGCGGTCAGATGACTGCCGATGATATTCAGACGGTCGGTGGCAAGGTCGGTCGTCGTCAAGTCGGAGAGAGCGATGTTGTCGGTAAGAGAGGTCAGGGTTACCTCTCCTTTCAAGGTGAGAAGGTCGGCAACACCCAGGGAGACCAGGCCGTTGAGAGTCGCCTCCCCAGCCGCCAACGCCAGTGTCAAACTACCGGTCTGGGTTTGAATGGTCCGACTGAGAGCGTTGGCCGAACCGTTGACGGCAATGGCAAGATCTTCACTGGTGAGGGTGAGGGCATCCATCCCCTGCAGCTGGGCTTTACCCTCGGCGGTCAGTGCATAGTCGAAGCCATCGGTTGGGTTATGGGTCAGCAGCAATCCAAGGGAGCCTGACTCCAAAACCACCGCAGCCGGACCAATCCCCAAGCGCCCCTTTACATTCGATGCCCCAATCTGCACCTCGGAGTTGGCCCCATCGAGTGACCCTTGAATGCGCAGGTCCCCCTCAATAAAGCCAATACTCTCGCCCAGATCCAACCGCACACCCGAGGCATCGAAAGAGTGCACCACAGCCCCATCGGCAAACTGCAGCGCCAGAGAGTCGACCCCATTGGTGATCTGCTCCTGAACCTCTCGGCCCAGAGAGTTGAACCGGGCGTTGATCTCGCCGCTGATCGCCCCGTCACTCACCCCATACAGTGCTGCCACCCCTGTGGCATCCAGGGCCATCTTTGGGCCAGAACCGTCATCCGCTACCAACAGAGCCAAGGTTCCCCCGGTCAGACCTACCGCCACACCCGTAGCAGGGTCTCCTACCGAGGCGGTCAAATGGCGCCCACCGATCATCAGGTGGTTGACCCCATCGACAGAGAGAGAGGCCTCCACCACCACATCACCCGCAAAGGAGGCAAACCCCTCCAGGCTGAAATCCACCGCCCCCACCAGACGCACCGGGGTGCTGGCGGGAACATCCAACCGGTGAAATCCAGCCCCGGTGATGGTCTGCTCGAACCGCTCGGCAAAACTGTTGAACTGAATCGCCAGATCCGCCTCATGGAGGGTCATGCCCGGAAGGCCGGAAAGGGTAACCTGACCACCAATGGAGCCCGCCATACCGCTTTCGGAAAGATAGATACCACCAGAACCGTTACTCAGGCTCAACACCGCCTCTCCTGCCCGCAGTTCGGTCTGGATGTTACTGGCGGAGAGTTCGTACGCCCCCTCTCCCACCCGATCGATAAAAAGGGAGCCGGTGTAGCTCTGTCCGGCCAGGGCAAGGGCGCCACGGATGGCACCACTTTGCAAAACACCCCCTGCATCCAGGGTCAGGTCGACCAAACCGTCGTTCAAGGAGAGCCCCTCCAGTCCGGTCAGGTCGGCGCGTCCCGAAAAACTGCCGGTGGTCTCCAGGCTGCTGCCACTCCTCTTAAAACGCAGATCGCCACGCCCTTCAGAGAGTTCCACCGCCACCCCTCCCACCAGAGCCAACGATCCGGTCAGGTTACGGGCATCCAACGTGAGCTGCACATCACCCTGGCTGTTAAACGCCGCACCAAAACGCAGATCGCCGGTGATGGAACCCAGGTTGTCACCCAGGGTGAGTGTGGCATTTTCCAGCAAAAAGACCTGCTCCGCCGCCGCGGTATCAAAGGCCAACTGCACCATTTCGATACCGTTGTAAACCTGCTCCTGAATCGCTTCACCCAGGGTATTGATGCGGATAGAGAGAGGCTGGGCCGATGAGATAGCGGTATCGGTCAGCCCCTTGAGGGTTGCCACACCCGATGCCATCAAGGCGTACTCAGACCCCTGGTCGGTACCGGCAACAAGAAGAGCCAGATTGGCATCCTCGACCGAAATGCCATATCCCCCGGCAACATCGCCCAGGCCGGAGGCGATGTGACGCCCGCCAATCAACAGCCGCTCCACCCCATCCACCACCTGACGGGAGAGAGAGAAATCGCCAGAGATGTGGGTAAAGTCGCCAATGGTCAGGGAGGCCCCGACAGCCGAGAGATTGAGAGCGGTCTGGGCGGCAATGCCCAACCGTTCACTATCGGTATTGTTAAAATCCAGAGTCACCTCCGGCAGGGAAAAAACCACCCCATCCAAACCGGTCAAGCTGGCCGCCGCAGAGAGACTGCCGACAATGCCCTCAGGGGAAAATTGGAAGGTACCGCTCCCACCGGTAATAGCGACACCAGCCACACCAGCCGAGAGGGTTAGCTCCAGGTTGCTGCCAGCAACCTCATACACCCCATTGCCGGGGTTCATGGTGAGTTGAAAATCCCCACGCACCGTCTCGCCCAAAAGGGACATCTCGCCGCTGATGGGGAGTGTCCAGCGCTCGTCGGCAAAACTCATCGCGACCGCACTCATGGCCTCGCTTGCAAAGCTCTGAACGTTGTTACTCCAATCCACCACCGTCTCGTTTACCGCACCACTGATCCGGGAGAGCCCCTGGTTGAGAGACAGCTCGGCCTGGGTAGGGGTGAAAAGAACACCGGCTATTTCAATCTGTTGTGGCAGAGCCGCCAAAGAGAGCCAGCGACGAGGATCGGCATCACCCTGTTCTGTCATGAAGGTCAGCCCAAAATCCAGGTCGGTCAGGGTAAGCCCGGCATCCGGCAGATCGGGTGCATTAAGGGAGGCCGAAACCTTCTCGCCGATCAGGGTCAACCGCTCGACGGCTGCCAAGGTCTCGTCACTCAGGGCCACGCTCTCCACCGTGGTCTCCAAGGCGATCTCACCCTGGGCAACCAAGAGTCCAGCCACATCCAGCTCTGCCACTCCCGTCAGAGCCGAAGCCCCCGCTTCCGCCACCAACGCCAAGGTTCCGTTGGCGGTCTGAATGGTACGGTCAACCGCTTCGGCGGAGTCGTTATATACCAGGGTAAGGGCCTGGCCAGAGAGAGAGAGACCCTCAACCCCCTCCAACGCGGCCTGCCCAGTGGTGATGACCGCATAATGGAACCCCTCCGCATCCCGATTCAGGAGAAGGGCCGCCTCCCCCTCCGTAAAGGTTGCCGTCGCCACACCACCAAGCTGGAGGCTGGCCGAAAGGTTCTCCACCCCAAGAGCCAGCTCGGACTCCTCGTCACCAAACGAAGCTTGAATAAAAAGGTCGCCGCTGATCGAACCGATATCCGCCCCCAAATCCAAGGTGGCGCCCTGGGCACGAAAAGAGGGGGTGGTGTCCAGGTTTTTCAGGGTAAGGTTGAGGGTGTTGACCCCATTGGAGATCACCTCATCCACCACTCGGCCCAGGGTGTTGCGCTCTATCTGCAGTGGTCCGGTGATCCCTCCCTCATCCACCCCATGCAGGGTGGCCTCGCCACGGGCAGTGACGGCGTAACCGGCACCCCCCCCTTCATCGACAATCAACAGCGCCAACTCGCCATCCGCCATGGAGATGCCCAGACCATTTTCCACATCCCCCACCGCAGCCGTCAGACCACTACCACCGATCAAGAGCTGATCAACCCCCGACCGAACCGCTGCCTCAAGGGAGAAATCACCCGTAAAGGAGGCCACATCATCCAGCGTAAACCGGCTGCTGCCATGGATAGAAAAGCCGGTATTGGCAGCAACATTCAGCAGCGTATCTTCTGCCCCTGCGACGGTTCGGTTGATATCCTCCGTCAGGGTGTTGAAGGTCAGGGCGAGGGGAGCAGCCTCCAGGGAGACCCCCGCCACGCCACTCAAAGAAACATCACCACTCACCGAGCCTGCCATGCCGGATTCACTCAGAAAAAAGGCACCGGAACCCTGGCTGAAATCAACCTGTGCCCCCCCTGAACTGAGCTGGGTGGATACATCCGTTGCCGTCACTTCAAACTCGCCGGCTGCCACCTGATTGAATGTCAGGGTGCCGCTGAGGGTCTGACCCGCCATTTGAAAGGTACCCGTGGCGGTGACCGGTTGCTCCAGCTTGGTGGGTTGCACCAACAGCCCCAGCAAACCGTCCAACTCGTCCGCATCAGGTATCTCCAGATCCAGACCGGGAACAGGCAGGCGGGCAACCTCCAGCGTGAGCTGGTCCGGCTGGACATAGGGGGAAAAGTAGAGTCCATTACCGATATAAAGACCGGAAAAACCGTCAAAACTACCGGAGACATCGGCAAAGGTCATCGTTGTAAATTTTTGTCCAACCTGAGGCGTAAAATTATTCAGCAGATCCACATCCAGTTTTCCGGCCAAAGCCATCGAACCACTGGCATTGATCTGATCATAGCCATCATCAACAACCGAACTGCCCGGCCCGGGGGTCAGGCCACCGATCTCAATAAGGGTTACGCTCTGGTCGGTCAGGGTGAGGTCGACAAGGTTTTGGATGCCGGGGGAGTTGCCAGGGTTCAGCAGGCCATAGACCACCACATCGCCATCAACGTTACCACTGCCACTGAACATCTGGTCGGGACCGATGACCAAGGTGTCGAGGCAAGCGGTGGCATCCAGTCCGGTCAAGTGGACATCTTCCCGGATGGTCTCGCTGTCAAAAACAGTTTGCAGGGTGATAGCTGAAGAACTGCCTGAACTCTCTGCCGGTTCTGAGGTCGAAAAAAGGTCGGAAAGCGGGGTTGCAGGGGCATAGTCGAAGGAGTCGGCCTTCCCGGCTGCATCATCAACAGACTGAACTTGAGTGGAGTCACTCTCGTCCAGCAGCAGGACAGCCTCCTCCTGTTGGGACAGCTCCCCACTGTCTTCCATGGGGTCCAAGGGTTGAATCAACGCCTCTGCCGACAATAAAATCCGCTCTTCAAGTCGCTCGAAGATGGTGTCGGATATCCTGTTTTTCCCAGAAAAACCCTCGGAAACAGTCAGAAATGAAACGATAGTTTTAAACATTAATACAAACCTTAAAGGGTGCAACAAGGCCCGCAACCACCATTTGGCTACAGGATAAGGCTCTATTCAAAACAACCACTCGAAACAATTAACCGCCCTAAAGCGTGCCAATAATAATCAAGCGCTCCCCCTCCATCCAGACAACCAAAACAGCTTAGGAGTCCAGCAAAAACAACCTGCACATCTTGCTTCTCTTTTGGCCCACCTGCTGCGTTGTAGAAAGGCTTGCAGGTGAACCAAAATCCGGCGCAATCTGCACAAGTTATTATTGCTAGACTCCTTAGTTTTTCAAAACAACGTCGTCACCACCCTCTGCCGTCAGAGGGGCCAGCCCGGCTTTACCCTCTTGCTCTGTGCGACGCAACACCTTGGCCTCAACCAGTTTGTCCGCCATGCTCTGCATGGCAGCAAGAGAGGCTAAAAAACCCCGCAATGACATGACAGCCTGATCTTGCACAACGGGAAGAGGTCTCCCATTGGCATCTTTCTGGGAGATATCCAAACCCATCAGGTTCATCCGAACCATGCCAAGATGAAACCCCATTTCACCAATACCCTCGTAGTAAACTTCTGACTTCATGGAACAATCTCCAATAGAAAAAAAACCAACATGGCCACAACGACCCACCCTCTCATTTGTAGCACAAATCTCCCTTTATCTCTATTAAATTGACTGTTTATGAATAGTCACTTATTTTAAGCATCTTTAATTAGCCGTGCCGGTTTTGATGCCAGCGCCAAGCGGTTTCAACCAGGCTTTGAATATCCGAATAGCGGGGTTTCCACCCCAGGTCCTGAAAGATATGGCTGGAGTCTGACACCAACACAGGGGGATCTCCCTCACGACGAGGCGCCTCCTCAACAGCCATGGTCAGCCCGGTCACCGCCTCCGCTACTTGGATGATCTTGCGTACCGAGTACCCCTGCCCGGTTCCCAGGTTGAAGGCATCGCTCTGCCCCCCCTCCAGAAGATGCCGCAGGGCAAGCAGATGGGCCTCAGCCAGATCCATGACATGGATATAATCTCTAACGGCTGTGCCATCCTCCGTGGGATAATCGGTGCCAAATATTTTCAGCAGGTTACGCCGACCCATCAGGGTAAACAGAGCCAGGGGAATTAGATGGGTTTCGGGATCATGATCTTCGCCACACTCTCCTTCCGGGTCGGCCCCGGCTGCATTGAAATAGCGTAAAACCACATGCTTAATGCCATAGGCACGCTCATAATCGGCCAGCATTTTTTCCACCACCAGCTTGGTCTGACCATAGGGGCTGATGGGGGCTTGAGGGTGTTTTTCAGAAAGGGGCAGCTGATCAGGCATGCCAAACACACTACAGGTACTGGAAAAAATAAAAACCGCACAACCAGCCCGACGCATGGCGTCCAACAACGACATCGCAGCCACCACATTATTGGCATAAAATTTTGCCGGGTCCGTCACCGACTCCCCCACATAGGTGTAGCCGGCAAAATGGATCACGGCAACCGGTTGATAGGTTTGAAAAACCCGATCCAGAAAAGCCGAATCACGCAGGTCCCCCTCCTCAAAAGCGCCCCACCGGACCAAATCGCGATGGCCAAAGATCAAGTTATCCACCACAACCGGTTCCAAACCGGCCTGGGCCAACACTTTGCAGGTGTGACTGCCAATATAACCCGCTCCGCCAGTGACCAGAATGTGTTGCTTTGCCATGCCTTTATCCTCTCTTGTGTTTTTATCGTAACAATCCAACAATCTATCTTAATCATACCAGTAAGGACAATTCCAATCCCACTATTTTAGCCCAATGACCCCATGGAATTTGCAATTATTGGGTAGGCTACCTATGATCCCGGAAACAGTAGTTGTTCCAAGATCCAATCTAGGCGATGGAAAACGACAGCATGATCGATGACAACCCAACCAGCAAAGAGAGCCTTCTCTTTATCATGCGGGAGCCCTTTATCGACAAACTGCCTGGAGCCCGTGTTGTTGCGCAGTTTTTTGCTCAGCAGGGCCTGCAGGTCGAGCTGTTGGTTGCCGTAGACAACACCTATCTCAGGCCCTCTTTTATCACCAAAAACATCAACCTCACAGCGGTTCTAGACCGATCCTGCAACCCAACAACCCCTTTTCCGACCTCTGTACGGATGTTGTGGCAGGGAATCAAACTCTCTTTTTCTAAAAAACCGCTCTTTTATGTCGGAATTGGCCTCTACGGAATGTTTGTTGCCTTTCTGCTGAGCAAGCTCTTCTTTCGCCCTTTCATGATCTTTTGTTGTGAACTACCCGAGCCTCGCCATAGACCGGGAGGTCTCACGCTGCTGCAGCGGTTGGAACATGTTGCCTATCGTCATGCGGATCATGTCATCATCCAAGATGCCGCAAGAGGCGCGTTCATTGCTCAGAACTGCCAGACAGATGCCGACAAGTTTTTAGCTCTTCCCAATAGTCCCGAAGGGAAAAGCTCCCTTGAAAAGAGCCGATTTCTTCAAGAAAAGCTCCAGATCGGTTCGGATAAAGAGACCATTCTACTCCACTCCGGCGGATTTGGCGCATGGTTTCAGTGCCGAGAGATTATCGCAGCCGCAGCCCACTTCCCCCCCTCCTGGCAATTGGTTTTTCACACCAGTTATCGTATTCAGGGGGAGGACTATTTCCAATCGATTCTTAAAGAGGGTGTTCCTGAAAACGTCCTCTTTTCCATTGAGCCTCTTCCGGCTACTCAACTGGATGCCCTGATCTCCTCGTCTCACATAGGATTGGCCTTTTACTCCCTGGAGAGATTGGGCCACCGTGGTGAGTTGATGGGCTTGGCATCGGGAAAAATCGCCCATTTTCTCAAATGTGGCATCCCGGTCATCGCTACGGATATCCCCTCCATCCGAGCCTATGTAGAGCCCTACGGCTGTGGCATTTGTGTGGCGAGTCCTGCCGATATTCCCGAGGCGGTCAAAACGATACGGGCCGACTATTCAACCTACCAAAAAAATGCCATCCGATGTTTTGATGCGGTTTGGCACTCTGACCTCTACCTTGACCCCATTCGCCAGGCTGTTCAAACCTATCGCCAACAATAGGCAACCACTCTTAACCAGAGGATACCATTTCAGTGCGCATAGCCATCGTTGTAACCAAGCTCTTTGGAGGAGGACTGGAGACGGTCCTGAAATACTTGGCAGATGAGCTGATTCTGCTCGGACACAAGGTGAGCTTTATTGAGGATTTGGGGGCGGGGAAGTGGTCACAATACTATAGGGGGTTGGGCTACGAGGTTATCTCCATCGACTCCAGCCCCTGGCGCTCCAGGGTCTCCCAGGCCCGAGCCGTTCAATCGAAGATTGGCGCCTACGATCTGCTGCTGCTCAATGAGGCCCTCATGGCACAAAGCGCGTTAGGATTTCTTCCCCCAGAAACCCTGGCCATTCCCGTTGTTCACCTGCACCATCCGGGATTCTACCATAACGCCGCCGCCAACTTTGACCAAGTGGATTGCATCAGTACTGTCAGCAAGCCTTTGGAACAGGCGATCACACAACGCTACCCCTACCTTAGCGGATATACCGTTACCATCAACAATGGGGTTCAGGTTGCCGAGTCATGGCCCAAGCAGAACAGCTCTTTTCAGGGTGGAACCCCCTTAAAGGTCATTATATTAAGTCGTATTGAAAAAATTCAGAAAGGGGTCCTTCACCTGCCACCCATTCTGGAGCCACTCTGGAAAAAGGGGCTGAACATTACCCTCGAAATTGTCGGGGATGGGCCGGATCTGCCGGAGTTAAAACAGCGGTTTGCCCTCTATCCACCCTCTCAGGAGAAGATCACCTATCACGGTTTTGTAGAGCACGATGAGGCCTTAACAATCCTGGCACAATCAGATGTACTCATCATGCCCTCCTATTTTGAGGGTATGCCCATCGCCCTGTTGGAAGCCATGGGCAGAGGGGTGGTTCCCATTGTCAGCAAGTTACCGGGCATGACAACCCCCATTGTTGAAGATGGCAAAAACGGCTTCCTCCCTCCCCCTGTCGATGAGTCTCTGTTCAGCCAGGCCCTATTGACCCTCTACACAGACAGAGCGCAACTGCGCACCCTCTCCGAAGCGGCCTGGCAGACCGTACAGACCCAGTTTAGCAGCAAGCTGATGGCCGAAAACTATCTCAACCTTTTCACGCAAGCTCAAGGGGCAAGAGCGTCGGGAAAACGTATCATCACCCGCTCCCACAAACTGGATTACGCCACCTTGGGAGAGTTCCCTCTGCTACCTCCCCTACTGGGTCGCATTCTGCGCAAAGCCCGTACCATCCTTAAACGGCTCTTCAACAAAGCCTGACAGTTTAGCTCGACCGCTGTTTTCAGGTAGAAACCTCCCTGAAAAAACCAGGCAAACAAACAACCTGATGAAACCTGTCAGGTTATTATTCTTTCTGCGGTTAAATAAGCTCCTTCACGTTATTGGACATCTATTCAATATTGAACTGCCTGGTCAAAAAGGAGAAAACCGAATGAACGTAAAATATGACCCGATACTCAAAGAGATTCGTGAAGCAGACACCGCTCTGGACTTGGGCAACAGCTTCCAGGGGGAGTATGAGGTCGCAACCGCTTATACCGTTGGACAGACTCTCTCCTACAACGCCCTTCTTTATGTTTGCATCCAAGACGCTACCGGTCAACAGCCCGATACCGCCAGCACCTACTGGACCGTTATTTCCAGTCAAGGGGAGACGGGACCCCAAGGGGAACAGGGCATTCAAGGGCCAGCCGGCGAATCCTCCTCCTCCTCCTTTGCTTCAGATGCCATCCCGTTCGCCTCAGATGCCGATACCGGTATTTATCGGACAGCAGAAGATACGTTCAGCATAAAAACAGGCGGCACAGAGGGACTTACCCTGAACAACAACCAAGAGGCCGCCTTTACCGGGAGCGTCACCATTAGCGGCAATCTTGTTGTGAACGGCGATACCATTACCCAAAATGTGGCCACGGTTGAAATTGAGGACAACCTCCTGGTCATCAACAATGGGGAGAGTGGTACGGGTGTTACAGCGGGTATATCGGGTATGGAGGTTGATCGAGGCCTGTCACCCAACTTCCGGTTTATTTTTCGAGAGTCCGACCAGACCTTTGTTATCGGCGAACTGGGAGCGCTACAGACAGTCGCAACCCGGGAAGATGCTCCCACCGCTACCGCCCTGGCCTTTTGGAACGAGACAGCCCAGAGATTTGATACCAGCTCTGGGCTCCTGTTTTCTGGCGGAAACCTGCAGAGTTCTGGCCTGTTTAACGGTACAAAAATAGCGCAAACCACCAACAACTCCCTGGTGATTGGTGTCGGGGCTGGTGGGGCGCTTGGGGGAGATTCAAACAATGTGATTGCCGGAACGGGGGCCGCGGCGAATGCCACATCCCTGTCCGATAGTGTGGTGCTTGGTCACAACGCGGTTGGAAGCGGCATTGCCACAGGAAACTATAACGTTGTCCTTGGTGTTACCGCAGGCAAATCGTTAACCAGTGGATCAAAAAACATCCTGCTTGGCTTTGAAGCCGGCTTAACACTCTCGTCAACAGCCGGCAATATTGGTATTGGATATCGCGCCTTAAAGTTTGGCGTTGGATATAATAATATTGCCATCGGTGAAATTGCCGGATCAAACACAACAAGCAGTAACTCCATCTTCATTGGTAAAGGGGCAGGCGCCAGCTTGGGGGGAGGCTCAGGCGATAATGTCATCGTTGGTGATCTGGCCGGATATAATCTCACTTCTGGTACCGGCAATATTATTCTGGGCAAATCGTCAGGGGGGACGGCAACCTCCTACAGCAATCAGTTATGGATTGCCAATACCAACAGCAACACCCCCCTGATCCATGGGGATTTTAACGCTCAAAACATCGGTTTCAACAGCAAGGATTATGGCAGCGGTTCCGGTGTCATAGCCATCGCCAATGCCATCACAGTACCAAGCAGCAACCCCACCGCTGGCGGTCTGTTTTATGTGGATGCAGGCGCCTTGAAGTACCGGGGATCATCCGGAACCGTTACGACACTTGCCACAGCTTAAGCATCAAGGAGAGAGACCATGGAGAGCAACAACAGAACCAACCACCTTAATCTGGACCACATCGTTCGGGATATCAGAGGTAAAGAGGTCCTTTTTGGTTCAACTGGAGAAAAATTAACCCTGCGAACCGCCCTCATTGAGTCGCTCAGTGTCCAGGTTCAAGGTCTTGGAGAACAGATAGAGCGGGCCGATCTGGCTAAAAAAATTCTAACCCACAACAAAGAGGTGATGCCGGTTTCAGGCCCAACCAGAGCCCTGCTCGGTACGGTGTTGGGGGCCTATCCATGGCCGAGCATCATCATCCCCAATTTGTTGGAGCAAGTTGACCCTGAACGGTTGGAAGAGTTGCGGGCAAAATAGCCTGAAAAAAAGGGTGGGCTGGCCCTTGTTGAGCTCTTGCCAGCCCACCTCAAGCAGAGCAGACCGTGGCAAAGGTTGGTTTATTTGACTTTTTTAGCTGAAAAAAAACTTTTTTTCAGCATTAAAGGGATGTTTAAAAAATCCCAATTTCGACTCACTCGAACCGCATGAAAATGGCCATTTCTACCCATGAGAAGGTGGTCGGTCAAGCAGAAGAGTGCCAGCACCAGAGTGACAATCCCCCCGCCTCTAAGTACAAGAAAAAACCAGCCGGTCGCAGGACCAATCCACTCCGATACGGCCATCAAACCAGCCAACAGACCAATACCCATCCCCACCGGGAGCACCATGGTGGTCAGGGGAAACCTTTGGGTTGACACACCAAACAGATGTCGCCAAGCCCAGTATACAAAGAAAAAACCGGTCAACCCTGACGCCAAAAAAGCATACCCTGCACCATTCAACCCATAACGGGGAATCAGGGTCACATTGACAATAAAATTAATCGTTAGATTGATAAGAGAGTAGAGGGTCAGGTATTGGGGTTTGTTAAAGGCACCAAACACCATCTGTACAGGATAGAAGGCCCCCCGCCAGATAAAGCTACCCAGAATAATCTGCCCTACCGTCGCACTTTGACGGGCAAAATCGGCATTAATCCACAAGGTCAGAAAATCCGGCAGCAGCACCGCAGCTGGAATAAAAAGGGTCATCGTCACAACAAGCATGATCCAGGTGGCATGGAGAAAAAGAGGCCGAGCCCTCTCTTTATCGTCATTCAGGCTGCTAAAGCGCGGAAAAAGCACCCCACTGATCCCCGTAGCAACGGAATTACCTCGGGTGGCAAGCTGTTGAGGAATACTCAAAAAAGCCACCAAACCAGGACCCGCAAAAGCGCTGACCATGACCCGGTCCATATGGAGCCAGATAATGGACAGCATGCCCGTCAGGGAGGAGTAGAGGCTGTAGGACAGTACCCGCCTGAGACCCAACCGGGATAGGGAGGGGAAAAAACGGATACCCGGAATCACCCTCCTGGCCACCACCCCCCTGACGATGGTCATAACCACCACAACCACAAAATTCCAGATCATCAGAGCCACCAGTTGATACCCCATCCACAGCAGAGTGATGGTTCCCACCGACTGCAACATACTCTGACCGATGGAGAGCTTGGCGGTAATATCATACCGCTGCAGGGCAACGGGGATGGTTCCCAACAAAACACTCACGGTCTCGACGATAAATATCGCCGCAGCAATACGCAACAACGTCATAGCCAGGGGATGATCGTGGTCGACCAGTCCAAGCCATGTCGCCACCGGTCCGGCCCCCAAATAGAGAGCTGTACCCACACAGAGACCAAGCGCCAAAAACAGGCTCATGGAGGTGCTGATGACCAGGTTGATACCCTCAATATCGCCATGGGCATAATCGTAAGCCACAAACCGTACAGCGGCATCACCAAAGCCAAAGTTCATAATGCTCATAAAAACGCTGATGGACGAGACCAACACCATCAGGCTGTAGAGAGGGGTGCCCAATTTATGGATCATGAAGGGTGTTAAAAAAAACATCAACCCGATGACCCACAGCTTATTGAGGGTGTTCCACGTGGCATTTTTAAACAGGGAGTTTGGCTTGATCTGTTCCACGATACCCCATCTTATTACAGTGATTGATGCGTGCGATCGCACCCCAAACCCCAGCTTTTTTCCTCTCTTACAAGAGAAAACTACCGACTGGCCGGGTCTCTATTTTTTCTAAACATCTAGACAAAGAGGTGGTAGGTCAGGAATAATGCGGTTGGACGGCTGGACAATCAATCGCCAAAAAATAGTTGTAAAAAAAATGACTTCCTATCAGTTCACGCTCAATTCAATCGCTTTCGATATAACAGCTCCACCAGCCATGGCCTGGATCATGCCATTTTTCATCCCCCAAATTATCCCAAACAACCAGACAATAATCAAGGCTGTTGTCCAGGTTGAGCTACAGCTGGTCGACACCCTGACGCCCCCAGAGACAACAACCCATTTTTCCGACTCCATTCGCCAGGGCAAAGGGTTGATATGGTATCGATTCCATCCTAACCTGGCCCTGACCTTCACCCACTGCCAAGCCGATAAAATAGCGGTGAGGGTACAGATTCTCTATCAGGACAACCTTAAAACACGGATTAAAGCATCTCTGGGGAGCAACACACTTGATTTTCGCAACAATCTGTTTGTGCAGGGTATCCGCCATGGCATACTCTTCCCCTATTTTTTCATGATGAACAGACATCATCAGGCTGCCCTGACCCATGGCTCCGCTTTTGTGCAGCAAAATAGAGGATATGCCATACTGGGGTTCGATGGCGTTGGTAAAAGCACCCTGGCTGCCCTGGCTCAAGAGCAGGGTCTATCGATACTCTCCGACAATTTTGTCTTGATGAACAAAGAGCATCTGTTTTTTGTGCCAGACCCCCTGAGAATAAGAACCACCAAAGGGAGCCACCTTTACGGTAAACGGTTTGAACCTCTCCCATTTTACCAGGAGAGCATTGCCCGACAGCAACAGTGCTTCATCACCCTGGGCGACAGCTACCGCTTTCATCCTGATGGCGCTCTGACGTTGACCGACTTCAACCATCTGGTCTTCTCCGAACTGATCGAGTTTTATGATTTTAATCGGTTCCTGACAGCCTTAAGATTATGGGTTCCATCCTGGCCTTATCAACGAAGCTTCCCATGGATGGATAACGATAAACTGGCAACCTGCCAAAGAGCCACTCTTGACGACAATAAAAGGCTATTGAATGAAATCCTATCTTTATAGTCTTTCTGACAAGCTCACCATGACCTTGAGCTGCAGGGATGATGATCCGGCAATCGAATGTTTTGTCTCTGAATGGCACTATCTGCAACGATCAACCGACCAAGCCGCCAACCTGCCAAAACCGGTTGCCAAGGTCAGTATCGTTGATCAACTGCAGCCACCTGAGAACAGTACAATCTATATGCATGGACAATTTTTGATTCATGACCAAGATTTCTATTTTAACCATCTTGATCACTGGCTGACCATCAAGGTGGATAAGCGGAGCTTCTGCGTGGTTGCCGAACGGAACATGCACCCTTACTGGGTCTATTATGTGACAGAAACCCTGTTAAGAGCCTATGCCCCGCTGTATGGCGTAGCTTTTCTGCACGCTTCCGGCTTTAGATATCAAGGGCACCATTTTATTATCTCAGCCTTTGGCGGTACCGGAAAAACCAATATGTTGCTGGATATTCTCGAGCAAAACGGGATCTATTTCGGGGATGATCTTATTCCGGTCTGCTCCGACGGCTATCTCTACCCCTACCGAAAGCAGCTCAACCTGCTGCCCTATAATTTTGCCTACAAACCGGGGCTGCTGGTTAAGGCAGGCCAACCAACCTGGCTACTTTCGCTGCAAACCTTTCTAACCACAAAAAGTACCGCCTTTTTTCACCGCTTGATCACCTATAAACTACTCACACGGGTCAGGGCACGACTCACCCATAAACTGGATTACCACGATGTCGCCACCCAGGATGATCCGGGTGAGAGGTTTCCCGTGGATCACCTTATCTGGCTGGAGAGAAACTCCCATCAACAGGGTCCTTTTCCTCTTTCACCTAAAAAATATCGGAACGACATGCAAGTCTGCCTGGATATTGAAAACCGCCACCTGGGCCATTTTATGGACTATCTGACCATGGTCAATCCCCACCTGCATAAGTTGACTAAAAAGCAGGCTGAGTTGATCGAACATATTGCCAAAAAATGCTCTGTCATTGGTTTACACAAACTGGATGGTGACGAAAAAGGGCTGCTGCAGTACATCCATCAACTGGCCAATAACAGCTGATCAATCCCGCAAAAAAACACCCTTCAACCAACTTGAGGCGATCATCATGGGATTAAGTATTTATGAAATAAAAGCGCTCCTGGCCTCACGGCGCAGCGGGGTGGATTTTACCTCGGTTCTAACCTTGGGCCGCCAAACTGTTTTTGCTTCACCAGAAGAGATTTTTCAGCTCTTTGAAGCGTTTGGGCTGAACACCTCTTTAGAGGAGATTGAGCAAATGATCACAGCCCACGACCACTATGCCGAAGGGTTACTGCACTACCTGGGTGCTAAAGAGGTCCATTCCACCGACCATTCTGAGTATGAAGGGGCAACCATCATCCACGATATGAACCAACCGGTTCCGGCCTCACTGAAAAATCGCTACAGCCTTGTGATGGATTGCGGCACATTGGAGCATGTCTTCAACTTCCCCCAGGCTATCCGCAACAGCATGGAGATGGTTCGTCCTGAGGGACATTTTGTTGCCATCACCCCCTCAAACAATTTTCCAGGCCATGGCTTCTACCAGTTCAGCCCCGAACTGTTTTTCAGAATCTTCACCCCCGATAATGGCTTCAAGATGGATCATGTCATTGTCTTTGACATCAAGCGAGAGAGCCGTTGGTATCAGGTTGTCGACCCGGAAATTCTCAAACGCCGGGTTATCTATGATCCTCTGCCACCAACCTATCTATACATCCAGGCCAAGAAAACCAGCATAGTCGAGATATTTGCCAAAACACCCCAGCAAAGTGATTATGTGGTGGCCTGGGCTCATGCTGAACAGTCAGACACAACGGTATCGGAGCAGGAGAACAGTCAACAAACCTCCATCAGCCTGGCACAAAAAATCTATAGACGACTCCCAAATTTTCTGCAACGGATCTACCGTATCATCAAGAGTGGTCGCTATGTCATTCAGCAGGGTGGTGGCCCAGAGGATGTCTTACGAACCATCGACCCTGAAGCCCTCAAAGAGTGGGATATGACCCACCTTCCCGACAATAAAAAGCTATAAGCCGCTCATGCTGAACTCTTTTCGAGGGGAACAACCACCCCACTCTACCTGGTATGTTTCGGCGCCAGCTCCGCCGGCTCCTGTTCAGAAAGATCGATCTGGCTGCCCTGGATATTCTGTTCAACCGTAATAGCGATCAGACCCAACCCCACAGCAAACCACAGAGTAAGAGAGCGCAACAACAGGGTACAGGCCACCGCTTCGGCTTCGGCCATTCCCTGAAAAACCAGAGCCGCCACCATCACCGCCTCGGTTCCACCTATCCCCCCTGGTAAAAAGGTGAAAGCCCCAACCAGGGTTGCCAGAGCATAGATAAAGATCGCCTGCATGACCGACGGGGCCACATCCGGGGCGATCCAATCGCAGAGCAGGTACAGACCATACCCTTCGGTACTCCAGGCCAATACCGCCAAGACAAAAGAGGCGACAAAAAGCTTGGGGGTATTACAGGTCCGAAACCCCTCCACCACATCCAAGCCTGCATTCAACAGCTTGATAAATCGGTGTTTTCCTCTGCTGATCGCCTCTTTTTTAAGGTAGAGAATCCAGCCGTTATGATACAACAAGATAAAAAGGGCCATCACAAGCAGAGCAATCAGAAGCGTAAAAACATGGGTTTGAGGATAAAACCAGGCACCGGCTCCCGCTAAAAACAGGGCGGCAAAAAGATCACTGCTGCGCTCCGCTACAAAACTCGCCACACTGGCCGAGTATCGCATGGAATAGCGTCGTAAAAACAGGCTGCGCACCATCTCCCCCGCTTTTCCCGGTGTCATGGTAAAAGCAAAACCGGCAAGATAGATGCGACAATGGGCGATAAAGGGGATCTGAATGGAAAACAGCGCCAAATAGAGCCGCCAACGCCAGGCACGTAACAGATAGTTGCACAGGGCCAGACCAAGAACCGCCATCACTCCCAAAGGGGTAATCCTGCCCAAAGCAAGATGAACATCATGCCAACCAAAATAGACCGTTGCACCAAGATAGAACACAACAGAAAGAAGGCTGGCGATAATCAGCGCACGAACGGCCCTTTTCCTTTGCATAAAGCGCTCCTAAGCAAGCAGACGGCGCAGATCGTGCTGCCACGCTTTGAGCAGGACAATCTCTTCCGATCCGACCAATCCCATGGTGACCAGTTTGTCATAGACCACCCTTAAATTATCCAACTGGTTCTCTGGCCCTTCGGGTAAATCCAGTTGAGCCAGCGACTGCGCAATCCGGTCGTTATGACGATAACCGGGAATCTCCTCCTCAAAATCTCGCATTAAATTGTGTTCATTTCGGTCCTGCCACATGGTCGCCGCGTGAAAAAGCAGAGACCAACCACTGCACCAAGCTAACCGCTGGGCAACAAACCCCCGCCAGATATCGGTCATCCGAAAAGAGCAGTGGGCCGGAAGATAGAGCAGAGGAAAGGCATCCCGGAACCAAGTGGTATTCTGACTGTTAAACGGGCTCCAGCTCCCCCTGGAAAAGGCGACGGGCTGATCTTGGCGAAAACTTTGCGGCAAGGTTAGAATCAGCCGATAGAGGGCATCAACATCGGGATTTTTATCTGCCAACCCTTGCTGAATCGGACAGTCGACCATTCTGCTCGGCAAGCTCTCCCGAGCGGGAGGTGCGTGCTGTATTCTATCCAGGGGCAAACCACGGGGCCAGATGTTGGCATCCGTAAAATAACGGTAGCCATTGACCCAGCCGGCCTCCTCCACCTGCCGGCTCTCCACCAGACGCTGACGGGCCTGCCAAAAGCTGGGGTAGGGCAGATTATCATCATCGGTCTCGATGAGGATATCGGCCCCACCCTGGATAGCCAGAAGATAGCCGATGTTTTTTCGGGCATAGTGTCCCTCGGGAGAGAGGCGGGCTGTCTCCAGGTCGAGACGCTTCTGGGCTTCCAAACCATAAAACTCACAGCCATCCAACTGAAAATCCGCAGGGCTTTTTCTGTCACCCATGACAATCATGCGGATACCCTGCTCCTGACATCCTGATGCCAGTTGCCGCAGGGCCTCATTTGGGGCATTGATCGAGGTAATAACCAGTGCCATTTTTTGTTCCATCATGAAAACATCTCCCTCTCTCTTTTATGATAGCGCTCTATTAGGCTTTAAGGGTTTGACGCAAGCGCCAAAGCGTACCAAGAGCATCTTTCAAGGCGCTCTTCCCCACCGCATGGCTGGGAGAGTGATAACAGATAGGCACCACAGCCAAATCCATCTTATGGGCATGTGTCCGCATTTCTGTTTGAAAAAACGGCCCCCTGGAGTGGATACCCTTGGCCAGAATGGTTGATAAAGCGTGGTGTGTAAAAAGTGCATAACCGCTGGTCATATCAGACAGTTTTGTGCCAAGAAGCCGGTTGGTCAACCAGGTGCCGCCACGGCTAATCAGATAACGTTTAAAATCGCCATTAAAACCGCTGCCAGGCTCACCAAACCGTACCCCAAAAACACAATCCTTCCCCTGGGACAGGGTGGCAAAAAAACCATCCATATCTTCCAGGCGATGGCTGAATCCGGCATCGATCTCCAAAATCCAGTGGCACGCATCCTTCAAGGCGGCATCGTACCCTCGTCTATAGGCATCGACAACACAACGGTTTTCAGGTGCCATGATCACCTCAAGGGTATCCATTTCCTTCGCCAGTTCAGCCATTTTTTCGTCGGTACCATCGGTACACACCGTGTCAAACACCACATAGTGGCGAATGGAACGAAACGGCCACTGCCGGCACTTTGCCAACAGTTGTCGGACAAAAAGTTCGGCACTCTCCATCTCATTGGCCATGGGGGTGACAATACCCAGATCAATATGAGAATAGAGGCCCGCTTCATCAACCTGGCCCTGCTGTATGGATAGACCCTTGGACACGTCACTCATCTCCACTAAAATAGCTGCTATCGAATTAAAATCAGAGGTAACCTAAGGAGTCTAGCAAATAATCTGCACAAGTTATCATTGCCAGACTCCTAAGCAACTATTCTGGCAAAACAGCCGGCTTGGGCAAAAAGACAAACTGCGGCCAGACCTTGCCACCTTTTAAGGGGGCGTAGGCGGCGTTGTTGAATAAGGTATGGTCAAAAACATAATGGGCATCCAGAGCATCCGCCATCCAGTGAGGAGGGATTTTATCGGCTAAAATGACCGCTCCAAACCTTTTTTCCTGGAGTGCCTTAATCATATCATCCTGCAATTTTTTTATTAATCCCAAGTCTTTAGATCGATAAATATCGGTTGCCGCCATCCCCAACCCAAAAGAACGTTTGCCCACACGGGTTTGGATGAAACGGTGATCGGGAATCAACACCTCCCCTTCAATAGCCGAGACTTGCCGCAAGAAGGACTCTCCCGCCCTTTGATGGGCCTCACTGGGCACCGTATAAACCGGTCGCTCTAATTGACTGGCCAGTTGTACCACGACCATCAACAGCAAGGCGACTTGTGTCGGAACAACCCAGCCAGGCTCTTTCAAAACCTTGGCTGCTTGCTCATGGAGCATGGCCAGAGCCATTGGAGCATACAAAGAGAGGATGGCAAAAGCTGGAATGGTGACGTTAATCCAGCCTCCTGAATGCATTCTAGATGCCCAAGAGCTACCAACAAAGCCCGCCGCCAACCCAAGATAAAACCAACCTTGCTCCCTGTCTCTTTTAAAAAACAGAGGCAGAGCAAGCAGAGAGAGAACCAAGGCAAGCCCCATGTTCCCCATCAGATCTTTAGTCCAAAAGAACAACAGAAAAGGCCAGTTGACAGGGTGCTGGCCGGGCAGATCAAACAGATAATAGGCAAACCAGCCGTCGGAAAGAGAGTCCCCCATAACAACAAGGAGTGCCGTACTGACAAAAAAGGTCAGGGTAAACAGCAAAGCCCGCCGCCAAGCAATCATGAAAAGAGCCAGAATAAGCGGCAACGCCAACAGCAGGGCGGACTGTTTGGTAAAAAAGGCCAGGGTAAACAGCACCCCAGCCATAAAAACAGGCCGGTTACCCTGCCCAAACCGTAGCAGGTAGGCACCGCTCAAAACAAGAAAAAGGTAGAGATTATCGACTCGGGCAATCACAAACCACTGTTCCGACAAGGTATAAACACCGAACCACAGGCCGATGGAGATAACACGATAACCAAGTGCAAACCCCTCTCGCTGAACAAACAGGGCGAGCAAAAGGGCACTACCCACAGCAGAAAAAACCGACACCAGGCGAGCGGCTATCAAATCAACACCTGTCAGATAGCTGACCAGAGCCGAAACTGCGTGGTAAAAAGGGGGGTAGAGATAGGGTACATGCTCTATACCAGGCTCAGTATAAAGAGGCAAACCATCACGAATACGCTGCACAACGTCTAAAGTACCCCCCTCCATCCACTCCAACTGAAAGGGATAGGGTACATTTTTATAGGCACTGTAGAGGAAAATAGCTGTCAAAAAAATAGAGAGCGACCAGACGGCAACGGTCATCATATTAAAGACTATTTTGACAAAGCGTGGCGTATCGGTCATCAGGATTGATCGTTCTGCATGAGAGTCCAAGGCCTCTGAGGCGATATTAGGTTCGGTCATTGATCGACTTTCCAATGTTATTTGCAGCCAAGATATTTTACACTGACGTGTAAATCATACTTATTTGGTACAATCCACATGCAAAGCAATATTTGATCCATCTTTGGCTGCATCAGCCCAACAAGGCGGGACCCTTTTTTCGAATTGCCAGGATATTTTTTTTCATGCACTCTTTTCGCATCCATCATATTATCACCCTGATCATCGTCCTGTTATCCGCTCTGATCTGGGCGCAGTCTGACTATTATGCCGCCAACAAAACGTTAACAGAAGATGGCTATTACGGCTTGACTGTTACCCATAATCTAGCCCAAGGCAAAGGGCTAACCATTGATGGAGAGCAGTGGACCAACGGGTTTCAACCTCTCTTTACCGTCCTATCTGTCCCCGCATTCTGGTTGGCTGGTGATGACCTCTTTTCAGCCCTGCAGGGTGTTGGGGCTATCTATTGGCTACTGTTAATCGGCACAGCTCTGCTGCTTGGAGGGATCGCCAAAGATTTGGTGGTCGTACAGAACGACACGTTGACCAAAGAGCGTTATTGGCTGACCATTATTCTTTACATGGGAGGGATCAACACCTACTTTGAACACACCAACGGCATGGAAACCGGGCTGCTCCTCTTCCTCTATGCCGCCCTGTTACGGTGGTATCAACTTATGGACCAAAACAGGGTTTCCAGTTGGTTGATTCTTGGTCTGCTTGGTGGCATCGTAACGTTGGCCCGAATTGATGCGGCTATTGTGGTCATGCTGTTTGGCGTCTGGCAGTTGTGGGGAAAAAACAGAGGGGGGAAAGCCACCCCACTGTTACGTTTTTCCCTGGTTGGCTTTGGCTCCTTACTGGTCTCATCCCCTTGGTGGCTCTATAATAAAATAGGCTTTGGCTCTTTTATGCCGATTAGTGGTATGGCCCAGACAGAGAGGGGCTGGTCCCTCTCTCGTGCTGAAGAGATGCTCCACGCCATAGGTCAGGATATCCTGCCATGGCTTTGGCTGGTACACAGGGATACAACCTCTATTGCCTGGGGACGGACAGTGATCAGCATCTGCTTGCTGGCCTTCGGCGGCTGGTGGTGGGCAAAAAAAAGCTGGCCAAGGGTGGGACACAGCAGCAACAGCCAACGCCATCAGGGCTGGCAGGGGTTACTCCTCTTGGCTGTTGGTATGGCCCTGTTGGCCCTGTGGTATACCTACAGCTCTTTTGCTACCTGGTTTTATCACCGCTATCTCTCCCCATTAACCCTGATCGCAACCATTCTGATGGCTCTGGCCATTGTCCACACCCTCCCGTCCAAAAACTGGCGGCTATTTCTGGTTGTGCTGCTGATCATGCCACAGATCGGATGGTCGAGCTACGCCCTGATAACCGGAAAACCCAAGCAAGAGGCCCTGGTCCAGGCCGAGTTATCAAGCCCCACTCTTAAACTGGCCAATACCCATGTACCTCCTGGTGAAAAGCTGGCGGCCGCTCAGAGTGGAATGCTCGGTTTTTTTCGTAACCATGTCGTTAACATGGACGGCAAGGTCAATCCATCCATTCAGCCCTACCGAAACGGCGGGGAGAACCGATACCTTCAGGAGAGGGGGATTCGCTGGTTTGTTGATCACTCAACCTACGTAGAAAAATATCTAGGCCCAGATCCATCCCAACAGGGATGGAGAGCCGTCGATCAGATTGGCGGTTTCATCCTATACAAGCACCCTTAGAGCTACGGTGTTTGCTAGAACCAGTCTCAGGATTTTTTCTCACCACCATAACTGCCGTAACTACCATAACTGCCGTAGCCACCATAACCGCCATAACCACCGTAACGGCCATAGCTGGAGTAGTAGTTACGATGTTTGGCGGTAATTTTATTCAGAACAACCCCCACCAGTGGCAAATTAGCCTGATGGAACCGAGCCAGGGTGCTGCGAATAACAGGGACCGGCACCGCGTTCGCCTGACAAACAAAAATGACCGTATTGGCTAAAGCACCAACAATAAAACTATCACTGATAATCTGACTGGGGGTACAGTCGATAATAATACGGTCATAGCCATCAGAAAGTTTTTTAAGCACTAATTTAAACCGCTCAGAAGAGAGCAGTTCCTGAGGGTTTGGTGGGAGATCACCGGCTGGCAAGACAACCAGGCTGGAGCCCTCCACTTTATAAAAACAGTCTTTAGGCTCGGCGGTTTTACTGATCAGGTTGACCAAACCCGGTGCCTTTTTTCCAAGCCCTAAAAATTTTGCCACCGAAGGACGACGCAGATCACAATCAATAAGCAGTACTTTCTCCATGGGGCTCATAGCCAAGGCTAGATTCATCGAAACCGTACTTTTACCCTCTTGAGGCGCTGTCGAGGTAATGGCAATAATTTTTTTTACGTTATCCACCTCTGTCAAACGGATGGCCGTACGGATGGTACGGATGGCCTCGGAAAAATGGTTGTTGGCATCGGATAAAAACAGCATATCCAAATTATGTTTTTTGATGGAGTATTTGGATTTACCGATTAAAGGGACAACACCCAGGAGGGAGGTTTGCAACTTGGCCTCCACATCGTTAACCGACTTGATGGTATTATCCAGCAAATCAACCAATAAGACCAGAAGAATACCCACGACAAAGGCGGCAAAAAAGGCGATCAGAACAATCCGTTTTTTGTTGGGTTTGTAGGGAAACAGGGGAATTTCGGCTGGATCAATCAGGCGGGCATTGACCACGTTGGTGTTGTCGGATTTAATCTCGCCTATGGCATCACTCTCCTTCACCCGGGAGAGAAACAGGTTGTAGAGTTTACGGTTCGCTTCCACGTCGGACCTGAGTTCCGACAGCCTGGAATTACCCTGGTTGGTTTTCTGTAACTCCCCCTTGGTTTTGTTGTATTGGCGTTCCAGAAAATAGACCGTATTGCTAATCTGCTTATATTGATTTTGGATCGATTTTATCTTGGTGTCCACCTGCTTACGCAGACTGGACCGGGCCGAATTCCGGGCAGAGATCGCCGCAATCATTTTGGGGTGTTTAGGACCGTAGCGTTGGGCCAGGGCCACCACCTCCTGCTCTTTTTCAATTAAAACAAGACGCCGATCCCCTACGACAGAATCGCTCAAGATTTCTGGAATGGAGATCAACTCGTTCAGGGAGCGTTTTTTAGTATTTGTTATCTGGTCATAGAGGGTTTTCAAGGCCTTCTGTTCACCCCGCGCTACCCGCAGATCGGAGTAGACCTCTTCAAACCGTTTGGCCACAAGACCGCCGCCACTCTGGGTATCGAGCAGATTGTTCTGCTCCTGAAACTTACGCAGATTCTGTTCAGATTCACGCAGTTTCTGCCGCAGAACATCCAGACGATTCGAAAACCAGGTCGAGGCATCGGAGGTGACTTTCTGGCGGGTTTGGAAACCGCTGCGTATGAAGACCTTGACCAAGGTATTGGGGACATTGGCGGCCTCCTCCGGATCGGTTGATTCATAACTGATCTCAACCAACTGACCCGAACCACGCACCGGCTTGACATCCAGACTGCCGGCAATCTTTTGCACCAGAATTCCCTTTAAACGGACCTCCTCCATCTTCATATCCAGGCTGGGTTCCGGGGCCACAACGTTCAGTTGAAAAAAGAGGAGCAACAGGTCGGCAATTTGGTCCGGCAGATACTGTTTCCAGTCGAATCGTGTGCTCTTTTTTTCTGCGGGTGCAGAGACAACAACCCCCTTATCCATCCCCAAAAACAGGGCAACCTGATGGAGCAGAGAGCGGGACTGGAGAATGGTCAGCTGTGTTTTAAAATATTCTCGGGAAAACGTATTGTTTCCATAGATATCGTCGATAGAGGAGAGCTGCTTGGTTTTTGGCTCAATTTGGAGAATGGCGGCAGCCCGATAGACCGGCTGCATGGAAGAGACCAATATAACGGTAATAATACCAACAGAAATAGTCAGAAAAAAAATGCTCCACATCCGCTCACGAACAACCCGCAAATACTCCATCGGTGTCTTTTTGACATCCAGTTGAGGAATCGTGACGGCGTTGCCAGTATTAACAGCAAGGTTTGAAGATTTTTCCGTAACAGATCGTTCCATTAAATGATCCTAAGCCAGCGAGTACAGTATTCAAGATGGTTAACAGTTGAGTTTGAGATAGAAACAGCGGTATATTCACTGCTGTTTTGTGGCTCATTTTTGCCGCGAAATCAAAGGATCGCACAGAGGTAAAGCAGGATGAAACATCACCCCATTTTTACAGATTTTTTATCATCTTATGCTATCATAGCGTACCGAAATAAATCAAGTCACCAGGAATTTCAAACCAGGAACCCTATCTGATGCATATTGCTTTAATTTGGCAAAGATTTCTCCCCTATCACCAAGCCCGCGCCCAATACCTGCAAGCGCACCTGGAATCGAGAGGAGACCGGTTAACCGCCATTGAAGTGGCCTCCCAGGATCACAGCTATCAATTCGACAAAAAAACAGAAGCTTACCCAGACTTTCAAACGATTACCTGTCTGCCAACAACCTCCTACCACCAACACTCAGTCCAAGAGATCCACTCAACCGTATTGACCACATTGCAAGCAACCCAACCCGACGTCATCATCGCCCCCTCCACAGCAACCCCGGAAGGTATGGCTGCCATCCATTATAGAATGCAAACCAAAAATGTTCGTGTCATTCTAATGGATACCTCTTACGATAAAACCAATATTCGAGGTTGGTTAACAACCCAGATTAAAAGAGTCATCCATAAAAATGTGGATGGGGCACTCATCCCCTCCGCCACCCACCACCCCTATTATGTCCATCTGGGCATTCCGGCTGAGCGTCTTTTTTTTGGGCTCAATGTGGTCGATAACGACTACTACGCCAAACGGGCCCAGCAAGCCCGAAGCCACTCAGAAGAGACCTTGGCAACCCGGAATCTACCCCGGCATTTTTTCCTGTATGTTGGCAGATTCCTGCCAATGAAAGGGCTGGAATCATTAATGGCTGCCTTTGCACGCTACCAATCCAAAACCTCCGACCCCTGGCAGCTGGTTATGGTGGGCGGAGGACCACATGAAGCGGTAATCAAAAAAAAAGCCGAAGGTATCCGTGGCATCCATTTTCCTGGCCGGGTCATGGCGCCAGACCTCTGCGACTACTTAGGCTTAGCACAAGCAGTGATCGTACCAAGTTTTTCGGAAACCTGGGGGCTTATTATCAACGAGGCCATGGCTTCCAGCCTGCCGGTGTTGGCTAGTACGGCGTGCGGTGCTGTTCCCTCCTTACTCAAAGAGGGGGAAAACGGTTGGACTTTTACCGCAGGTGACGAGGCCTCTCTGACCGATTTGATGGTGACATTAAGCCAACTACCGGCCGATCAGCGAGCCCAAATGGGGCAAAAGGCCCAAGAGACCATAGCGGAATGGTCTCTAGACCGTTTTCTGGAGGGAGCAATGGCGGTTATCCATCTGACCCGACGCCCCGACCCCAACGGGTTACTCCGTCAACTGGCCCTTCTCTGGAAAGGCCGGGTAAGAACAACATGAGCCACAGCCAACCAACATCTGACCCACAGGAACTAACGACGCACCCTCCTCTCACCCGGCACCTCCCATCGCCACCCCCTGACATTTCAATCATCATGCCCCTTTTCAATAAGGAGAATGAGGTTCTGCGAGCTGTACACTCGGTGATGGCACAAACGTTTTCCAACTGGGAGATGATTGTCGTCGATGATGGTTCAACAGACTGTGGAGTGGAACGGCTTGCCTCTATTGACGATAGCAGAATAGCGTGTGTGCACCAGAAAAATGCTGGCGTCTCAGCAGCCCGTAACCGAGGAGTAGAGGCCGCCAGAAGCCAACTGCTTGCCTTTTTGGATGCCGATGATGAATGGTTGCCTGGCTGTTTGGAAAAAATGTGGCACTTAAAAGAAACCTATCCGGAGTGTTCGGTTTTTGCCGTAAAAAGCCTGACAATCAATGCCGATGGAGAGCGGTTGAAAGCCATTTTGAAGGGGCTTCCCGATGGATGGGAAGGGATCATACCGGACTATTTTGCCATTGCCGCCCAATCAGACCCCCCGCTAAACTCTTCCAATGTCATGATCCGAAAAGAGGCCCTTATCTCCATTGGCGGCTTTCCTGTGGGCATCTTGAGCGGTGAAGATCTGCTCACCTGGGCCCATTTGGCATTCCGCTACCCCATCGCTCTCTCCTCAGCCCCCTACCTCTCCATCTTTTACTCTCCGGCCTCACCCAAAAATGGCCAACCCCGATCCAATAGGCACGCCGTAGGAGAAGATCGGGTCGCTCAAGAGCTGAGGACTCTACTGCAAACCGCCCCCAAACAGAGGGTTGCCGGCATGAAACAGTACCTGGCCTTGTGGCACCGTATGCGTGCCTCCAATTTTTTAGACAACGGCTGGAACCAGGCTGCTCTTAGTGAGCTGTTTAAATCATTCAGGTTTGGCGGTCTGACCCTGAGAGTGGCCTTTCTTACCGGCTTGGCACTTCTACCCAAAGCACCGGCAAAAGCACTGCGCAGAGCATCCCGCTGGCTGGTCAATAGTCGGAGAAAAAAAGGGCTTAACCGGGCAGACCAAGGGCGCAAAACTCCTCAGTCACCAGTCTGAGATATCTTACCCTCTTTTGAATGATGATAGTGTGACGAGTAGGCCAGCCCCAACAGAGTAAACTGAAAATTGCCAAAAAATGCCGCATACAACACAATATTATCCGTCAGCATGAACAGCATAAAGACCGGAAAAGAGGAGGCCGCAGCATAAAACAGCACTTTGGCTCGACCAGAGCTTTTCCGGGCCATCAACCATGCATCGACTATCTGCCACACAACACAGACAGAAAAGATGCTCACCCCAACGTATCCATAGTCATACTGAAACCGCAACCAATCATTATGGGGGTGGGCTAACCCTGGAATATAGAAGGATATCAACTCTTCGGAAACATTGGCACCATGACCAAACCATGGCGCCTCACCAACCCCCTCTTGAAGCAGAGACCAGATATAGACACGACCGCTGGTGGCAAAGTTTGGGTTGGAGAGACTCATATCGGCCAACACGCCACTGCCGGAAAAAAACATGATCTTCTGCACCCGGTCTGAATAGAAAATGGCAATACCGGCAGCCAAAACAGCCAAAAATGAGAGTACCCGTTTCCAGAGTTTCAGTGGAGAGAAGGTTAGAGTAAACGATAACCCGGTGACCACCATACCTGCTCGAGTCAAGGTGATAACCGGAATGATCGAGAGCATGATCCAACTAAAAAGAGCTCTGGCGTTACCCAAGGCATAACTGGCCGCAAACAGACAACAGAGCATGGCTCCCGTCATGATCTCTGCAGCCAACGCGCCTGTCGTTGGCAACTGCAGGGATGTCAATACGCCCGCTTTAAAAAGTGCAATGACAAAAAAAATGATCGACATGCGGGTATACTGTTTTTCAAAGACAAACAGATGATGGTCGGTAATTTTCAAGGATGAGACCGCCACACCAACGACAATAGGGACCAGCAACATGACCGAACGCTGCAGAGAGTGGACGGCATCGGACAACACCATGTGAATGATAACAAACAGGCCCCACATAACCCATATTTTAACTGGAAAAGCAATATGTCTGCTAAAATTTTCTGACAAGACGACAAGGGAAAAGACCAGAGGAATAAACCAGGCCAATCCAACAATACGAAAACCAAAAATCTGCGTTCCACCTATGGTGGCAACCAAGGTTAAAACCAGCACAATACGGACTAAGGGTGGCAACTCTCTTAAATTGGTTTTCATGGCCTATACCTTGCGTTAACAAGAGTGTTGGGTTGATCATAACTCATTAAACAGACCCCTATGGCAAGGTGTGATAGCACACTCATTTTATCGATGAAAAATGGTGATAGGCTGCCAGGAGTGATTGTTCATACCGCTCCATGGAGAAGTTACCTCTTACCCACCCCTGCCCAGCCAGGCCAACCTTGACACGTTGCTCTGGATTTTGCAGCACGGCAATCATCACCTCTGCCAAAGCCGCCGCATCACCGGAAGGGACCAACCAACCCGTTACGCCATCCTGGATCACCTCCATCAAACCATCCACCTTAGAGGCTACCACAGGCGTACCACAAGCCATAGCTTCTACCGCCGCCAGACCAAAACCCTCAAAAAGTGAGGGTACAACCAGAAGATCAAAGGAAGGCAACCGTGTCAGCACCTCCTCAAGGTTTTGGCGTCCCAACCAGGTAACATGTTGCCCAAGAGCAAGAGCCTGACTTTTTTGTTGCAGGCTTTCACGGTCCCGCCCATCCCCCACCACCACCAGATGAGTATCTGGGAACCTCTCAACAATCTGCACCATGGCTTGCAGCAAAACCCCCTGCCCTTTTTCATAACTTAACCGCCCAACCACCCCAATCAAGGGGTACTGATCAACCGCTCCATTGAGAATGTCAGGTGGCTGAGTTTGGCTTTTTTGCACGGCACGATCAATCCCCGCCATATCCACCCCATTGTACAGGGTAAAATGTCGGCGGCTACGAGGCACAGAGGCCGGGTTGAACAGAAGGCTATCACCAAACCAGGAACGCTCTACCGATTGAGAGACACAAAAAAAAGCACGGCATAGCCGGGCCGCACCGCGCAACAACATTTTTGCTTTCCAACCATGGGGTCGCCCCGGATAATGGACGGTAGCCAGCAAAACCTTAACCCCAGCCAACCGGGCCGCAACAATGGGCACCAACCCAGGGGCAACATATTGCACATGGATAATCTGCGGTTTTTCTCGGCGAATGATAGCCACAAGGCGAAACAGAAGCTTCAAAAAATAGAAAAAAAGTCCCAGCCCTTTTGAGCGTTGAAGTCCCATTGAGATAACAGGACTCCCCGCCTCCTCAAACTGCCTGACAACCCCCCCATCCACTTCATGGAAGCAGCAGACGGTTACCCGATATCCTGCAGCTATTAATACCCGTACCATGTTTAACGTCTGCACTTCTGTCCCACCCACCAACAACATGGGCAGTAGGATCAGAACAGTTTTATGGGTGTGTGTTGCATGGATTGCCAATGAATCTATCCGTTCACTTTCTTAATTGTTATTAAACGACGATCTATTATCCATAGAGATACGATTGAAATAGGAGTTGATTTTTGGCTGAACACTATATTCAAACACAACACAAAGAGTGACAGTTGCCGTAAGAGAGACAAGAATATTGTAGACAATCGTATCAGGAAAAAGACTTTTAACATAGATTATGATCGGAAAATGAAAGAGGTAGAGAGGATAAGAGATCCGCCCCAACACCTTTCCAACTGGGAGGATAATTCTATTATCCCGCCCTTCTAACAATCGATGGACTGCAACTAAAAGAAAACTGATCCAAGGCAATATAACAACAAAATAGAGCATCTCTTGTGTTGATTTTGACCATGCGAATAAAAGCCCTGTCAACATAAGATAGACTGCAAAATAGCATGCAAAAACCACCCACCCTCGTCTCTTGCTACCACCCTCTTTACGGTCATTCCCAGCCTCGGATTGAATAAGATAAATCAGGTAGGGAACTGAGATGATCCCCATAAGAATCTGTCCTAATATATTAAATTGGGCATGGATAAAGTGGATGCGAGAAGCCAGAGGAACAGAAAGAAAAAGAAACAGGGCCGGCAAAAGGTGCCCATGAAATTGATGCCGCCATTGATAGGCTGCATACCCTGTTAACCATATCATTGAATAGGCGGCAATACTGATAAAATGGCCTGAAAAACCCGTGTCCATCGTTTTATTTTGCAAAAGTATAACCGACACCAAACCAAAGACAACCCATAAAGAGATACGGTAATATCTTCTTGATGAATAAAAACTCCAGGCAATCAACAGATAAAAAACACTTTCGAATGAGAGACTCCAAGCCGGTGGATTCAAGACAAAGGTATCGACAATATAGCCTTGCAGTGTTGCCACAAGAAACAGATTACCTAGCAGGGTTTGAAAATCTGGCAAAGGAATGGAGACCGACAGTTGAACCATGCCAGTTAACACAAGGGAAAACCAGTAGGCGGGCAATATACGTATCATACGTGACCGAATAAAGCCTGATCGATCATATTTTTTGGTACTGATGCTATGGTTGATAACAATACCCGACAAGACAAAAAACAGAATGACCGCTTCCATAGCCCAAGATGAGATAAGCTTTAAAACAGGGTACTGTTTCAGCTCAGAATTGATGAGAATAAAATGGGCTATGGCAACCTCCACGGCCACAACACCCCGAACAAACTCAAGCCCATAGTACTTTTTACTTTTTATCATACTCGACCAAACCTATAGACCAACACAAAAAAACATCCTGATTCTTAGCTTGAGGTGATAATAAAATACAATGTATCAACCCGTACAAATAGTGTCAGGTTCAACAGTTTTCTCCAACTCCCAACCAATTTTATGTGGTATATCGTGACCTGGAAGAATAAGACAGATTAAATAGTTCCCTCGTGGGAAGAGGGGAATAAGTTGGGAAAACCTATTCAAGAGTAACAGAACAACTCTTAAAAAATAGGTTTGATGAAATCTGGAGGAGTACCACATATCATAAAAGGTGGCCGAAAAACCGGACTCAAGGTAGTAGCTTCTCAATATTTCAACAACAAAGTCGGGGTCCCATTTAAAGACAAAGTTGTCCCGAACCCTCCCTTTGCTAATACTCCAGTTCTCTTCGTAGGAGCTGCCAATCTTGGTTTTTCTTAATAGTTTTGTGAGTAACGTCAGGTTACCTTCTATAAAAAACAGGCCATGACGACAAACCCGCAACATCTCATAAAGCCCTAGAACCGGACGGGACAGATGGTGCAGGGTCTCTTTGCAGACAACCAGATCAAAGGAGCGGCCAGGAAAACTCAGGCTCTCTAAGCTGGACTCACAATAGTCCAACCGCTCATCACCATCAACAAGCACCATGATTTCACGGAATGTTGTTGGGTCGATAAAATCCTCTATATTGGAGACAATCACTCTCTGGAAAGGAAACTCAAGCACTATTTTAATCTCAAAGGGCATGGCTCCAACCAGCAATATAGAGTCCAACGCTCCTTCATGGCCCCTTTTGACCTGCGCCATCAGGTCGATAAGGGTAGAGCGGAACAGATGCTCAAAAAAATCCCGTGCGCTTTGATTGGATAATAAATTTTTGACGGGCTTTCTTTTGAAAGACAGGATATTTCTCACCTTGGCACCCCTATATGACACCTTGCACTCTCATTTTCAATCTCACCTTTCATCATCGATAGCGAGCAATCACTCCGGCCACGCGCCGCACCCTTTGCGCACCCTGAACACGCACTCTGCTGCCAACCCCAGGCATGACCAACATCTGAGACCTCAGCAAGGTCTGGGTGCTGGTCCAACCCTTTTTATAGGGTTCGTCACCGACGAGAAAGTCGAAGATTTTCCCACCATTTGCCATGAACGCCTCCATCACTTTGACCAGATGGACTCTTCCCGGTGACAGTTTGGCAAAATTAAAGTCATAGACAGGCAAATACCAATAAAAACGCTGTTTAAAAATAAAACCAATATGCCAACCAACCGGAATGTGACCAACCCTGAGAACAGAAACATGCACAACCCCAGCAGGCAGGCCATGGCGAATCAGATTGGCATGAAAATCTGGCGCTTTATAGCTGTTTGGCCATTTTTGCGCATGTCTGGCAAGCAACTCTGGCAGAAAATCCAGCACCTCATCCACCTCATCAGCCTCATACACCTGCAGGCAGCTCTTCTCTGCCTCGTCTAGTCGGCGCAGATTACGGCGGATCTCTCCACGCTGACGTTTTCCCAATGTTGAGAGCAAACCCTCCAAGTTATCCAGACCCTCAAGATCAAGATATGGCGCCACATTAACGACAGAAGAGGAGGCCGCCAAAGGGGACAGAATCCGCAGATGAGGCAGGTAAAGCCGGTCAAAACCTTTAGCCTTTCCCCCTGCCAGCCACCCCTGAAAAGCCTGAAAAAAAGCGGTCTCCGTCGCCGCCCTCCCAGGGCTGACCACCAGAGGATCGTGATAATCGAACTCATTGGCACCAACAGGCGTCAACAGACGTTGCCAGCATCCCTTCCACCCCTGTTTAATCAGCACCAGAGGCCAAAAAACGGTCTCACTCCCCCGTCGTGCCAGCAAAAACCGGGGCTGGAGAGTGGTCAGATTATCATAGCTCTCGACCCACGCCCTAACCAGAACCGGATGAAAAAAAACATGGGCATGGAGATCGGACTCCAGCCAAGAGAGCCATTCTGTGACGAAACCATCATCCCAAATGGCATCCCAAGCCTCCATCCACTCAAACTGCCACACCTGCTCGGTTGTACTCTTCATAGTCTGGACACAGCCTGGTTAGGAGGGGCGGAAAAAAAACTCCCTGGATTGTTGAAAAGGGTCAAGAAACCCCTCCGGCAGCCGCCCACAACCAGGCACGCCGCAAGGTTGAACCAAAGAGGACAGATAACCGTCCATTGCCTCTCTTTTACGATCCAGACCCGAGGCCACATCCACCGCAAACACCTTTTGCTGAGGGATTAGGGAGAATTGGCTAAACGGGAACAGATACCACATCCAGACCGGATAGTAGTAGAGGTCGAAAACCCCGTCCACCTTCTGCAGAGCCGCTCTGGTCAGCTCGGTGGCCGCTTTATGGTCGGGCCAGCCATCCAGCGGATGGGGGGTATAGATCTCACCAGGATGGTGTTGCAAGAGTTTCGCCAACTGTGATTCTGTCTCAAGAAAAGTGGGATCACCCGCTTGGGGAATCTGACCATCTTGACACGCAAGCCAATGGATGCTGTCTTCTGCCACACCCAGAACAGCCAGAGACGCCAAAGCCTGTTGCCGCCGCCAAGCTCCAATCCGCTTGGGGTCGGTCTGACAACAAGCGCGGTGGGAGGCCTCGCCATGGGTCAGAAAAACCACCGTAACCGGCAGACCCAGATCCCGCTTTAAGGCGATCAACCCACCACAACCAAAAACCTCATCATCAGGATGGGGAGCCAGCACCAGGGCCGGCGCCTTTGAAACGCTGCCGGGAACAGCGTACGCCGACACCAACCGTCGAAAGGACCAGCGGCGAAATCGCTTCAGATAGTGTTTGACACTCTGTATCATCCGCTTCGGCATAAACTAAACTGTACAACAATTTTTTGAAAATACACCGACTCACCCCTCTCTAACCCTTAACCCTTTTCACCCGCTCCGCCAACACCCTGAGCACGAAAGCTGGGTTGGAGACCAAATTCCGTCGCCAGAGTCTGCGTGGCTCTTTTAAAAAGCGTGGCAGCCACTCCAAGCCTATCCGTCGAAAAAAGGGTGAAGCCCGCTCCCGGTCACCTGAATAAAAATTAAGAACAGCCCCAATAGGCCCCGCCAAAGAGACCTGTAACTGGTGCCGATTGTGATAAATCCACTTTTCCTGTTTGGGAGCCGTCATACCGACCCAAAGAAGGTCCGGCTTGGCTTGATTGACCACATCAACCATTTTCTGGTTCTCTTCAGCGCTAAACTCTGTTCTGAATGGGGGCGAATAAACCCCGGCAACGGTAATGTTGGGATAGTCCCGAGCCATAAGCTGTGTCAACCTGCCCAAAACCTCAGGCGTTGAACCCAGAAAAAAACAGCTCCCCCCCCCTTCTCGCTGATTCAATGCCGCAGAGAGTTGATAGAAAAGATTACTGCCGGTTATCCGGCCCCGTATCTGACCACCCAACAGTTTTGACGCCAACGAGATGCCGATACCATCGGGCAGAATAAGGTCGGATGCCAAAATAGCTTGATGGAAAAGGGGGTCAACTCGGGCGACCTCCAAGGAGTGTGGGTTGGCACAGACAAAGTACCGACACGTTTTATTGGGACTATCCAGCCAAGAAAAAACCTCAGCAACCACCCCCTCCACTCCAGAAAGGGTAACAGGGTAACCTAAAATCATCTCTGTACTCTTTCTACTCATCACATCCTTCAGCTTGAATACAGATTCATTAAAAAACACGACACAACATCCCCCTTTTATTCTAGCAAGATACACCATCGCGTTCAAATAAAACAATAGAGGAGAGACTCAAGTTGAATCGCTCACTTGCTCTATGGCCTGGGTTTTTAACATCCAGGGAATAGACAATAAAACCATAAAGGTAACCGTATTGGCTGGTATATGGAGGTTAAAATCGGCCAAGGCGTGGATCAAGGTGGCTGAGATACCCATGATCGAGGCGAAAGAGAGCCCCCTGTATAAGGGATCAGAGGTCTGCAGATGGATGCGTATTACCGTTAAAAGAGAGAGCAGTACCGGGAATCCAAGCAGAGAAAAACCGATCAGACCCGTCTCGGCAAAATACTCCAGATAGTCATTTTCAGCATGCCGGAAGTGGTTCTCTGCCGTGAAGGATTTATAGCGGGGAAAAGTGTCTGAAAAGGAACCCATTCCCGTCCCCAGCAACCAATGGTCACCTATCAGCGAGAGGGTATCTTTAAAAACTTTAGGCTTTGACTCTGTTGCCACGGTCGTCTGTTCAATGCGTTGCAGCACCTTGTCGACCCCTACGACCTTGCCAATAAGAAACAGATCGACAACCAAAAAGCTGAGCAACAACAGGATGACAATATGGCGCCTTGCTTTAAAGGCTTTTAAAATAAAGGTTCCTGCAATAAACAGACTTATTAAAAGGGATGTATTGCCCATCCGAGAGCGGCTTAATACGATACCGATCACAATGATGACCAAAAAAATACGCAACGGCAGCTTATAGCTGATAATGACACGAATAAAAGAGAGCAGTTTATTGTCAAAGGACTCTGTTTGGCTGCTCTCCTTCAGGCCGGCAATAATCAAGCCAATGCCCATGGCAAAATTGATAACAAGAAAGTTGGCAAAATGGTTGCGGTTGATAAAGGTGCCGGAAGCGGCTCCCTGTGGCGAGGAGACCGCCGAAAACAGTAACTCCATGTGACTCTCTGATAAGAAGAAAAAGGTACCAATCATCGCTTGTATGGCTGCACTGGAGACCATAATCCAAGCCAACATACGCAGACGGTTGCGGCTCTCGACCAAAAGCAGGGTCATGATGAAAACCAGCAGGTAAGAGGCGCCTTTCAACCACTCTACCCAGGATGCATAAGGGGTGATGCTCAAGGGGATGGCACTCAACCCCTCCCCTGGTGTGGCAGTTTGGTGAATTGCGGCAAGTTTGGGAGCCAGAAAAGTGGTTATTTCTACCGGCAGGGGTAAAAAATGGAGGGTGCTGAAAAGCAGCCAGATACTCCAGCAGAGAATCACCGTACGGGCACATCGGAAAGCTGTCGTTACGTTAAGGTTGGAGAAGGTGTACAGAGCAAGCCAGACCATGGCGATGGCAAAAATCCACACCTCCATCATACTCCAAGCCCAAGGCCTGTTACTGCCCAGAGGGATGGGAAGCCAGAAAAGAAAGGCAAGATAGGCATAGAAAAGAGACCTGGGTGATTTGGAATAGCGGCCCAGCACCTTTTGTGGTGGTGGGCTGCTATTCTGCTTAACCTGGGCCCTTGTTTTGGCGTAAATTTTTTTTATGGATTCCACACTTTTATTCCTAGCACTCCCTCTTCAACCCTTTCGTACGACGTATGCAGGCGCTCCGATAGATAGCCATCAGAAAGGAGTAGTTGCTTTTTTCTGCGTAGTGATCTTCAAACTCAGTCCGGGCATTCTTCCCCATGGTGGCCAGTTTTTTTTGTGAGCGCCACAGAGCGCGGACTCTAGACTCCAGCTCCAGGGCACAATCAGGCTTAAAAAGAGCACCGATTTTGCCATCCTCAATCAAGCTGGTCATGGCGCCATGATTAGAAGCAGCAACCGGCACGCCAAGGGCAAAGGCTTCACAGAGTACCATGGGAAACCCCTCATAACAGAGGGATGGCAGGATGAGAAGTCGGGCTTGGCCCACCCGCTTTTGAGCTTCGGCATGGGGTAGCTGGCCTAAAAAGGTGATTTTATCGGTTAGTCCCACCTTTTTTACCTGGTTTTCCAGTGCTGTGCGGTCAGGGCCATCGCCAATCAACACCAGCTCGGGCGCAGACTTCCCCCATATTTCCCAACTGCGCAGGAGGAGATGCACCCCTTTTTCCTGGCTCAGGCGACCAACAAACACCACGTGGCCTGTTCGTAACGACCACGGAACAGGCTGAGGTGGTTTAACCAAAAAATGGGGTTTAACACGGATCAGCTCCCGCTTAACACCCGCTTTTGCCATAATGTCAGCCTGAAAGTGGGTCAGGGTGATCAGGTGGTCCAGCTGGCGGTTCCAGGTGTCCATCCTGCGGTGGACGGCAATACTCACCGCCATGGGGAGGGTGGCGAGGCGGCTGTTCCGATAACAGCCGTGATAGAGCCCCATCCAGGGAGATTGTTGTTCCAGACAGAGATGGCAAGGTTTTCCATCTCGCATCAAAATGCCAGAAGCACAGAAAATCCGGTAGTTGTGCAGGGTTAATACTGTTGCGGTTTGGCTACCGGAGGCGGCATGAAAAATGGCTGGGGAGATCAGGGGAAAGGTGTTATGCACATGCATGATCTCGGGCCGTTCCTGCTCGATGAGCTGACGAATTTCTTGTCGTACGGCCTGATTCCAGGGGGTGATCACCCCCCCTTTGAGCAGACCAAAAAGGCCACGGTTACGCAGATCATCGCTGTGTCTGGTCCACTCAATCACCTGGTGCCCATGCTGGCGCAGCAACGCGACCTCGGCCTCATAGACGCTGTTTTCACCACTGGGGGCCGCAGAGCCGTAGTAGTTATGGACTAAAAGGATTTTCATGGCTGGCTGTTTTCCAGGTTTGAGGTGATACACTTCCCGTCATCATCTCGGAGAGCGGGTTGTTTTGTCACGGTTATGTTTCCGGCTTCTGTGCGTTGGAGCAGATAGGTAACACCCTGAACAGGAACCTTCAGGGTAACCAGAGCGTTTGGCCACGGCTCAATGGTCAGGCTCTCCTCCCCCTCCCCTTGTCTGACTGTTCTAATGATCGCCTGATCCTCCAACAACAGCCCAGACCAGAGAATAGCCGATGCCTGCACCCCCGGATAGTCCAGGTTCATCACCCGTCCCCTCTCCAAAAAGGGGCGATAGGCCAGCATTTCGTCATAAACAGCCACCCCATCCTCCACCTCTCGGATGGCCATCTCTTGGTAGATGCCCGCTGTAACATTATAAATCTGCATGCCAGCCACACCCCGCAACCAGAGATGGCGAAGAGCCTCCCGGTAGCTGGCCCGACTCATCACCGGCAACCTCTTGTTGAGATGGTCCGGCACCCAGCGGGCTACCCAGGGTATGGCATTCAGGTAAGGGGCCATCTGTTGACGGTTGAAAGCATCATCGGAAACCTGACGCAGTATGACATGCCGATAGAGTCGGTCTACATGCTCCTGATCATAAGAAAAACTTTTTTTCCAATTGGATAGGTAGCTGGTATCAATTCCATAGGCAATGGGGGTTGTTGCGGTAAAGAGGGTGGGGCCTAAGGGAGGATGGGGGTTGTTATGCCAATCCAGCACCGGCCTCTCTGGGGAGGAAAGCGTGATGACCCAATTGGTGACAGATACTTGGGGGAAAATCTCTCGTACGGGGGCGGCTACATAGGCCGACATGAGCTGGTTCCAAAGCTGGCGGCGATAGCGATAAAAAGCCTTTTTGTCGGCTAAAACCGACCTGGGCAACCGTTTACTGGTGGTTGGAGAGAGCCGTGCAGCCAGATAACTGGCTAACAGCGGCTCCCCCTCCCAATCGAGCCAGACAGCGTTGACGGTCACCCCCTGGTCTTTATACTGACCAAGGGTATCCCTCACCTGCTCAGCCGCTCTGTGCCAACCGGCAAACAGGGTGAGAGAAGGCTTGCTTCGCCAGGAGGATTGGGCAGGGAGTGACGCTGCCGGGTATTGGTGCGCCCATAAAGTGGCCTCTCCTGCCAGGTTGTAGGGCCAAACGCCGGTACGGTTCTCCATGATAATAATGGGCGACCCCGCTTTTTGCAGAGCCTGGGCAGCGGGAATCATACCAACATCCAACTTGATATGTTGGGTCAGACCCCGCTCAAGCAGCATCTGAATGGTCGCTTCTGAGAGAGCGTCATAGCCGCCACTTTTCCAAAGAATCAGCGGCCAGCGATCACCACGCTCATGGCATAAAGGGGGGATTCGATTGGGAATAACCGTCAACCAATCCACCTCACCACGAGCCCCCGGCTCCTGAAAAGGGTGTTGGGGCGGGCGGGCGTTATCTGCACCAAAGAGGGGGAGGCTGAAAAGCAGCAGAGCCGTTAGCACAACCCCTGCCCGCCCTTCTACCCTGTCAAACACTTTTCTGCCCGGAAGCTGTTTTTTTCTGACACACTCTATGGGCTGCAATCGTCTGTAAAACAGAGGGGATAACCCGGATTTTTCCTGGAGAAAAGGGGCGTCTCTCCTCCGTTTTGTTTTGGCACTGCCTCAACACCTCTTTAAACATATCCGTTATCTGATCGGGCAGAAGATCCGAGGTGGCATCCAGAGTTTTTCCCAAGCTGCCGGAATATCGGATGGGCAGCTCTTTTTGCAGCAGGATAGGCCCGGCATCCAACTCGGGAACCACTTCGTGAATGGTTAAGACAATGGTATCTCGACCATCCAAAATTTCCCAGAACAGGGCTGGGGAGCCTCGAACAAAGGCCGGATCTCCCGAATGAATATTGATAACCAGGGCGGGTTTCAGAGCATCGAGAACTTTTTTTGAGATAATTCTGGTACCCATGAGACAGATCACGTCACAGGGTAATTGTTTGGTGGTTTCGACGCACACATCATCATTCAGGTTGCCCACCTCAACGGTCACAATCTCCTCTGGCAGGGGGTGCTGATTGGCGGGGTGTTGTTTGCTGCGGACCATGGCTTTGTAAAAAAGGATATTGACAATCTGTAAAAACCAGGGAAACCCGTTGTATTTGGCCTGACGTTTTGCCACCCGCAGGGCATGCTTGAAAAAATGGTCTTTTTTATCTTGATAACGGTCTAAGACCACCCACTCAATATGAATATTCTCTTGCTTGAGTTGTGCATAATGCCGATGGATAAACGGACGGTAAATGGTACCTGAATCTTTGGTGAAAAGACCAACCTTTAGCCCCTTGGTTTCTCTATCCATCTTCATCCTACCGCACTTTTTTTTGTTAATTTTTCAAACCAACGCCCATCGATTGACAGATCCTCCACATTGCGTTTAATCGGGTGGTGCAGATGCCAACGGGTTCGGTTTACATCGAAACAGTCCCTGTTGTCGGTGTGTTGCAGCCCCGGAATGGCATTGAATACGGTTTTAAAGCCATTCTCTCGACACCACTGTCGCAGGGCTGGGGTAAAATGGCGGCGCATGCCAAACGGATAGGAGAGATGGTTGACGGCTTCTCCGATGATGGTTTCCAGCTGTTGCCGGTTGGATTGGATCTCCTGTACAGCTTGCTCAAAAGGGAGCTGGGCCATATTAAAATGGGAGTGGCCGTGACAACCGATGGTGTGACCCCCTTGGTGCAGGGCTTGGATCTGCGCCATGGTTAACGGAATACGTTCTCCGTGATGGGCAATTCGGTCATAGTAACCGGAGATGGTCTGATCGTCTGTCTGTTTGAGGGTGGGCAGCGTATTGATAAAAAAGAGGGCTTTTACCTCGAGCTGTTCAAGCAGATCGATGGCATCAAACCAGGATCGGTAGTTGTCGTCAAAACTGAGAAGAATCACCTTATCAGAGGTTGCATGAAACTCATCAACCCGACAAAACCTATAACCCAACCCTCTAAAATAGGTCACAAACTCTTCAAAGGCCCGGTAGTTTTCCGCTTCCAAAGCGTGCAGATAAATAGCCAGGCGAGTCGGAAGAGCTGGATTTAAAAAAACAAGGTGCAGGCTGCGGACAGCATGGAGAAGCAATTTTTTCACTCTTTCCGGCCTCCGGTAAAAAAAAATGAGGGTCAGGTGAGGTGTATCTTACAAAATATATCCCACGCACCACAGGGCAGGTAGAAAAATTAATCAGATAAACCAGAGTGATCCTTATCGGACTTGAAGAATGCATGGGACCACTGTACCATCCACTCTCGGTTTCCAGGTTTTATAAAGATAAGGAGAGTCTGTGCCACTAACTGGTGAATGTTTTTGTGGAGCCGTGACGTACCGGATCACAGGCCCCCTTCGGAATGCCCGGTCATGTCACTGCTCCCGATGTCGAAAAGCGTTTAGCAGCCAAGCCTCAGCCTACGCAGAGGTTGAGCCGGGCGACTTTCAGTGGCTTTCGGGGGAGAACTGTCTGACATCGTATGCAAGTCAGCAAGATTTCGGACTACAATTTTGCAAAAAGTGTGGCTCTACTCTGTGCGGTACCTACAAAGGGTTAGTCCACGGAGTCACTTTAGGCTGTCTGAATGGCGACCCTGACATTGAGATAGGGATGCATATTTTTGTCGGCTCAAAGGCAACATGGGAAAAAATGCCCGATGGCGTGGTCCAATTCCACCGAGGGCCTGCTGAAAAATAACCTATTACCCTAGAAACGGTAGTTACACCCTATTCCGGCTCTGAGTGGTCCTCTCATGAAATCAAATCAACCGTTCAACACCTACTCCTTGGATGAGGCTAATACGCTCATTAAACAACAGTTTGATGCAAAATATTGGCTCTTTATCATCCAGAACATGAACTACCCGGAAATTTCATTCGATACCGCTAACAATGCGATCTCCTGCCCCGGTTTCATACCGTTTCGAGATCTGGCTCTTGAGGTGGTTGCTGATCTGGACCGCCAGAAGAGTGATGTGAAAAAGTGCCAGGTCTGTCAGCACTTTTTTGATGTAAACAAGGAGGAGGGTATTTTTGGTGACCCGGAAAAACTGGAGCGGTTCATCTGCAAGGCCTGTTCACAAAACATCAGTGCCAGAACGTTCTACGAAAACTATCTGCAGATATAATCCTGGAATACTGCCGTTAGCCGCACCTCCTTAAGGAGGGCTTGCAGCCCCCTACTACCTGGAGCTGGCTAACCGAGACCGGGCTTATGTCCCCTCTATCAAATCTTACTGTGGTGTCACCGTACCCCACATCACCCTACCTTCCCGTCGAGGGTCTGTTCCCCCTTGAAGCACACCCTCTTTCAGGGTAATGACGTTCAGACCACTGGTCATGGCTTTTATTATGACTGAATGGCCCATGCTCTCCAATTTGGCTTTATGGGATTCGAGAGAGGTTCCCTTTTCCAGTTCGGTTACCCCATTGCGGTTGCCAACATGGGCGGCTGCAACCGCAGATTGTGGATCAAGCCCCCACGCCATCAGGTTCCATAGAGTTTGGGCAACGTAACCAATAATCCGGCTACCACCCGGAGACCCTGCAACAATGCGTAAGTTACCGTCCAGATCGAATACCATGACAGGGGCCATGGAGCTTCTGGGCCGTTTTCCCGGCTCAACCCGGTTGGCAACAGGCTGGCCCTTTAATGTCGGAACAAAGGTAAAGTCTGTAAGCTGATTGTTCAATAAAAATCCACCCACCATCAGCCGTGAGCCGAAACGGTTTTCAACGGATGTGGTCATGGAAACAGCACTCCCCCAACCATCGACAATAGAGATATGGGAGGTGGAGGGCAGAGAGAACTCTTCTCCCCCCTCTCGAAAATAGGAGGCGTTGCCTTGGGGGTTGCCACGACTCGCTTTTCCCCTGTCACGGCTGGGATCTATAGCCTTGGCACGTCGCTTTAAGTAGTCACCATCCAGCAGCTCCTTGATAGGGACCGGAACAAAGTCTGAGTCGGCCACAAAATAGTCACGATCAGCAAAAACCAGACGTTGAGCCTGGGTAAACAGATGAACCATCTCGGCGGAATGGTGGGATTTATCCCCCACCTCAAAATGATCTAAAATCCCCAAAAGCTGCAGAACAGCGATACCTCCCGAAGTTGGGGGAGGTATGGAACACAACCGATTGGTGCGGTAGAGATGACATATTGGCTGACGTTGTTTGGCTTCATATCCCCTCATGTCGGCCAGAGTCAGATCCCCCGGCGGTTGAGCGTGGCGTACCGTATCGACAATATCCTCAGCGAGGGAGCCGGTATAGAACCCTTCAGCCCCACGCTCTGCCAGACGCTGAAGGGTCTGGGCATAGGCCGGGTTAACCAACCGTTTTTTGGGGGTTCCGTCACTGTTGTAGAAGTAAAAACGGGCGGTGGGGCTGTTTTTTAAATAGGGGTCTTTAGTCAACTGTGCAGAGAGACGAGGAGAGACCACAAAACCATCCTGGGCCAAATCCCTTGCCGGGGTAAAAAGTTCTGCCCAAGGTGTTCTACCATGATTCTCATGGGCCTTGCCCAACATGCCAACAACCCCTGGAACCCCAACCGAAAGCCCCCCCACCACAGCTTGGTAGAAGGCCTGGGGCTGAAGGCTATCAGGAAGCAAAAAACGGTTTGCCCTGGCGGCTGCAGGAGCCGTTTCTCGTCCATCATAGGCAGAGAGTTTTTTCTTGGTGTTATCCCAATGCAGCAGAAACGCCCCTCCGCCAATACCGGAAGATTGTGGCTCGACCAGGGAGAGAACCATCTGCACGGCGACGGCGGCATCCAGAGCGCTGCCACCTTTCTTTAAAACCTCATACCCAGCCTCAACCGCCAACGGGTTGGCCGCCACGATCATAAAGCGGTTTGGCTCTGGGGGAGCAGCACCCTCTGCCGTGGCTATGTTGGCCAGGCAGAGAAGCAACAGGATAAAACCAAGATTTTTCCACATGGTTAGGATACCTGAATAGTGTTCTGTTTACGGTGCCATCAATAGACAATCCCCATCATCACCATCAACACAACCAAAAACAGTACCGTCATCACCCCACCGGCTCGCATGAAATCCACGACCCGATAGCCAGCCGGCCCCATGATCAGGGCATTAACCTGATGGGTAGGAATGAGAAAGGAGTTGGAGGTAGCCAGGGCGACGGTCAAAGCAAAAACGGCAGGATCGGCCCCAGCTCCGACGGCAATATTAACCGCCAGAGGAACCAGCAGAACCGTTGCTCCCACATTGGACATGACCAAGGTGAAAAAGGTAGATAAGAGGGCGATGGCTGTCTGCAGCACCCATATGGGTGTTTCGCCTAAAGTGCTCAAGACCTCCTGGGCGATCCAGGCGGCTGTACCGGAGTTTTCAACCGCTCCACCCAGGGGAATCAGGCTGGCCAGCAAGAAAACCGTCTTCCAGCTTACCGCCTCATAAGCCTCATCAATGGTGAGAACACCCGAAAGAACCATACCCAAGGCTCCCGTCAACAGAGAGACGGAGAGTCTCAGGTCGGTAAACAGCACCATGGATAGAGCGACGGCAAAGAAAAATCCGGCCCAGACCACTTTATGGGGGCGCAACTCCTCTTTGGGATACTCCGTTGTTACCACCAGATAGTTACGGTCTTTCTCCAGACGGGCCAGACTCTCCCAACTGGTATGAACCACCATGGTGTCACCGGCCTGCAGGGGCAAGGTGCGAATCCCCTCGCCCTCTTGCAGGGTTTTGCCATTACGATGCAAACCAACCATGGAGATACCGGTTGTTTTCCGCAACCAGACATCCCGAGCGCTCTTTCCAATCATATGGGAGCCGGGTGGAATAACCACCTCGGCAATACCGGCTTTGCTATCGGAGAGTGCTTCGGAAAAGACCCCGAGATCCTTTTGGATTTTACAGCCCCAATCCTTGGCCCAGTCGGCAATCTCCTCTTTGACGCCCATCACACCCAACTGCATGCCGTTTTTCAATAAGAAATCTCGATCCATCCCGTTGTGGCCCATAACCACCTGACCCGTCAGACGGGTCGCGGCAATCACGCGGATTTTATGGTGGTCCACATCGTGTTCGACATCAAACAGGGTTTTGCCATCCATCTTGCTTTTTTTGGTCAGGGAGACGACACAGAGGACGTAGTCCAAGCCGTACACTTCCTGGAAATAGTCCATGGGGCTGATAGCCAACGCCCCTTTACCCCCTGACTTGGGGAGAACATACCGTCCGGCAATGACAAAATAGAGAATGCCGGTCACCATCAGAGCCAGCCCCACTGGTGTGACAGAGAACAGCCCCCAGGTCTCCATCTGTTTATCTGCAGGCAAGGTGGCATTGGAGTTGAGTATCAGATCGTTGAGCAGAATGAGGGGGCTGGAGCCAACCATGGTGACCGTACCACCCAGAATGGCACAAAAGCCCATGGGCATCAGCAACCGGGACATGGGCAGACCACTGCGGGCCGAGATGCGACTGACCACAGGAATAAAAAGGGCGGCTGCACCGACATTTTGCATGAAGCTGGAGATAATACCGACGGTGCTGGAGATAATCGGTATAACACGGCTTTCAGAGGTACCTCCCACCCGCATGATCAGGACAGCCATTTTACTCATGATGCCGGTCTTATCCAGCCCAGACCCGATAATCATGACGGCAATAATGGAGATCACGGCATTGGAGGCAAAGCCGTTGAACAGCTGCTGATTATCTACCAGCCCTTTTTCCAGCCCCATGGCCGGCGCAAAAAGGTTGGTCAACCCCAACATGACCATCACCAACAGAGCGGCAACATCGACACCAACCACCTCGAAGACAAAAAGAAAGATGGTAAAGTAGAGAAACCCCATCACCCACGCCACCTCAACGGTCGGAACAAGGGTAATGGTATAGAGTCCGGCCAGGGTAAAGATCAGAGCAGCGACAAGGATTTTCTGGGGGAGTTTGGGAAAGGACATAGAGGGCAAGTTCTCCTAATTTTCCGGTTATATTTTCATCTTGATGATCGTAGCAGATTGTTTGGTTTAAAGCACTGGTAAACCTTATCTAAACAGGCCATAACGTCTCTATCATCCTGTTTGGAGGAGAGAAGGGCGAAGGGAGGGTTCTACTCAGCCGAACCACTGCCAGACAGGGTAAAGTCAGCGACAGATAACGGCTCCCCATCCAGCGCGTCCAACCGGGCAAGAACCGACAGACCCGCGGTGGCATCATCGTGGTCAAAGAGGAGGAAATCCCCACTGTCAAGACCATCATCGCTATCGATAAAATTCAGGAACGCTATATAATCCTGCCCATCGGTCACATCCCAATCTCCCCCCTCCAAGAGGGTTGCCTCGGCCTCTATGGAGCCATCAGAGAGAGCGGTATCCAGAGCAGCACGATCGATACCGCTCCAGCCGATCGCAAAATAGTTGCTGCCCTGACTAAGAGAGCCACCCAAACCGGAAAAACCATCCGTTGAGAGGCCAATAGAGTCTGTTCCCGGATGAAAGTCTGTAATAGAGTCAGCCAGAGATGTGACACTTGCGCCCTCCAAATCCTCTGGAGATGCATAGTGAAACAGATCACTTCCCGCCCCCCCAACGAGTTGATCGGCACCTTTGCCACCTATAAGGAGATCATTACCGTCACCCCCATCCAGAGAGTCGTTGCCATCACCCCCATTCAAGAAGTCGACACCCTCGCCTCCAACCAGACGATCATCCCCGTCACCCCCGTTGAGAATATCATCCCCCGCACCACCAAAAAGCTGGTCATCTCCAGCTTCCCCGTTCAGAACATCATCGCCGGCCAGCCCGGATAACAGATCATCTCCGCTGGTATCCGAGCTGCCCAGGAACGCAATATCAACCGCCTGGATGGTCACATCGGTATCGGTATAGGTGGTTTTAAAGAAAAGGGAGCTGTTTTGATCCAGCCCCACAATGGTGTCAAACTCTCCCGAGCGGCTTGCAAAGGTCATCACCTTGAAACTATTGCCCGCACTGATGGTTGACTCAAAAGAGTTGATCAGGGAGAGGTCCAGTACACCGTCCAACTGGGCGTTGCCGGAGACGGTTAACAGATCATGCTGACTGCCGGGGGTGGTTCCTCCCAGATCGATGGCAAGGCGGGAGTCACTGCCCAGCACAAGGTTGCCCGAGATGGTCAGAGAGCCTGCCGTACCATCACTCCCTGGGGTAATGGAGGCGTTGTTGATCAAGTTGGTGTTGGCAGAAGTCAGGTTGAGCGTTCCCGAACCTTGAATGGTACCCCCTCCGGTATTGCTGACAGTGGACTCTGTTCCGCCGTTGACGGTCAAGGTGGTGCTGGAAGCAATATCCAACGTACCCCCGCTGTTATGAACAGAGCCGGTGATGACAAGGCTATCCCCGTTCAACTCGATGGTACCACTGTTATCAACCTCACCTTGAATGGTTTTGGCGCCATAATAGTCCCCCTCCACCTTAAGGGTGCCGCTGTTATCCAGGGTGTGGCCTTCGCCTATTTTCACCAGAATATTGTTGTAGGTGTACCCTTCCAGATTCATGGTGCCGTTGTTGGTCAACCCCTGATTGAAGGTTTGAGTGGAGTGACCGTAACTGTTGTTGGCCTGGATGGCTAGCAGAGATCCCGACTCGGAACTATTGGTGACGGTGGTATCGAAGGTGTCATCAACACCTCTCAGAGCCAGATGGCCACTATTGGTCAACCCCCCTGCCCCCCGCACGGTCACCACCCCACCAAAATTCAAGTTGGTACTGGTTGTCGTATGGGTATACCCCTCATTGCCCAGATCCAGATCGACGGTGCCGGCCAGATTGACCGTACCACTGCCGCTCAGTACGGTGCCCGCTCCAAACTGCACCGTACCACCGCTGAGGGTGAGGGTGTGGGAGCTTGCGACATCCAACCTGCCCGCAGTGGTATCGAAGGTGGTGCCGCTGTTGCTGACAGTGAGGCTATCCCCGTTCAGTTCAATGGTACCGCTGTTGTTCACCTTGCCGACAATGCTCTTGCTGCCGTAAAAATCGCCGCCAACCAACAGGGTGCCGCTGTTATCCAGCGCCTGACCGCTGGCTATGTCGACCAGAAGATTGTTATAGGTGTAGCCGTCCAGATTCAGTACACCCTCGTTGGTCAGCCCCTGGTTGAACGTTTGGGTGGTCTGACCGTAGCTGTTGTTGGCCAGGATGGTTAACGCTACGCCGGTGCCGGCCTGATTGGTGACGCTGGTCTCGAAGCTGTCCCCCACACCACGCAGCGTAAGAACACCCGCATTGGTCAGCCCACCACTGCCTCTAACCGTCACCTCACCACCCAATCTTAAATCGGTACTGGCGGTGGCCCTGTGGGTATACCCCTCGCTGCCAAGATCCAGATCGACGGCGCCTGTCAAATTGAGGGTACCGCTGCCGCTCAGCACCGTGTCGGCGCCAAACAGCACCGTACCTTGGTTGATGGTGAGGGTGTAGCCACTGTTTAAGTTGATGGTGCCGTCAGAGGTATCAAAGGTGGTGCCGCTGTTGCTGACAGTGAGGCTGTCCCCGTTCAGTTCAATGGTACCGCTGTTGTTCACCTTGCCGACAATGCTCTTGCTGCCGTAAAAATCGCCGCCAACCAACAGGGTGCCGCTGTTATCCAGCGCCTGACCGCTGGCTATGTCGACCAGAAGATTGTTATAGGTGTAGCCGTCCAGATTCAGTACACCCTCGTTGGTCAGCCCCTGGTTGAACGTTTGGGTGGTCTGACCGTAGCTGTTGTTGGCCAGGATGGTTAACGCTACGCCGGTGCCGGCCTGATTGGTGACGCTGGTCTCGAAGCTGTCCCCCACACCACGCAGCGTAAGAACACCCGCATTGGTCAGCCCACCACTGCCTCTAACCGTCACCTCACCACCCAATCTTAAATCGGTACTGGCGGTGGCCCTGTGGGTATACCCCTCGCTGCCAAGATCCAGATCGACGGCGCCTGTCAAATTGAGGGTACCGCTGCCGCTCAGCACCGTGTCGGCGCCAAACAGCACCGTACCTTGGTTGATGGTGAGGGTGTAGCCACTGTTTAAGTTGATGGTGCCCGATGTGGTGTCAAAGGTGGTGTCGCTGTTGGTTATTGTCAGGCTGTCTCCATTGAGTTGCAAGATGCCACGGTTTGTCACCGAACCGGCAAGGGTTTTGCTGCCATAAAAATCCCCGTCGACACTCAGGGTTCCGCTGTTGTCGAGTACAGCATCGGCTCCGATTGTTAAGAGAACATCGTTATAGTTGTACCCTGCCAATGAAAGAGAACCGCTGTTGATCAGCCCCTTACTGAAGGTCTGGGTAGAGTCGCCATAGCTGTTGTTGGCCTGGAGGGTAAGAGTACCGGTGGCCGACTTATCCACCACCACATCGAACCGATCATTGGTACCGCGAAGGTTCCAATCTCCCGTAACAGAGAGGGTACCGCTCCCGGTAGTGGTAACCGCACCACTATCCAGGCTCAGGTTGATCAAGCTGGTATCATGGGTGTAGCCCCCCGCGCCAACCGAGAGAGTCGAGTTGCCACTCAAGGCGATGGTCCCGCCACCTGTCAAGGTTGTTGCAGCGTCAACCCCCAGGGTGGTGCCGCTCAGGGTCAAAATTTTACCGGCAAGGATGTCGATGGTGCCCAGAGAGCTCTCTAGATTGCCCACCAGGGTCAGGTTGGCATCGATATCCAGGGTGCCTCCTATGCCGTTGAGAATATCCGCCGTCAGGGTTCGGCTGCCACCACCGCCGTTGGAATCCAGAGATTGGATGGTCCCGGTGTTGGCAAGGGAGCCGCTGGTTACCGAGAGGGAGCTGTTCATGCTGGCTGAGCTATCGTTATCTATTTTCAAGGTGCCGGCGTTAATAAAGCCCGAAGCGAAGGTCAGAGTGCCATGGGCATCACCACCACCCTGGCCCACCAGTATCGTGCTATTGGCATCGGTGCTGAACGCCCCTTCAACCGCAATAGTCTGACCAGATTGGTTCGCCTTGAAGGTTCCACCTGCATCCAGATGAGTGGCTAGGGATATCGTCCCTTCGTGGCTGGCAAGGGTACCGCTGACATTCAGCAAACCGGTCCCTCTGAGGATACCCTCTTCAACTGAAAGGGTTTTTCCTGCGGCGATGGTGGAGGCTTGGGATATCTCCAACACCCCACCATTGGAGAGGGTAAGGTCTTCGTTGGCCGTCAAACTAAAAAGAGGGGTAACCGAGCCATCATCATGGCTAACCCTGGTTCCGGTGGCAGCGAGAGTGACATCGTGGGCGGCGGTGGGCAACACCCCCATGGACCAGTTGCTGGCGGTGTGCCAAGAGCTGTCCGTTGCCTGGGTATGGTGGTTTTGACCATTGGCATCCACATGGATGGTTGCACTCTCTTCGGCGATACTGAAGGGGGTATCCCCTCCGGTAGAGCTTGCATCCAAGGTCTCCCCTGGGCTACCAACGCTCTGATCCCAAGCCCGAAAACGGAGGGAATAATCCCCAGGGGTCACCCCGTCGGAGACAAAGCGCAGCAGATCGTCGGCTGATAACAATCGGGCTGAAGCGGTCAAGTCTACCGCGGCACCAGCCGTTTGGCTCATCACATCCCAATGGCTACCCCCATCAATGGAAAACTGCCAACTGCCAAAGCTGTTATCGATATAGGTGATGGCAATACTTTCGGAATCCAGATCGTCATCCGAAAAAGAGCCGTCCACAACCAGATCGGCCACACTCATACCCAAAGGGTTGGTATCGTTAACGGCAACGCCAATGAAGGCGGGGCTGGCGCTGATATCCAGTGTGGGGGCGTCGTTGACGCTATCGATGGTAAGCTGGATGGTTTGGGTGGCTTTTCCCTGATTGCCATCATCCACCCGAATTGAAAAGCTGTCCGTGCCGTGGTAATCGGTATCGGGTGTGTACTGCCATGCGCCGCTGCTATCATCGATGGTGGCACTGCCGTGGCTGCCTTGGGACAAAACCGTATAGGTCAGGGTGTCGCCATCACTGTCGGATGCCGTTGTTTGGCCGGAAAGATCGGTATCTTCAAGGGTGGAGCTTGTCACCACGCCGGTTACAATGGGAATATAGTTGGCGGTGGGCGGGGTGATGGTGGCGGTGGTGGTGCTGGTGGTACCGTCGGATTGGTTAACCTGGGCATCGTTGACCAGAGTCCCCAAGCCGTGGGTCAGGGCGTTGAGAACACCACTGTCGGAGCCATCACCAAAACTGAAGCTGGTATTGTCTGGATCGGTTGCCTGTCGTATCCATTCAGAACCGGTCCCCTGAGCCACATGAGCCACCTTGGCCAACTGGGCAAGCAGGCTCTCCCCGCTCTGGCTCTCGAGAAGCTTGGCGGTTCCGTTGGAGTGGGTGATAATCAGGGCGACATGGCCCATGGCCGACTCCACCCTTGTCAGGGTATCCCCTGAAAACCCCAGGCTGTCCTTGGCAGCACGGGTAATCAAATCCTCCATCTGAGTTGCATCAGTGAGGTTGATGCTGGTGCCGGCGGTTTGGATCTTGGCGGCCAAGGACTTAAACACAGCCTGAAAGGCGGCCTGCTCATCTGTTTGCGAATCTGCCCCTTGCAAAACAGCCGCAGCCTGGGCCACCGTATTCTGTACCTGAATGGCGGCCGACATAATGAGAGGCCCATTGGCATCACCGTTTTTAACCGCTTGAATCGGGTCCAGGTGCAGCAAGTCAGAACCGGCCGGAATACCCAGGGCATGAGAGAGAATAGACTCCGCCTCACCCGCCGAGGAGGCCACCCCGGCGTTGACCAACTCAACCATCAGGCTGGTCAAGGGGGTTACCATGGTCGCCCCAGGGGGAGCCTTCATAAGACCGGTGAAAGAGAGGCCGGTAGAGATATCGATGCCTCCCTTGACCACAAGAGGATGGTTGCCAGCCACCAGAGAAAAATCGCCGTTATCATCGGTTTGAGTATGGTTTTCGCTTCCATCCAACACCCCATCATTGTCCGCATCGGCAAAAACCAGAGCATTTTTGATGTAACCATCAATCGCACTACCCTTGGTGGGCAGGGCGGGTTGAGCGGTTGGTGTGGGGGTGGGTTCGGATGTGGCGTCCAGAACGGGTTCCGAGGTCAGAGCTGGCTTTGGATTTTCCTCTCCATACCCCCCTCCATCGTCCCGACTGGGTTGGGATATGGGTTGAGACGACTGGTTAAGAGGTGGTCGCTCCGGTGCAGAGAAGCTCTGGGGGGTTAGGTCGATCTCGCTGCCACCCGCCGGGTTTACCTGAAAGGAGTAACCTTTCTCTTGGCTTCCGGCCGGCCCCAAGGGGGGCATCTCGCCACTCCATGTCTTGCCAGGAGAGAAAACAGGGCTACCGGGCGGGGGCGGCCCATCGGGCTGATCCCCAGCCGGAACGTTGGGCTTGGTGGTTAAGTTCAGACCAGAAAGCGGGCCACCATCCGAGAGCGCCCCTTCACCAGGGGGCATCTCCTGACCTTCAGTTAACGGCAACTTGGGGGCAAGATCATCGCGCCCCTCCCTGCCCTCTCCCTCTTGCTGGAGCCTCCGTTTTGGGCTCTCCATCTCTGGTTTGTCTGGCTCATCGGCCAACCCTTCGCCATCGAAAGGGGGGCTCTGCCGCTCTTCGTCATCCCCCTCTGGCTGGGGTTTCCCCTCCCCGTCAGAGGGCTTTTTCTCCTGCTCTTGCTCTTCCTCCCCTTCACCTGGACCCTCTTCCCCCTCACCCGCTGTGTTCTGCGCTTTCTCCTCTTCTTTTTCGGGGGGTTGTTCTTCTACAGGCTCCCCCTCTCCCTCGTCTTGTGCCTCCGCGTCTTCCTCCCTGCTATCCTCCGACTCCCTACTGCGCCGAGAAGGGGTGGGGCGGGCCTGGATGGTGGCCCCATAGTGCTGCTCCACTTGTGCGGAAGAGATGAGGAACGGTTTAACCGGAGAGACAAAAAAGCTGGTGACGGTTGTGGTCTGATTGGGCTGGCTGAGCAGTTGGGTTCCGGCACTATTGGTGACCGAAATGGAGCCGACTCCTCCGTCGGCATCTTGAAGAAGGGTAAAGCTGTTCTCACTCCCTTCTGCACCGGCGGTACCCGCCACCGTCGTGCCGCGAACACCAATCTGGGCAACCGGGGTTTTAAAAACCATGGCCTCCTCTCCCAGTTTGGCCACACCACCACTGACAAATGAGAAGGTACCTTGAACAACAGTGGTAGAAGAGCGCCCCACACCTGCGGCGGGATCGTAGGACATCTCTTCGATGACCATCCGCCCGTTGCCACCCAACGAAACTGTCGTATCATCTCCATAGACCAGCCCCACACGACCCTCTTCTCCGGTTTCGAGCCGGTCCCCTTCCTGGAGGGCCATCCCTTTTTCGGCAACCAGTTTCAGCCCCGATCGAACGACAACCACCTCACCAACCAGGGTTTCAACATAACCGATGGCAGTCGAATCTACCCCCTCACCCCCTGCCATCACCTCCATCCCCGGAGCAACCGGACCCGCAAGGTGGGCAGCAAGGTCAGCAGAAATTTGCGCGCCAGAAACGGTCTGTAGTGTGGGGGGGTTGGGTTGTGAAAAGTAGGAGGTGACCCGAACCGACTGCCCGGCCTCCTCTCCTGATCCACGCAAGATAAGGTCGTCTCCCAGACGGAAAAAATCGGCACGCAGAAGAAGGTGTCCACCTGGTATGACCAGGCTCTCCAAGCCAACAGCATCCAGGGCATAGGTGTACATTTCAAATGGCCCGGAGGTTTGAGAACCCACCTCTCTTTTCATTTTTATAACCTGTCTTGGCGTTCCAGCTTAAAAAAGCCGATTGTACGGCACGGGGCAACAGCTTTCATTAGACACTATTTTTCTATTTTTTTCGAGCTATTTTTTTTACTTTGCACCGTCAGGAAGGGACAAGCAACCTGATGAAATTGTATTAAATTGTAACAGTTCGTCTGTACGGCTTCGGCTTCCACACCCCATCTTTTCCTTGCCACCCTCTCACAGAGAGCAGATCGATCGGATCTCAGCCTGAGAGCGTTTGGTACCAGTAGAGAAAAAGTTAAGAATGGTAATCTTCTAAAAACTACGTTAACATCTATTTATCTTTTGATAGAACCCCCTCTTTTTCGGTTTGCAAATGAGTAATAGAGCAGAAAGCTGGCTGTTTCTTAAATTTCGCCCCACCCGTTGCAGGGTAGAGCGAGAGGCAGGTTGCCACCTTCCCATTCTGTCATGGGCTGCCCTCCTCTTCCTGATATCCGCCCTCTGCACCCCAGGCATTGCCAGCCCAGCAGACAAAAGCCCGAACAGCTCTGCCTCCCCTCTGTTGAGCAGCGCCTGGGCAGAGCGTATTACCCCCAAAACTGAGCTGCTTCTCAGCCAAGAAGAGCGCGCTTTTCTTGCACAGAGGGGTCCTGTCACCCTCTGTGTCGATCCAGACTGGATGCCCTTTGAGCGGATCAATAATATTGGTCAACATGAAGGTATCGCAGCAGATTTTGTCCGTCTTATCGGAATCCGACTGGGCATTGAGTTCAAGCTGGTTCACACCAAAAACTGGGAGGAGTCCAAGAAAAAGTTTTTTCTGGGCCAATGCACCGCCCTCTCTGCGGCCGCTCATAGCGAGGCCCGTGAGAAAGTGATGCTCTTTTCACAACCCTACTATCAAACCTATGGCGCGATTGCCGCCCGCGATACCGAACTTTTCATCGCCGATTTCAACCTGATCCTCGATCAACCGCTGGGTATTGTGCGGGGAAATTATCTGGTTGATCGGGTTAGAGAGCTAAACAGAGAGGCTCTGATCATCGAAACTGAAAATATTCAAGAGGGTTTGCAACTATTGGCAGATAAGGAGATTTTCGCCTTCTTAGACACCATTCCAGCCATCCGATATGCCGCCCAACAGGCGGGAATCAACGGCATCAAAATTGCGGGACAGCTCGAATTTTCCAATCACTTTCATCTTACCACCCTCAAGGGTAAAGAGCGGCTGATTGCTCTGTTCAACAAAGCCATCCATACCCTCACCGACCAAGACAAGCTCACCATCACAGCCCGCTGGGCCAATTTGAAGATCGACCATCAACTTGACTATAAGCTACTTTTCAAAATTATTCTGGCTTTTGTACTGATCAGCCTATTCCTGCTCTACCGGCACTATTCTATTTTGCGTCTTAACCGGGTGTTAAAAGAGGCCAACAAAAAAGCGCTGCAGGCCACCCTTGCCAAAAGTGAATTTCTTGCCACCATGAGCCATGAAATCCGCACCCCCATGAACGCCATCCTGGGGATGAGCGAACTGCTGGAAGAGACCCCCTTGACAGCCAAACAGGAGATCTATGTCAAGACCATCAACCGTTCAGGAGAGACGCTGCTGGCTCTCATCAACGACATTCTCGACCTCTCTAAAATTGAAGCGGGTCAACTGCTCCTGGATCAGACCCTGTTTGACCTCCACCGTGTCATGGATGAGATCATTGAGCTGTTTCTCTACTCTGCAGAAGAAAAGGGCATTTCACTCACCTGGCAGTGGGACGATAATCTCCCCTCACTTGTGGAAGGAGATGCCAACAGACTGCGGCAGGTTTTGGTCAACCTGATTGGTAATGCCATCAAATTTACCGAAAAAGGGGAGGTCTCTCTTCGGGTTCAAGAGGGTAAGGGGGACTGGATTGAGTTTGTGGTCTCCGATACCGGCCCCGGAATCTCCAAATCGATTCAAGAGAAGATTTTTCAGGCTTTTACCCAAGGGGACAACTCGACCACCCGACGCTATGGAGGCAGCGGCCTGGGCTTGAACATCTGTCAGCGTCTGGCCCAACTGATGAAAGGCACCATTCTTTTGGAGAGCAAACCAGGCCAAGGCAGCTCTTTTATCTTCTCTGCCCCTTTCAAGGCCGGCTCCCCAAGGCACTCCCCACCCACAAGAACAGCGGACCTCCTTCCGACACCCCTGGAGAGCTTGGAAAGTGAAAAGACAGAATCATCAGGGGTGACGCTATTGTTGGTTGAGGACAATCAAGATAACCAATGGGTCATTCAGGCCTACCTCAGCCATACGACCATCCATCTTGTGTTGGCAAAAAATGGCCTGGAGGCGGTTGAGAAGTTTAAGGCGTTTGCGTTTGACATGGTCTTGATGGATATCCAGATGCCCATCATGGATGGTCTGGAGGCCACCCGCCAGATTCGTGCCTGGGAGCAGGCCAACAACCAAAAACCCACCCCCATTCTGGCCCTCACCGCCCATGCTTTAAAAGAAGAGTCGGAAAAAATCCAAGAGGCCGGCTGTAATCTGCACCTTACCAAGCCAATCAGAAAGAAAAAACTGCTGGAGCTGATTGCTCAATTCGTGCCACAAAAACCTCTTGTCAAACAGAGCGAACCCACCGAATCCATAAGCTAGATCCACTTGCAATACGGCCTGTCGGCTGATTTTTTCCATTTCCCATTTCAGGTTGGACCTGAATACGTTAGCCTTGGAACCAACGTGCTTCTTCAAATCAAGTGTATTGCGCACCAGGAGAGAGAGTAAATGGCGAAGCCATTAATCATGATTGTCGATGATACCCCTGAAAATTTGGATGTTCTTGGTAGTATTCTGGTCAAAGAGTATAAAGTAAAAGCGGCTCTCAACGGTCAGCGCGCCCTGCGCATCGCCCAAAGCACCCCCAAGCCAGACATGATCCTGCTGGATATCATGATGCCGGAAATGGATGGTTATGAAGTGTGTCGACAGCTCAAGGCCGACCCCTCCACCGCCGAAATCCCCATCATCTTTGTTACGGCAAAAGTGCAGGTGGAAGATGAACAAAAAGGGCTGGAGTTGGGGGCTGTAGATTATATCATCAAACCCATCAGCCCACCCATTCTCAAAGAGCGGGTCAAAACCCATCTGGCCCTTCGTCTGGCCTATAAAAAGCTCGATGCCACCAACAGTCTGGTGATGGAGAGCATTCGCTACGCCAGACGAATCCAGGGCGCCATCCTTCCCCCCGCCTCTCTCCTTGAGCAGAGGCTCCCCAACCATTTTGTGCTATGGGAGCCTCGGGATGTGGTGGGAGGAGATCTCTATTGGTGTCGACCAACCGACGAGGGTCTCTTGATTATCTTGGGAGACTGTACCGGTCACGGGGTTCCCGGCGCCTTCATGACCCTGATCGCCAACGGTGTTCTAGATCAGGCGCTGCAACAATATTCCGCCAACGATCCGGCACAAATCATCTCCCGGATGCACAAGGGTATTCAACACCTGCTCAATCAAGACACCTCAGAGGGTGAATCGGATGATGGGCTGGAGCTGGGCGCCTGCTTTCTGCCTGACGACACCAATCACCTTATCTTCTCCGGCGCCCGTTTTTCCCTGTTTTATCAGGACAAGGATCAAGAGATCGTTGAAATAAAAGGGGATAAAAAGGGGATCGGCTATCGTCGCATAGAGGCAGACACCCTTTTTACAAACCACCAAATCGACACCCCTGATCAACGGCGTTTTTTTATGAGCAGTGATGGCATGATCGATCAAATCGGCGGAGAAAAACGGCGTGGATTTGGCAAAAAACGTTTGCTTGAGGCACTCACCACTCTGAAAGAGCACCCCATGGCGGAGGTCGGCCAACAGCTCTATCAGACCTTATTGACCTACCAGGGAGAAGAGAAAAGACGAGATGATGTCTGTATCATCGGTTTTAGCCGATAGTACCCCCCTTACACGTTTTACCCTTTTAAAAGAGAGGAATACAGCATGAGTGTTGAAGGAAAAATCAGCTACGTAGAGTTCCCCAGCAAAAATATTGCCACCACCAAAAAGTTTTTTTCAGAGGTTTTCAGCTGGTCTTTTACCGATTATGGCAAGGAGTACACCGTCTTCTCCGCTGAAGGGCTCAATGGAGGTTTTTATCAAGCCGACCTCTCCTCTACCACCGCAAGTGGTGGCGCTTTAATTGTTCTGTATAGCAGCCAGTTAAAAGAGACCCAGGCAAAAATTGAAGGGGCCAATGGCCGCATTGTCAAACCGGTATTCGCCTTTCCCGGTGGCCACCGTTTTCACTTTTGCGATCCCAACGGCAATGAGTATGCCGTCTGGTCAGACAAAGGGGCCTGAAAAGCTGCGTAAAGGCGTTGGGCGGATTGACGCACTGTTTCCTATGGATTCAAACAGCGATGCAAAATCTCTTCAGAACATTTTCCCCACCTGTTCGGAGGGTTTAATCGGGTGAACAGGGGGTGTTCCCACAGGGAGGGGTGAGCCGGTCTGACCCTTTCACCCCCGCCTCTACACTCTTTTTTCGAGGGTATTGTCCCATCAATTTGCTAAACTGCTGCTGGTGAGCTATCCGATGCGTGATAATTTTTTTTTGGAGAGACAGCATGACAGCCAAACCTTTGAATAGAATAGTCTATGCAGAAGACGAACCCGATATCCAAGAGGTGGCAACCCTGGCTCTGGAGGTGATTGGTGAATTTGAACTGAAGGTCTGCAACACCGGTCAGGAGGCTGTTGATGCGGTGGTTGAGTATCAACCGGACCTGTTGCTGTTTGATGTCATGATGCCGGGTATGGATGGTCCGACAGCGTTTCAAAAAATCCGTCAGATACCAGGAATGGAGACCATACCGGTTATCTTCATGACCGCCAAAGTCCAGCCTCAAGAGGTCTCTTTTTATAAGGAGATCGGCGCCTTGGAGGTTATCACAAAACCGTTTGACCCCATGACCCTTGCCCAGACGGTGAGAGATGCATGGAGCCGGCAGTAGACCATTTTTAACTTACAATAATCATATTATCGAACATCAAAAACTGACCAACCGCCCCTTCATGACCCTACCCTGGCTGGTTTCGAGCCCCCACAACCACAATCAACAGGCTCCCACGATCCCACCTCAAACAACAGATATCCCATTTATCTCTCTCCTCTTTTCCTGCTTCAGGTTGAAATATCCACTTAAAAGATGGTAACTTAGTTCTCAAGATAAAATATAAGTCAGTAATCATTATCGGATATATCTTTTTCTAATTGAATGAGCAGATCGTGAGGTGAAAGAGATGGCAGACCAAGAGATAATCAAGAAAATCTCCGTAGCACGCGGTCTCTTCTGGGTTGAGTTTCCCGATGCTGATCTTAGAGTGCTGTGCGGCTGTCCGATGGATTGTGTCAAGCACCTGATGAAAAGAGGTCTGATCACCCAAACCGAGCGAGAGGGTGTACCCTTTGAGACCGGCCCCAACGCCATTTTGCTTTCCGATGTCATGCTGCAAAACGGCGAGTTTTCAAACCTGGGTGAATTTCCCGTTTTACAGATGCTCTACAAACAAGGGCTGATCCTCCCCAACCATCCCAACAATACCGGTCAAAAACCGCTTCTCATTGGCTTGGGAGAACAGATCAACGCCCAGATGCAGTATATCTACCGTGGCAATTACGGTCTGGTCTCCAAAGAGGAGATCATGATGACCGGGGAAGGCCGAAAACGGGCGGAGGAGATGATGCGTATCAAGCTCCGCTTTGCCTTCGGGACCATCCGGCCCAGCCAGGACCTTCTCGATACCTGCACCGTCAAGGATAAGGATGTCGAGATCAGAAACGGCGTCATTATTCGTCGAAAATCCCTTAATATCTACGAGTTCGAATTTCAGGGTAAACGGGTGATCGTTGACCTGAATCTGAATGAGGGAGAGACCTACGAAGCGGCCTATCCGCTGAGCTTTCAATTTATACCCAGAGAGTATTTTGGAGTCATCCACTCCGGGGAGGGAGATGGTTGGGATGTCAACCGCCCGAGCATGTCCAGCATTATCATGTTTCAGGGGAAAATCTATCTGATCGACGCCGGCCCCAACCTGTTCAACAACCTCTCTGCTCTGGGTATTGGCATTAACGAAATTGAAGGGGTTTTTCATACCCACGCCCACGATGACCATTTTTGCGGCATCACCACCTTGATGCGCTCAGGTCATAAGATTAAATATTTTGCCACCCCACCGGTTCGGGCAACGGTTGAGAAAAAAATTGCCGCCCTTCTCTCCATCGAGGAGGAGCGATTCCAAGATTTTTTTGAGATCCACAACCTGAAAGCCGACGTTTGGAACGATGTTCAGGGGCTGGAGGTACAGCCGATCTACTCTCCCCACCCGTTAGAGACCACCGTTTTTCTATTTCGCACCCTCTGGGAAGAGGGGTATAAGAGCTACGCTCACTTTGCCGACATTGTCTCTCTTAAGGTTTTAGAGGAGATGATTGAGCCGGACCCAAGCAAACCTGGTGTTTCCCAGGCGTACTTCGACGAGATCAAGACCAAATATCTTACTCCGGTCAACCTGAAAAAACTGGATATCGGCGGAGGCATGATACACGGCACGGCTGTTGACTTTAAACAAGACAAGTCAGAACGCATCCTTCTTGCCCATCTTGCCCGTGAGCTAACCTATGCCGAGAAGGAGATCGGCTCCAACGCACCTCACGGCATGGTGGATGTACTGATCTCCAGCCAGTCAGATCTGGCCCGCCGCAACGCCTTCTCCTTTATTGAGAGCGCTCTGCCCAACATCCCTTTTCACCATTTGCGCATTCTTATCAATGCCCCGGTTGTCGATTTCAACCCCGGCACCATTCTGCTGAAGGAGGGAGAAAAGCCCACGGTCATCTATCTGATTTTAACCGGGGCGGTAGAAAAAATCCGCACCAGCGAAAACCATTTCAGCCGCCTTTCGGGAGGCACCCTGGTGGGTGATCTACCGGGCTTATACGACATCCCTTCAGAGTTTACCTATAGTACCGCCTGTTTCGTCAAAGCCTTGGAGATGCCCATTGTACTGTTTAGAGAACTGATCAAACGCAACAATTTGATGGGAAAAATTGAGCAGACCTGGGAAGACCGGACATTTCTGGAGTCGACCAATCTTTTTTCAGAGGGGGTCTATTATCGGGTTTTCAATCAAATTATCGACGAGATCAAAGTACAAACCTTTCAAGCAGGCGAGGTGATCGCATGTCGGGATCTAACCTACCTGAACCTGATCAAATCGGGCCGGATAACTCGGTCTCTCAGGGGAAAACGGCTTGATATTCTCGAGCCCAAAGACTATTTCGGAGAGGAGTCGGCCATCTTCAATACCACCTGTCTGTTCCGCCTGGAGGCGTTGGATCCGGTTACCACCTACCAAATTCCCGGTAAGCTGGTGGGTGATATCCCTATCGTCCGCTGGAAACTCTATGAGTCCTATCTCAAACGTGCCTCAGAGGCTGTCCATCTGGGGGGAGAGCGGGACTCTCTGCGCTGGAGCAGCACCTATAGCATCCAGATTCTAGAGATGGACACCCACCACAAAAAACTCCTGGAAATTGCCAGGGGAGTCTTGGAGGTGTTGCGTACCGAAAACAGCAAAGGCACCCTTAAAAATGCCTTGAACACCCTCATAAAGTATACGGAACACCACTTTTCGGTGGAACAAAATTTAATGCAGCGTTATGCCTACCCCGATTTCCGCAGCCATCGTGAAACCCATAAAAAGCTGATGGGCCATATGAACTCATTCCAAAAAAAGGCCGAAAAAAAGAGGGCGATCAGCCAAGAAGAGTTTAAAACCTTTTTTCACGACCTCTTCATCGAACATTTCATCACCGATGACCGAAACTATGCCCAGTTCCTCAATGCCAAAGGGATTTATTAGCCTCACCTGCACGGCAAAACAATCATCTAACCCACAAAATTGGTAAAACAGACTCCCTATTGGCCCCATCAGGAAGAAAAAACCTTGGAATATTTTTACAGGCAGGGAAAGAGAGCAGGTTGGGGGAAGATCAGGGTAGGCAGCATTTTTCCAGGTCATCGATAAAATAGACCACTTTCCAGCCGCTCTTACGATGAAGCATCGTAATGGTCTGGCGATGGACCTTGGTCTCCAGCTCAGAGGAGTCTGGCAGAGAATGACGAGCCAGGAGAACCCCCTGAATATCCACCTGAACCCCCCCTTTTTGTGGATTTTCACCAACGATGAGAATCTCTGTCTCAACCGGGGGAACCGTAACCTCCCCCTTGCTCTGCACATACTGTTTACGCCGCACGGTGCGCAACGCCTGTCCATCGGCAAAACGGCTGGCCTCCACCAGCTCCCCCCGAATAAAGGCCGTGGCAAACTGTCGGTAGCTTTTAACAGCCAAACTCTCCTCAGCCTCCACCGAGGTGGCAGCCAGAAGAGGTGGGCTAGAAAGAGAGAGACCCACAAACGCGACAAAGAGAAAAAAAAGAGGCACCCTACTTCTCTCCCACAAGATGTTGCTCCAAATTCCGAACCACCTCTTCTACCTCTGGTGCATGACCAAAAATGGTGACAATTCGCCCCTGTGGATCGAGGAAAAAGGTGTTGGAGGAGTGGTCTACCAGATAATCAGTCGGATCGTCCGGGTCTTCCTCGGCCTTGGCAAAATAGACGCCAAAGGTTTTGGCAGCCCGATTGGTCTCTTCAACCGAACCGGTCAAGCCGATAAGCTTGGGGTGAAAAGCATCGGTGTACTCATTCACATGTTCGACCGTATCCCGTTCGGGGTCGACGGTTACAAACAGAGGCGTCAACTTATCCAATGCCGGCGGGGAGAGCTTGTCCAAAACCTCACCAATAATACCCAAACTGGTGGGACAGATATCCGGGCAGTAGGTATAACCAAAATAGATTAACAGATAGCGGCCTCGGTAACCCTCCAAGGTTACTTTTTTTCCGGTCTCATCTACCAAAGAAAAACTCCCCCGCAGGGGCATGGGATCTTTAGGGCCGCAATCGGCCTCTGCCGACACAAAGAGAAGAGAGGCCATCAGCCAAAAGGTTGAGAGAAAAAAAGCCCGGCGATGGTTAACGATCCCTGTACGATTCATGGTTAGTACTCTAAAAAAAAATCGGTTGGCGCTTTTTTCTGGCATTGGTGAAAAAAACGCCAACCGATGAAAAAGGGCTGCCCTCTTTTGAGGAGGGGGAAGAGCGAAGACAGCCCACTGGGAAAATCATTGGGCAAAAAAAACTACATCGAGTGTCCCTGCATGTGACCACCACCCATACCACCAGCCGAAACCCCTTTGACCACCACCTGAATCTCTACGGTTCCAGCTTTTTCAAACCTAAGGGTCAAGGGAAAGCTGTCGCCCTCCTGGAAGGGTTTGTTCAGCTTCATGAACATGATATGCAGTCCACCAGGTTGAAGAGAGACCATTTTTCCCTTGGGTAGATCGATATGGGGAACTTCACGCATACGCATAACGCCGTTATCCATCAGATGGGTATGCAACTCAACCCGCTCGGACACATTGGCACTGGCAGAAAGCAGGCGGTCATCGCTCATACCGTGGTTCATCAGGGTCATAAAGGCCGCACCTGCTTTAGCCATTCCGGCAGATGCCCTGGCCCAGGGCTGCTGAACCATCACCTTCTGTTCGGCGTGCATCCCCCCCTTTTCCATCTTGTCGTGGTCCATGGATTGAGCGGCCGCTTGGCATCCGCCAATAGCCAGAAGACCGACCATGGTCAACAGGGTTGTCAATCGAATTGTTTGCATGATACGCAGTAAGACCTCTTGAATTAAGTAGATTGAAAGCTGTTTATGCCGACTAAGGAGTCATCGGCTATCCACCCCTATCTATCAGGATCTGTGCCAGATGTTTTCTTTTTTTATTTCAATAGGTTGAAAAAAAGACAGGGGTAATGGTGGGTTATATGACACACTCTGAACAGGTCATGTGACCCACTTTCGAGACTAGACAGGGATGGAAAATTTTTTCAGCCGATAGAGAAAGGTGTCTCGGGAGAAGCCCAACAACCGGGCTGCCCGGCTTTTATTGCCTGCCGAACGACGCAACGCCTGATCGAGAAGATCCCGTTCCATCTGCAAAAAATTCAAGCCTTCGTCAGGCAAAACAAAGGCGGCCCTCTCTCCGGCCCAAGGCACATCCTGGCCCTGGCGCATCTCTACCGGCAGATCATCCACCACCAACGTCTGCCCGGCATTTAGAATGCTGACCCGTTCGCAAAAATTTCTTAACTCTCGGATATTTCCAGGCCAGGAGTAGGCACGCAGCACCGCCAAAGCCTTGGGATGAAAACGGGTCTGGGGAAGAGCGTTTTTTGTGGAAACCCGCGCCATGAACAGGTTGATAAGCAAAGAGAGATCTTGAAGGCGGTCCCGCAGAGGGGGCAGAGTCAGGGGGACGATATTGAGTCGATAGAAAAGATCCTCACGAAAGCCCCCCTCCCGAACCAGATCGGGCAGATGTTTGTTGGTGGCGGCAACAACCCGAACATTTACACGGGAAATCTGTCCATGGCCTACCCCCTGGCACTCACCAGACTCCAACAAACGCAGCAGCTTGGCTTGAATAGAGAGCGGGAGCTCTGAGATTTCGTCTAAAAACAGGGTGCCGCCATCAGCAGCCTGCACCCAGCCTTTTTTATTCAGGGCCGCACCGGTAAAGGCCCCCTTGGCATGGCCAAAAAGCTCCGACTCAGCCAAAGATTCAGGAAGAGCGGCACAGTTGATGGTGATCCAAGGCTGTTGTCGGCGACGGCTGTTGTTGTGAATATAGCGAGAGAGCAACTCCTTGCCGGTTCCCGATTCACCGGTAATGAGAACGGTTGCATCGGTTGGCGCCACCAACCCGGCGGCCCGAATGACAGAAAGAAACTCAGGAGAGTCTCCTAAAAACTGCTTTTGATCATCCATTCTATTTCACCACCTCTGGAGCCATATGGTTATGGGTCGCTATTGGCGTAGGGCACGTCTCCTGTTGGTTGGAGAAGTCGTGCCGATGTAAATCGTGAGGATTCCACAAAAAACCAAAGATCAGCGCCAGGAGTATAATCAGGATTCCCAGCCCTCTTTTCAACCCTTTTTTCTGATATCGATGAAATCGCCCCGAAAAATAGCTGGCCATGAGTATCCCCGGCACGGTTCCCAGCCCAAAAGCTCCCATGGCCAACGCACCCGACAGGGAGTCCCCCAGCAGAGCAGACCAGATGAGTACCGAATAGGTCACCCCACACGGAAGCCACCCCCAAAGAAACCCCAAAATCAACGCCTGAAAACGGCTCTCTACCGGCAGAAGAGACTGGGCCACCGGCTCAATCCACCTCCATAGTCGGCTCCCCACTTTCTCCAACCGAGCCACCTCCGGGAACCAGCCCGCAATATGCAGACCGATACCGACCAACACCACGAGACTCAGCGAATACAGTATCTGGCTGTGGCTCTCTTGAAGGCTGAAGGTGTTGACCAAAAGCTCCCCAAACAGCCCGGCAAAAAAACCGGCCAGGGCATAACTTACCAATCGGCCCAGGCTAAAGATAGCCAATATTTCAAACAGGGCTTTGGGACTCTGCCGGGTTTGGATCGGCAGGCTGATGGTCAGGGCGCCGACAATGCCACCACACATGATCAGACAGTGGATGGCGCTGAGCAGTCCAACAACCAAAAACTCAAAGAGTTGAGATGAGATCGACATACCGCCTGACTGTAACAACCTGATGGGGACAAAGATACCTCAACCAAGAAACGACCCAATCCAGTCTTGCGAGAGTGGATCAGCCCCCAACAAAACTACCGATATTATCCCTCGGTTGTCAATTGTCAGCCATCACTCTTAAGCTTGTTGGCGTTTAAGGCGCCTGGGCTGCCCGGATTAATCCTCTGGATTGAGTGTAAACCGGATACCTGGCAATATCGTAGAATAGCGATTGATAAAACGGCCCGTTTCGGCTCCTCCAAACAATAAGAGAGAGGCCGCCTGAGCAATTAACGCTTGCCAACAATGGGTAGTTTGATTACCTTCCTCGGTTGAAGGTACCTGCCGTTAAAAAGAGGACTGACCCACATCTAACGAAAAATGGAAACACCTGTCAGGAGTGGACAACCCGCACCTGCAAGCCATCAGGGAGATCATCCTGGCTGAGAATCCTGTTATAGCCTCTTAAATCTAACACCCATCTCGCCGGATGGTGAGATCCAACCCTGACGAGAAGACGATTGATCGATTCCATTCTAGCCCATATCAACACCTCCCCGACCCCCTACCACGGGGTTCAAACCATGGTTTCGGTTTTATCCGCAGCCGGATTTGAACCACTGGATGAGACCAAAACCTGGCAGCTTCGGGCTGGTGGACGCTATTATGTGGTTCGGAATCTCACCTCTCTCATGGCCTTTCGCGTACCCAAAGAGGGTTTAGGGGGGGTTCCCCAACTGAAGCTAGCCGGCGCCCATACCGACAGCCCAACCCTCAAGGTCAAGCCGACCCCCCTCAAAGAGAAAAACAGACTGTTGGTCTGGGATGTGGAGATCTACGGCTCTCCCATTCTCTCCACCTGGTTTGATCGGGACCTCTCCCTGGCCGGTCTGGTGGTCTATCGCAACGGTAAAGGGCAGATTGGCCATCAACTGATCGATTTTAAAAAGCCCATCACACGTCTGCCCAATCTGGCCATTCATCTCAACCGAGAGGTCAACAAAGGCTATGCCCCCGACCGCCACACAGAACTCAACCCGATCTTTGGCCCCATCAACCCCGACCTTTCGGCCAGGGAGCAGTTTACCAAACGGATAAAACAGGCGTTGGCCGATGAGGGGGTTGGCAAAACCGATACGCTGGAGCTGCTGGATTGGGATCTCTCTTTTTACGATACCCAACCGGTTCAGTTCAGCGGTCTCGCCAACGAGTGGGTCGTCGGGGCCAGACTGGACAATCTGCTGAGCTGTTTTGTCGGCCTGGAATCGCTCATCGGCCCCTCCAATGAGGAGAACCTCAGCCTGCTGGCCTGCTTTGACCACGAAGAGGTTGGCAGTACCTCCACCGTGGGGGCCAATGGTAATTTTATGGAGTCCCTGCTACACCGTCTTGTTCCCCACGAGGAGCGATTCAGACAGACCCTGGCAACCGCAAAAATGATCTCCGTCGACAATGCCCACGGCTACCATCCCAATTTTCCGAACAAACAGGATGAGAACAACAGCCCCTACCTGGGCGAGGGGGTTGTGCTTAAATATAACACCAACCAACGCTATGCCACCCACGCCCTCTCGGGCAGTTGGTTTATCAACCTCTGCCAACAAAAGCAGATCCCCAGTCAACACTTTACCGTCCGAGCCGATATGGGGTGTGGCAGTACCATTGGTCCCATGCTCTCGGCCCGTCTGGGACTGTCTGCTCTGGATATCGGCGTACCAACCTGGGCCATGCACTCTATCCGAGAGACCGCTGCAAGCCAGGATATCACCCATCTCCAGACCCTCTGGAACCACTTCTACAACATGCCTTAACCGTTTTTTTATTTATCAGAAGAGAAGAGGCCAGCAGATCGGCGCAGGGCTTTTTTGATGGTCTGTTTCACCCCCATCCGCTCCAACAGCCCCAGCAGCCCCTCCATACACCACTCAAACCCCCGATAGCTGGTAACAAGGGCTTGGTTTGAGAGGTTTTTGGGGAAAAGCAGCAGGTTGACCTCCGCCTCTTCCCGATTGCCGAATCGGGCTTTATGCTCCCCAAAACCGGTTGAAAAATCAAACCGTTCAGGGGGAACCTCCAGACGATAAAGGTCGGCCATCACCTCCAACTGCAACACCGACCCCACCGAGTGTTTACCCCAATCCCGGTCGAACCCGACATCGATATAGTGGTAGCAGCGCCCATGGTGATAGCCCAACATGAAGGCCACCGGCTTCTCTTGGCAATAGAGAAGATAAGAGCATAACCAACCCCGTTTGGCGGCAAAGTCCAACCGTCGTGCCAACCCTTTTCGATTGCGCAACCCCAACCCCAACAGTTGCCATTGATAGGTTTTCTGAGAGACGGCAACCGCCCCATCCAGAAAACCCTCCACCTCCTCCGGCTGGGAAAAACGGCGCAGAGCTACCACACCCTCACACACTCGATAGAGTCGGCGCTGTCGATATAAAAAAGTCTTGCGAGAGCTGGCCCCCAGTCCAGCCAGATAGGCCTCATAGCTTGAAGGCATGTTGATAAACTGATGCTTGAAGGGGGCACCCATCTGCAGGGTTGAAAAATCTGGGTGGGCTGACAACAACCGCAAAAACATACCCGCCATCTGCACCCCCTCTACCCCCAAAGCAGAACGGGCCGGCAGGTCGAGGTGCAGACGGGCAAGCAGAGCCGACGCCTGGGCAGTCCAGCTGCCTTGATCCGCCCCTGCCACGACAATAATCGGCTGTTGCCACAGATCATAGCGGGTTAGCCCGACCTGAAACAGGGTCAACTCCCCTACTCGAAATTTCAGAGGGCGCTGCTGAATGCGAAACAGGGCAAAACCGGCCCCAGCCTCCCCTCGATCAAAACCATAGACCAGCAGGTTATCGGTACAATCTCCCCCACAGAGCGCCCATTCCAGATCGGAGAGCAGATGGGTACCACCTGCTGCGGTCATCACCCGGTTGGCAAAGCCGATGGCTTGTTGGCGAGCAGCCTCTGTTTCCAGCTCCAATCGGCTCCAGGATTCATCCATTAAACAGGCACTCCTCTCTTTCTACGCTCATCGCCTAATACCAAGGCAGCAGATCGTTCAAACTGTTTTCAACCATCCGGGCCACTACCGAAGCCAGAGGGGCTGTCAAGGTTGGCTCCGGACGCTCTCCTGCCTGCAACCACCCCTCTGCCGCAGCCCCAAAATTGACCATTTCAAACGCCTCAGGATGGTCAGCCACAAATCGGCAGAGCCACGCCAGCCGTGTTTGGTTGACGCTGTTTTTTTGAAGCCCCCATGCGCCCCTTTTAATAAATTCTGAAGGGTGGGTTATCACCACCAGGGTGGAGACCCCTTGCTCTCTGGCCGACCAGAGCAGACTCTCCATCTCTTGGCAAGAGCAGGCGGTAATGGCCCATAAGCGTAATCGACGTTGACCGGATAACGGCAGGTGGGTGTAGCTGGTAACCGGCACCTCCATCACCCCCTCAATCCACTGGCGCCCACCCAAAAGCTGCAGAGACACATCCCCTGGCGGATTGTAGCCGGTGCCGATATGAGAGGCCAGTTTCAGACCGTTTTTTGCCATGGCTCGATAGATGGCTGCCTGGCTATCCAGATTGCCGGAACGCAAGGCTACCGGCCTCTTTGCCCCCCACTGCTGCAGCCTCTCCACCCCTTGTCCAATCACCTCGACCAGCTCGTCAAACGGGAGGGCAGAGAGGGTATCTCCAGGAGGGTGGGCCAGAACCTCTCTCCGCCAATTTTTATTATCGAAAGCCAGCCAGCAGGGGTGGAGATGAAGCTGAATATCCTCTCCCTGCTCCAGCAGCCGCTCCACCACCGACCCCATGGGACCATCACCAAAGTAGGAGCGGTTGAGGGTTTCAACAAAAAAGGTTGCCGTCACCCCGTACGCCTTGAGGGTCCGCAGAATAAAGCCCAACCCCTGATCTTCCCCTCCAGCCGTCCACCAGACGCTCTCCAACCCTTTGGGGCGGTTGCGGTCCGGGTTGGAAAAAGCACCGGCAATATCAAATTCCGTATCCACCGTCAGACACAGTGCTGTCCGGTTGTTCATAGCCCGGTTACCTCGGCTCGGGTTGGAGAGTAAGGTGTGCGACAAAAAGGTTTTTTATGAGAGGGGGATTGTGGCACAATACGAAACAGCATCACCACCTATTTTCCAACAAAAACCACCAGACTCAAGAGGGATGGCATCCACACCCCCCTTTTCATCCTCACCATTTTGGAAAGTGATCTACGCCATGGCCCTCTTTTTCTTGACACGGAACCCCTCTCCCCTGCACAAAATCCACACCCTGGAGAGCCATCTGACCACTCAGGGGTTTGTCCAAGCCCAATCTCTGATCACACCGGAGTACCGCCTGGCTTTTTTTTACAAACTAATCCACTCCCAGCAGCCCGACAGCCCCCTGTTCCCCTCTTTTATCTCGATGGGTGATGATCAATTTATCGGTGTTTGCGGGTGTTTTTTCTTCGATGACAGCGTCGGGGTCTCTGCCCTTAAAGGCTGTTTTACCGCTTTTGAAGAGGGTCACTTGGACTGGAACAGAACCCGTGGTCAATTTACCCTGGTCATCCAAAAAGGGGGCACCCTTTTTCTGGCCAGCGACACGCTGGGTGCCAGCAAAATCTACCATAATGAAGATCAGACCCTCTTTTCCAACTCCTTTCAAGTCCTGTTTGACCTGCTCCCCCACGGGGAGAGTGACCCCCAGGGCTGCTACGAATATGCCTGGAACGGCACCACTTTTGGTCAGAAAACCTTTATCAAACAGATAAAAACCCTCTCGTTCGATCGCACCATCAAACTAGACGACCGGGTGCGCTTTCCCAAGCGGGAAAACCTCTGTGACTGGCAGCCCCCTGGCCGACCGCTCTCCTTTGAGGAGACCGTCCACCAGCAACTGGACAAACTGCGCCCCCTCTTTGCAACCTACCGGGACTGTTTCGGAGACCGGATCAACACCGCCCTTTCGGGGGGGTATGACTCCCGGCTGATTTTAGCGCTCTTTTTGGATGCGGGCGTGGTGCCGGATCTGTTTGTATATGGCTCGGAAACCGATGGCGATGTCACGGTTGCCAAACAGATCGCCCAAGGGGAAGGGCTGCCACTGAAGGTGATCGATAAAAGCCGACTGGCCAACCTGACACCCGACGGTTTTGCCGAACAGTTGGAAAAAAACTGGTACCTTTTCGATGGCTGGAAATCCGATGGCCTCTTGGACTCTGGAGTGGATGGAGCCGACCGGGTCAGCCGTGCCAGCAACCATCTGGTGGTCAATGGGGGGCTGGGGGAGATCTACCGAAACTTCTTTTATCTGCCGGATCGCCCCCTAACCATCGAACAACTGGTCTGGAGCTTCTTCTCCCGGTATGACCCCAAAACCTGCACCGACGCTTTCTCCCCTACCGACTATGGTCAACACCTCACCACAGCCCTGACCCATGCCCTGGGCCGAGGTGCCGATTGGCTCCACCGGGGTCGAATCGAGATGGCCTACCCTCTCTTTCGGGGCCGATACTGGACCGCTCGGGAGTCTGCCCTCAACAGCCGGATAGGCTGGGCCGCCTTCCCCTTCCTGGAACCGACCCTTATTCGTGATAGCTGGCACATTCCCCTGACCTACAAGGAGCAGGGGCGACTGGAGGCCAGAATGATTCAGCAGTTAAACCCTCGACTGGCCCACTATCACAGTATCTATGGCCATCGACTCTCCACCGCCCCCCCCCTCAAACAGCGCTGGGCCTACTGGTCCTCCTCCCATCGCCCCATTGGGTTACGGGGTTATCTCTATCGTCTTAAATTCAGCCGGCCAAAAAACCGCCCCTTTTATCTCCAGGAGACCTTTCTCAACGAGGTACTAGACCTCTCTTTTCCCCGTATGAGCCGCTATTTTCATCGGGAAAAAATCAACGACCCCGATCTCTTCAATCGGGTCGCCACCATGGAGTATGCCTTGGCCCGCCGGGGCTGGGCATAAGGGCGATTCAACCTGGAAACGGTTTCCAGGTTCAACCTGGTGGAGCTACCGGGGCAGAAGGCTCGGCCGGTATGGCCTCTCTGATTTTCTTGGGAATATGGGGAAACCGCCCCCGTTTTTTCGGTGGCTCATTTTTCGACAACTCCTTTTCAACCAACACCTGAAGGATGACCAGAATCGAGATGTAATGGAAGGGCAGGTCAAAGTAGGCCAACCCCAAAAAGGCACCCGCCGCATAATAGCCCATCATGCCGATACCGATGTATCGAGCCAGCTCATAGGCCCAGTTGAGTTCCGGCAAGTTTTTGGTTAATTTCATTATCCGGCCTCGCACCCGAAAAGCCGAAATGTGCAGCATGAGCCAGAGTACCAACCCGACAAAACCCTGCTCTCCCATCACCTCAAAATAGATACTGTGCGCATCCCGTCGCCTGACCCCCGGATGATAGATATCGAAGGCATCCTGGCGAAACATGCGGAACCCTCCACCGACGATAGGCCGATCTTGGACAAGATTCCAGGCAAAGGTCCACGCCTCAAAACGGCCCTGCACGGAGAGATCCTCCATCAACTCACTGGTCTCCCCCTCTGGCACCTCCTCTTTTTTGGCATCTAGGGGAAAGGGGTCATTTCTTTGGTCAAAAACAGAACGTACTTCCAACAACTCCTTGATTTGGACCGGTATTTCAATCTCCTCTGCCAACACATACATCCGGTTTTGCCACTTTTCCGGCATGGAGGTGGCAATCACCGGCAGTACCAGCGCCAAAATCACGGTAATTTTTATCTTGCCCGGTGTTCTCAACCAGAAATAGATAATAACCACCGCCAAGCCGACCAGGCCTCCTCGAGAGTAGCTCCCCACCACCGAAAGTACCGCCAAAAAGGTCATGACAAGAAAAGAGAACCGCAACAGCCAATGTTTGGCCTGGCTGCGTAAAAAGAGAAACAGCGGAAAAACCATGATCTCTGCCAGGGCAAAGGTGTTGTTGTCGGAAAAGAAAGACTCGCTCGGGCCAACAATATGAAAACGCCCCCCGGTTGTGATGGTAAAAATCCCCCCTTTCACCCCAAAAAAACCGATGGAAAAGGTGATGATAACCATCAGGATGCTCAACGATTTGCGGGAGTCCACCAAAAGGAAGGTGGCGATGATCATCAGGTAGATTTTTAAAAACTGCTCCCACTCCTTCCAGGCATTACCAGGACTAAAGGCATAAAAGCTGGTGATTGTCGTCCAGACAAAAAAGAGACCCATGAGATAAACGGGGAAAAATCGGGGAATTTTAGAGGTCTTCCCCCAGGAGTAGATAATCCCAAGAATGGTGACCAGGGCGACAAACAGATTAAACCGAAAGGAGTAGGCATAGCTCCAGGTCAGACGGTGGGGATTCATGTAGCTGATCCAGGTCCATAGATACAGCCCGACTTGCGGCTGCAAAAAGGCGTTGGGGAGCATACCAAAAATAAAGAGCGTTAAGAAAAGATCCCGCATGAACCGTCATTCTAAGTCAAGGAGCCATCTCTATTGGGAGGAGCCCCCCCCAACACACATGAAGACAAACTATCGAGTATACACCATCCCGCCTCTTTGGAACCGGAACAAAATGAGCTTGATCCTGGATTGCACCGTTGAACAGACACCCCTTGTTGAGGGTAGCTGAAAACCTTCATCTCCCTTTCTCCCCGTCCATAGCAGAGGATAACTGAAAATTTCAACTACTTTGCGGAGAGTTACCATGAACATACCAGAGACAGAGTTCCCAGAATCCTTGGTAGAGATAAAAGATATCATCGGCTATGAAGGGGCCATGACCCTGTTAAACCACTGCGCAGGAACCAGGCTCTTCATTCCCAAAAAAATAAAAATTCAACACAAACTCTCGCAACTGCTGGGTCTGGAGCAGGCCCAACTCATGAGCCGATATTTTGGTGGTGAGACCCTCTCCATCGCGCGGGCTGCCAAGGCCAAACGGGCCAATCGTAACAGAGAGATCATCCGTCTCTATGATAGCGGCGGAAAGGTCCCGGACATTGCCCGCAAGATGGAGCTGACCGAAAGGCAGATCTACACCATTCTCAGTCGCTGTGATTAACCAAAAAAGGGCCCATGACCAGCACATCCAGATCCCCCTGCACAAAAGCCCGCACGGCATCCTGAGGGGTACAGACAATCGGCTCCTCATGCATATTGAAGCTGGTATTGATCAGTGAGGGGATTCCGGAGAGCTTTTCGTAGGCTTTTAAGATGTCATAGTAGTCCGGGTTGACACCACGACGAATCAGTTGTGGTCTGGCCGTACCATCCACATGCACCGCCGCCGGACAGGTTGCCTTCATCCAGTCGGTACAGTCGAAGGTGACGGTCATGAACTGGGCCGCCAATTCGGCACCATCCAGGTTATGATAACAGCGCTCCCGAGCCTCCCAGAGGGTAACCGGGGCAAACGGCATGAACTCGGTCCGCCCCAAACGCTGATTAAGCCACTGATTGACATCCGGCTGGCGGGCATGATAAAGGATCGACCGGTTACCCAAAGCCCGAGGACCATACTCCATACGCCCGGAAAAACGGGCCACCACCTTGCCTGAGTGGATCAGCGCGGCCACCTCCTCCGCCAGATTGGGCGGCTGACGATACGTAAGCCCTGCCTGATTCAAGGCGGTCAACATCGCCTCTTCCGAGTAGGCCGGCCCCAGATAAGCGGAATCCATGGGCTGGCTCCGCCTTGAAGAAGAAGAGAGGGCCAGAGCGGCCCCGCTGCCGGTCCCCCCATCCCCCATGTTGGGATAGACAAACAGCCCTCGAATCTCTTCCAGCTCAAACAGCCGTTGGTTCATCTTGACGTTGGCGGTCACCCCGCCGGCCAGAACCAGATGGTCACACGCCATCTTCTTGGCCCAATGCGCCACCACCTCTCCGGCCACCAGCTCCAACACCGCCTGATAGGCCGCCGCCACATCCACCATGGGAAAGTGGGAGGCCAGGGCACGGGAAAAGTAGACGTTCAGACTCTGAAACATACGAAAATGGCCCGGTTGTGACCGGTCGAAACGGGAGAGCAGCAGTTCAGAGAGCAAAGCAGGATCGCCATAAGCGGCCAAGCCGACTATTTTTCCGGCATGGCGGTCTGGGTTGAACCCCAAGGAGGAGGTTACGGTTTCGTAAAAGGTGCCCAAAGAGAAAGGGAAGGCGATACCGTCCAACCGACGTATCTTACCCCCCTCCCCCAGCGAGACAGAGCCAGCCAGACCACTGCCATAACCATCCAAAGTGACAACCAAGGCCCGGTCAAAACCGCTCATATGATAGGCCCCAACCGCGTGGGTGTGGTGGTGGTCAAAACGGCTGAGTTTTTTTTCCAGGCCGTAGCGGGTCAACCCCTCTTCCAACGCCTGCTGCCAGTGAGCATGGCCTTTTATCGCCTCATCCAGCCACTGCTGCCCGGCTCGATAAGCGGCCCACCCGGAGAAAGATGGGGAGGTGCCTGCCCAGTGGTAGAACCGCTCTTTTAAAAACCCCTTCTCCATCTTTTTGTTGGGATGAGGCAGCCCCTGAACAGGCTGGCTGCGAGGTGGAATCCGCTTTTTGGCACGGGCTATGGCGGCTCTTGGGTCGGCCATCTTTTTTTCCCGCAGAAGCCGATTCTCCTCTTCAAAACCTCGGCGCATCATCTTGACCTCTGCAGAGGCCTCCATGAAAGGGTAGGCTACCCGGTCGATATCCTCAGCCTGCAGTTGACAGTGTGACAGCGCCGCCTCCAACGCCAGATAGGGGAAACCGGCATGCTGTTTTTTGCGGCTAAAACGCTCCTCTCCGGCAGCAAAGAGAATCTCCCCCTCTTCCACAACAGAGACCGTCGCATCCTTATCCAGCGCTGAAATCCCTAGAATTTTCAAGTTGTTATTCTCCCTGTCGAGGATTTGATCAGATGATCACGATAGGTAAGAGGGGTCCAGCTTACCCCCTTCAGTTGACCCAGAAAATAGTCAAAATAGTGGCGAAAACGGTCCAGAAACTGTTCCAGATCGGCTTGATTACTCACAAAGGGGGTGCATCCCGGCATCACGGAAGGGGAGTGGAAACAGAAGGAGAAGGTGCGAACCCCCAAACGTAACTGGGCATCCGTCAACCGTTTTAAATCGGAAAAATCGTACCCCTCCGGGGAGAGTCCCAACCGGTCCAAAGCACCCAACCGTGAAAGAATACCCGGCCCCTTCGCCCACCTTAAAGCCGGGTGGGTGGCAAGAGGGTAGAGCCATCCGGCCTGCCGTTGCAGATAGCCGACAAAAGCCCCGGTTCTTGGCAGCCCCAGCAGCGCTCTCCCGGGACCAAACCAATAGGGGTGGGCAGAATAGTTGCTATAGTCTGGCCCCCCCTCTCCAGGACTGTAATCAAAAGCGGGACAGGCACTCAGATCCACCAGGTACCCCTGTTCCGCCAATATCTCTGCCGTATGAGGACCCAAACCATACCGGCCCGCCTTATAGACCAGGGGCCGATGACCAAAAGAGTCGGTAATTTTCGCACTCAATCGATGCAGTTTTTCCGCCTCCAACGGGCGGGGAAGATTACCCGGAAACGAGTTGAAAGGGGTGACATCCTCCTCGTAAGGGGGAGAGACCCAGGGGTGGAGATGGGTACCGATAACGGCACGTCCAGCATCGGCAAAGGATTTAAGCGGGGCAAAGCCGGCCTCTTGAGAGGCCACCGGCCAGTCCACAACATAGGTGGGGGTGATGCCGTAGGTATCAAACAGATCTTGAACCAGGTGAATTTGAGAGAGGGCCTTGACCGAAGTGGCCTGCCTATCCAGCGGTCTATGCCAGTCAAACTCCTCTTCGGTATCGATAACCACCAGCAGAGCCGGGGGTTCTTCTTCCTGAACAGGAATGGGCAGTCGTTCTATCATAACCCTCACTTTTTCAGCCCCCCCCAACGCAGCAAGCGAAAGAGCGAGAAGACCATCCAGCCAAGATGGTTAATCGATAATCATAATGAAACAGAAGGAGAAAATAACAAAAAACCGCTAAGGTAGCCAGGAAGGAGAGGCTCAATCCACCCCCTGATCCTAAAAAAAAGAGGGGGAGAAGAAGGGAGTGGTATCAATTGCCGGAGAGAATGCGAGAGGCCTGATCCAACACCTCGTCAGACATTTTCCGGTTGGCTTTTCGGGTCTCTCGTTTGATCTTGTCATAGATCTCTTCCCGATGAACCTGAACATGTTTGGGTGCATCAATACCGATGCGAACCTGATTTCCCTTGATGCCCAAAAGGGTAATCTTGATCTCATCACCAATATTTAAACTCTCTCCAATTCGTCTAGTCAGGATCAGCATGGCCCAACGCCTCTCATTTCAAATTGGCCTTTCCGAAAGGCAGAGCTTAAGCCCCCCTCGCCAACCAAGATTGAAAAGTTCATACAACCATTAATTTGAGTAGTCACGCTTAAAGCTGCCTGGAGAGAAAATGGAAATTGGCGCCTGGCTGACGATCACCCCGCCTGTTATAAGAGGAGACCGGTCCCTGATTTCCCTCCTTCAGCACCCGAAGCATCGACTCCGTTGCTGAGAGAACCCCGGCAAAGATCGCCTGATTCTCTCGGTTAAGCACTTCAGCCTTCTGAATAGCCTGGGTCAACCGTTCACGATAGCTCGGCAGACCAGAATCACCACCCAACGCCTCATTGAGATGTTTCAAGCTCAGTTGGTCCGGTCCCAAGCCCAGGAGTGCGCCCAAACGGGCGGTCAGACGCTGGCGCAGTTGATCGGTTTTGTAGATCTCTTCCAGGGTGGCGCGGACCGACTCCGAAGCCCCTTCCAACACCTCTGGCTTGCGAGCGTTCAAAGCTTCCCGCTCTTTTAACAGCAAGGGGTGAAGACGTTCAAACAGCCGAATCAAGGGGTCCAACACATCCTGCAACTGCCGAATTTCGGCAGGCAGGTCGAACTCAACTTTGCTCATGGGTAGTGTCCGCCTAAACTGATCTTTTCCGTTCCATTAGAACCTGCCGCAAAATTTTGTCGGCAATATCCAAGCTGGAAACCTCATATTTACCATTGGCCAACGCTTCTCGAATGGGGGCAACCAACTCGGAGCGCACATCCGGGGCGGACTGTGCAGCCTCTCCCGCCAAACCAATGGTTCGCGAGAGGGAAGAGACATCCACATCATCCTTTCGCCCCGCTTTGGCTGTAGGACGGGAGACAGCCCCACCCTTGGCTTTGGAGACCCGTGAACCGGAAATTCGATTCAACCGACCCACATCCACATTTTTGATTCGTGTTACCATGAATTCCTATCCCTTATTGGTTTTCACCCGACCCGATCGGCCTCTGGCCAAACCGGTCGGCTCAACCCAAAAAGGCATACCAATCAGTTTGACCTACCCACACCACCAACCTGGCCCTGACCGGCCGCCCGGTAGGCGCTGTTCTCTCTCTGGAGTTGGTTGACGCTCTGTCTGGCCTCATCCACCGTGGGAACCGCCTGACCCTGCTCCCCAGAGGTTGCCAAACCATACCGTGCTATCAACTGCTTGTACATGGATGCTCCCAGTCCCAGACCCTGCCCGGAACGACTGGTTGTCTTAGCATACTCCGCATCCAGCAAATCACGAAATATTTTTTCACCCTGACTCTCTTTAATCAACCCCCCATCCTGTTTGGGGATCGCTTTTCTCATGGATGAGAGCATCTGTTTGACAAACATGGACTCAAAATCGGCAGCCGCCTCTCGAAGACGCAGGGCATCTTGTGGTGAGAGGGTGCTTTTCGTCTCACTCGGTGTTGGGGTTGCAGGAGTCATACCAGGATGAGCAATACCATTCATTAGAGAATCTCCAACTCTGCCTGTAGTGCCCCTGAAGCTTTGATCGCTTGCAGGATGGCAATTAAATCCCGTGGTGTCACACCCACGCTGTTCAGCCCTCTCACCAGATCTCCCAAGGTGACCCCCTCCTCCATCTCAATCAGACGAGCGTCGGATTCGGTGGCCTCTATTTCGGTATCCGGTGTCACCACCGTATCCCCTTCACCCAAGGCGTTGGGCTGACTGACTTGCGGACTCTCCTTAACTTTGATACTCAACCCGCCATGGGCCAGCGCCACCGTAGAGACTCGAACATTGTCCCCCATGACGATGGTTCCGGTTCGCTCATTGACCACAATCTTGGCCGGCTGGTCGGGGTTGACCTGCATCTTCTCCAGACGAGAGACAAAAGAGACCACCTGCCGTTTGTAATCTTCAGGAATCCGAACAGAGATGGTGCCGGAATCTTTGGCAAGCGCCAAACCTTTGCCGAAGAGATCGTTGATGGCGCCAACAATCCGACTGGCGGTGGTAAAATCCGGGTTTTTAAGAGCCAACTGCAGATTATGCTCTTTATTAAAGTTAAACTTGATCTCCCGCTCGATGATGGCGCCGTCACTAATCCGACCAACGGTCGGATGGTTTTTCTGCACAGAGGCGCCCCCCCCTTCCGCTGCAAAACCACCGATGGAGAGCGCACCCTGGGCCACCGCATAGATACGACCATCGGCACCTTTAAGCGGCGTCATGATCAGTGTTCCACCCTGAAGCGTCTTGGCATCCCCCAAAGAGGAGAGGGTAACATCCAGTCGGCTACCCTGGCGAGCAAACGGTGGCAGGGTGGCGGTCACCATGACCGACGCCACATTTTTCACCTTAAAGGCCTGCTCTGCCGAGATCCCCATACGCTCCAGCATCATTTTCAGGGATTGATTGGTAAAGGCGGCCCCGGAGTCTCCGGTTCCACTCAAACCAACAACCAGACCAAAGCCGGTCAGAGGGTTGTCTCGAACCCCTTCAATATTGACCACATCCTTCAGACGGGCCGCCTCGGCAAATCCGATTTGGCAAAGAACGAGGGTGGCTGCAACGAGAAATCGGAACATGATACGCTTTTTCCTGTAGGTGGTTTTCACAGAACATTGATAGTAGAGAAGAACCGGTTGAGCCAACTGGGTCGCTGCTGTTGATCAATATCCCCGTCACCGGAATAGTCGATGCGGGCATCGGCTATCTGAGCCGATGTGACCGTATTTTCAGGGCTGATATCTTCTGGACGGACAATACCGGAAAGCAGGATAAACTGGTTTTCGTGATTGATGGTGATATCCCGCCGTCCCTCAATACGCAAATTGCCGTTGGGCAGCACTTCGGTCACCAGGCAGGATACCGTCGCCACCAAGGTGCTCTCTCGAGTGGTGTTACCCTGCCCTTTAAAATCGTTCTGGCTGGAGGCAGTGGCGGTAGCCAGGCTCTGATCAGATTTTAATACCGTGGTCAAATCCAACATGCCTCCCAAAGAGGCAGCGTTGCTGTTTCCTCGTTTCAGCTCGGTAGTCGCATCTTTTTCTGCGGAAGATTTTTCGCTGATCTGTACGGTAATAATATCACCGATATTCCGGGCCTTATTATCTAAAAACAGCGTGTTTCTGTCGGTAGATTGCCAGATGGAGCCTTTTTTGGGTGCCAACATCTCAGGTGGCGTCGGTTGAACAACCGTAACAGGAGCAGGAGGGCGCCGAGAAGCCCGTGTCATACCGCACCCGGTCTGGGTGGCCAAGAGAAGCAGTGCCACAGGAATAACCCATTTTTTCGATTTCATCATCTTCTGACTCCCAAGAACTACCAAGTTTGGACCAAAGCCTGACCCGGTGCGGATATCCGCGCTTCATAGCGAACATGGCTCTGGGGATTGCGTAACTCGATCAGATCTCCGACCCGCCCCTTTTCCAGAGCAATCCCTACCGTATTGATTACCAACCCCTTCTGAGCAACCCGAACCCGAACCCGCTCACCCCGATCCACCGCCAGAGGCAGACGAAACCATTTGGTTCTCAGAGGTGTCTTCTCACGAATGGTCCGAACCGCAACCATGCCGATCACATCCATCTCATCCTTCACCAGACCATCAATAGCTCTGACCAACTCAATTTTATGCCATTGAATATCATCGGCCGTTATCCGAACACCTCGTTTGATGGTTCGACGAACAACCGGTACCTCGACAAATCGCTTGATAACCGCATTCAGACTGATGGACGACACGGCTTCTCCGTCGACCAGTACTGAGACGGGAATCGGTTGGCGACCCAGCTTCAAACTTTCAGAATCAAGCTCTACTCGCCAGGTAACCTCCCCGTCCGGCAGATTCAGATCGTGCCGCTGAAACAGGGTGACCACCTTAAGGCCAGAACCGGACCTGACAGCCATCGCTTCCAATGGGGCCTTAACCCCCTGAACAACTTGGGCACGGCTCACCAACTGGGAAAAACCCGTGGTGGCCACCATCCAGGTGGAAAGACCGATCAAACAACTGACAAATAGAGATTTTTTCACGTTATATTACCGCTTCAGGTTGGCAACTTGACCCAGCATGGTGTCGGCGGTTTGAATCGCCTTGGTACCAATCTCATAGGCTCTTTGGGTGGCGATCATATCGACCATCTCGGTAACCATGTTGACATTGGACTGCTCCAGATGGTGATGGTTGATGCTCCCCATGCCGTTTTCGTCCGGTGTACCAACCTGAGCAGCCCCCGAGGCGACACTCTCGACAAAGAGGTTGTTGCCAATCGCGGTCAATCCGGCGGGATTAACAAAGGAGGCCAGCTGAATCTGCCCCTGGTTAGCTAGAAAACCGGGAGACTCATTGACGGCGAAACCGATGGAACCGGTCCGCTCCACAGCGATACGGGTATGAAGAGCCGGGTCTACACCGACCGCTCCACCAACCACAGGATAGCCGTCATGGGTGACAATATTGCCCTGGTTGTTGATCTCGAAGCTACCATCCCGTGTATAGGCGGTGTCCCCATTGGGCAGTTCAATCTGGAAAAAACCCTTCCCCTGCACCATCATGTCGATATTAAAGGCGGCATCACTGGTATGAACGGCACTGCCCTGGGTAAACTCTTTACCGACGGAGGTCACCTTGACACCATGTCCCAACTGAATACCGACCGGTACCGTGCTTCCGGTATCCGAGGTGCTGCTGCCTGCGGGGCGGATGTTGGCATAGAGCAGATCTTGAAAAGAGGTTCGAGATTGCTTAAAGCCGTTGGTGTTGACGTTTGCCAAGTTGTTGGCGATTACGTCAATATTTGTCTGTTGGGCCTGCATACCCGTAGCGGAAGTCCAAAGGGCACGTATCATGATTTTCTTCTCCTGTTAAGGAATAGGATATACTGATTCAATCGTAAAACTAACTGAGGCGACCAATCTGATTGGCCTGCCCATCCAGACCATCCAAGGCCTGGATCATTTTCATGTAACTCTCAAAAGCACGGTTGGCCTCGATCATCTGGGTCATTCCCCGAATGGCGTTGGAGTTGGAGGCCTCCAGAAAACCCTGCTGCACCCCACCGGCAACATTGTCCATGGGAATCTCTGTCTCTCGGGGAGCCGAATAGAGATTCTGCCCAACCCGCTTCAATACCTCAGCCGGCAGCCCGACCCGTTCCAGTTTACCAAGATCACCGGTTGCATTGGATATTGTGCCATCCTCACCAATGTTGACCGCAGAAGAGCCGATAATCAACTTGGCCCCGCCGGCACCCAACACGTTATAGCCATCTTTATTAACCAACTCCCCCTGTTTGTTCACCTCAAAGGAGCCATCGCGGGTATAACGACGCCCCTCTGGCGTCTCAACCACAAAAAAACCCTCGCCATTAATGGCAACATCCAGTGGGTTTGCGGTTGGAACCACCCCACCCTGAGCCGTATCGGTGGTGGTTGAAGGAGCCGCCGGATAGGTGACGCTCAGAGCATTGGTTGCTGGATTGCTGAAGGGAAAAGGGATATCCCCCGGCCCTTTCAGACCCATGAATGAGTCTCCTGCCAGAGGAAACTGCTCCGGTCCCGGAGAGGTCATATAGGAGTCGAAGGTGATGTTCTCTTCTTTAAAGCCGGTGGTATTGACGTTGGCCAGATTATTGGTCAACACCTCCAATTTCATCTCGGTTCTCAATGCCCCATTGACCGCTGCGTATAGTCCACTATCCATTTAAGTCTCTCCGTATTGGTTATTTCACCCTGAAAATCAAGCAAATCCCATGCCATAACCAAAGATTTGCGGTATTATTGGCATTCAGAGTTTCACTTTGTGGGGCGAATGGAAATAATTCCGTTCCAAACCTTCTCCCTTCAGGTAAAACATGGCACTATTTGCCGAATTGAAGTACAAACCACAGACACTTCCTTTAATCTCTTTCCTTTTATCCACCCTAAACCCCATGAAGAAAACAAAAGAAGCGGTAGGAGAGGCCATGCAGGATCTGGCCCAACTGATGGTCAGCCTTCGCGCTGAATCGGGCTGCCCCTGGGATCGAAAGCAGACTTGGCAGTCGTTAACCCCCTACACCATCGAAGAGGCTTATGAGGTGGTAGAGGCGGTGGAGAGTGGCGACCCATCCAATCTGAAGGATGAACTGGGCGATCTGCTCTTCCATGTGGTTTTCTATAGCCGTATTGCCCAAGAACAGGACCACTTTAATCTGACCGAGGTCATCCAAGGCATCACAAAAAAGATGACCCGCCGCCATCCTCATGTCTTCAACACCCAGAGCGACACCCTCACCTCAGCCGATGAGGTTCCCGGGCGATGGGAGGAGATCAAACGGCAGGAGCGGGCAGAAAAGCAGCAGAACCAGGCAGGAGATCCAGACAAAGAAGAGAGACCGGTCTCTGTCTTTGACGACATCAACAGCCGGGTCCCCGCCCTCCTCTGGGCCTCCAAGGTACAGCGGAAAATGGCTCAGGTAGGTTTTGACTGGAACAGTGCCGAGGGGGTGGTGGCAAAAATGGACGAGGAGATGGCCGAACTACAGGAGGCCCGACAAAACCAGGATCAGGCCGCCATCACCGAAGAGATGGGTGATCTGCTTTTTACCCTGGTCAACCTGTCCCGGCACCTGAAAGTCAACCCGGAAGTGGCCCTGCGTCAGGCAACCCACAAATTTCAAAATCGTTTCCGCTTCATGGAAGCGACTCTTCAAAGTGTGGGCCGAAATGCCCATAACGCCTCACTGGAGGAGCTGGAAATCCTCTGGCAAGAGAGCAAACAACCCCATTTAAGACAAGGCCCAACTCGTGATTCGTAACCTTAGAAACATTGCCATTATTGCCCACGTCGACCATGGAAAAACCACACTGGTCGACAAACTGCTTCAACAATCCGGCACCCTGCAGACCCGAGGGAAAGCCCAAGAGCGGATTATGGACTCCAACGCCCTTGAAAAAGAGCGCGGAATCACCATTACCTCCAAAAACACCGCCATCAAATGGAACAACTATCGCATCAACATTGTCGACACACCCGGCCATGCCGATTTTGGTGGCGAGGTGGAGCGGGTACTCTCCATGGTGGACTCGGTTCTCTTGCTGGTCGATGCCGTCGAGGGGCCCATGCCCCAGACCCGTTTTGTAACGCAAAAAGCCTTTGCGCTGGGTTACCGTCCGATTGTGGTCATCAACAAAATTGACCGGGATGGCGCCAGACCCAACTGGGTAATGGAGCAGACCTTCGATTTGTTCGATCGCCTGGGTGCCACCGATGAACAGCTGGATTTTCCCGTCGTCTACGCCTCGGCCCTGGAGGGTTTTGCCAGCACCGATGTCGATATTCGTGGCACCGATATGACCCCCCTGTTCGAAACCATCGTCTCCCACGTCGCCCACCCAAAGGTAGATCCAGACGGCCCGTTCCAGATGCGCATCTCCTCTCTGGACTACAACAGCTTTACCGGATTAATCGGCGTAGGCCGGGTTGAACGTGGCTCCATCAAGAGCAACAGCCCAGTCACCATTATCGACCCCAAAGGGAAAACCCGCAACGCCCGCATGTTGCAGATTTTTGGCTTTTTGGGGCTGGAAAAGGTAGAGAACACCCACGCCACCGCCGGAGAGATCATCGCTTTTACCGGCATCGACAAACTGGGTATCTCCGACACCGTCTGCCATCCCGACACCGTCGAGTCTCTACCGGCTCTTACCGTCGACGAACCCACGGTTACCATGACCTTTCAGGTCAACAACTCTCCTCTGGCGGGCAAAGAGGGCAAATTTGTCACCAGCCGGCAGATACGGGATCGACTGTTTAGAGAGGCCGAACATAATGTTGCCCTCCGCATCGACGAAACCGAAGACCCTGACAAGTTTCGCGTCTCGGGCCGGGGAGAGCTCCATCTGGGCATCCTGATAGAGAGCATGCGCCGAGAGGGGTTCGAACTGGGGGTCTCCAGACCAGAGGCCATTATCTCCCTCGTCAACGGCCAAGAGATGGAGCCGTATGAGCAGTTGACGGTGGATGTGGAAGATATTCACCAAGGCTCCGTCATGGAGGCGCTTGGTGAGCGTCGAGGTGAGCTGAAGGATATGATTCCCGATGGTCAGGGCCGGGTTCGTCTCGACTACGAAATCCCCGCCCGAGGATTGATCGGCTTCCAAACCGACTTCAGAACCATGACATCCGGTACCGGCCTGATGTACCACGTCTTTGATAAATATGGGCCCAAAGTACCCATGGTAATTGGTCAACGCAAAAATGGCGTTCTCATCGCCAAAGAGGCCGGCAAAGCGGTCGCCTTTGCTCTCTGGAACCTCCAAGAGCGAGGTCGTCACTTTATTGGGGCTGGTGAACCGGTCTACGAAGGGATGATCACCAGCATCAACAGCCGCAATGACGATCTGGTCGTCAACCCGCTCAAATCCAAACAGCTCACCAATATTCGCGCCTCCGGCACCGATGAATCCATCACCCTGACCCCCCCCATCCGCCTCTCTCTTGAGCAGGCGCTGGAGTTTATCGATGACGATGAACTGGTAGAGGTCACCCCCCTGAGCATCCGCCTACGCAAACGTCTGCTCAAAGAGCACGAACGCAAAAAAGATAAACGAGCCGTCAAAAGCTAACCCCCCCAATATCAGGAGGCGACCCCCGCCAACAGAGATCAGGCTCCTTTTTTTCTCGAGAAAAAAAGGAGCCTGCAATATTTTTGATAACAGTATTTTTTTGTATTTTATTATTATTTTAGTTAATATATACTCCTCTTCAATTTTCAAAAGTATCCATTATAAAAAGAAAAAGGGGCATTACTCATGAATGAAGAAAAAGTCAAACAAGTGGTCGGTATTCTTGAAAATCCAGAAACACGCATGATCTTGAAAAAAATCATAGCCGATCATGATGAGGTCCGAGAGGACCTTATTGGTACCGCACAAACACCGGATATTAAAGAGAGCGCAGAAAAGCTGGTTCAGAGATTTGTAGGCACCAACATTGAAGGGTTGTATGACCTGGGTTTTGCCACTATTCATGGACTTATCCGTAGCGGTGCTGGCTCCAATGCTCAAAATATCTTTATTCTCGAGGGACTGGTGGAGAGAATGGACTCAAACTTGGAAGAGTTCAGAGACAATGATCCGGACGCTCTTCATAACCTGGCTGTTACCTGTTCCAAACTGAATCGACCCGATCTGGAGTTGCGGTTACTCAAAAGGGGGGAGGAGCTATGGCCAGAAAACATTGAGATTCTTGCTGACCAGTTGCAGATCTATTATGGCCAGCAGGAGAATATAGAAAAGGCTACCAAAGTCTGGGAAAGGTTGAATGAATTAGGGCACAGCCAATATTTCTGGCGCTACTGGGTCTTTGGCGCCATACTCCATGCTAAATATCTCCGAAAACCAGATATAGCACAGGCTTTGCTACTGGATGGAATCACCAAAGTCCCCGGCGAAGACAAATTTCAAATCTACAGGGTCCTGCCAACCATCTTCGTTGAGACAAACCGTACCCCCGATACAGAAGTGGTGGAAGAGCATCTATTGGAAGGGCTGGAAATGGGCATTAAGCATGCCCACCTGTTAGCCATTGCGTTAGCCAAACAGGAACAGCGCAAAGCCGGTGTGCATACAGACCAAGTTCGCACCGACCATCTAGGCAAGGCCCTGGATTGGCTGGCTGTCGCCGAAGCGGTCTACAAACCCGACCAACAACACCCACTTGAAGAAATCTACAAAGAACGTATCTCTGTTCACATGGGTCGAAAAGATTATGTGGAGGCCATCCACTATATAACAGCCATCATGAAGGGTAATGTGGAGAATAAAAAGGACGACACCTTAAAACAGCAACTCATGCTGGCATGCAACTTTATTGGTCGCCCACAAATCTATGACGAGGTGATGAATGAGACCAAACAGCAACCCTCTTCAACCTCGTAACAGCAGGAGCTGTCTTTAGGGGTTTTTTATTACCCTCTATTTTTGAATAGATTTAAGAGAGGTCTGGCAGACTCTCTTAAGGGAGAAATAAGATGAAAAAAAATCTAGCCTCGGATACCTTGGGGGATTGGCACGACTCACCTGGCAGGAATGAGATGGAAGCTGTCTCTACCGCTATTGTTAACAGCGTGACAGATGAATCAGCCAATTATCAACTGGGGGTGATCGGGGTGTTTGGACCCTGGGGTGTGGGCAAAACCCATATGCTCAACCTGATTGGACGCAAACTCCATACCAGCAATCGTCTTACCTGCTGCTTTCCCGCCTGGGAGTATGAAGCCCAAGGGGCTTTGTCTGTGTCGTTATTGCATGTACTCAACCAAAAAGAGAACTATACCCAATTTGAAGATGATGACTTCCCTTCAATCCTTGATTGGAGTGACGACTCTTTTTCAGAAGAGGTCAAACAAGCAGGCTGGTTGCTCCTGCGGGGAATTACAGACTACGCCATCTCTCAACTTCCCATAGGCACTTCCAGTCAAAAAGCGCTTCAACGTAGCTTGGATCGTATGATTGAAGCTGATAGCAGCAATGGACAAAATTTGAATGATCAAATTCCAGAAATTGACCAATTTCGGCAGAGCTTTCAAAAATATGTAGATAAAATTATCGAAGGAATTCCTGACCGTAAACCGAAGCATCTCTACATTTTGGTTGACGATCTGGACCGTTGCTCCCCCAACAATCTGGTCCGTCTGCTTGAATGGTTCAAAAACTATTTTGTCGTCGACAACTGTACCTTTATTATCGGTCTGGATCATACCATGGCAGCCCGGGCCATTTTGGGCCACTATAAGGAGTTTCTCGGCGGGGGAGACAGCTCCCTGATTAAATCTGATTACGGTTTTCAATATCTCTATAAGCTCTTCGATCGTAGTTATGAGATCCAGCCCAGCAAATATTCTCACCAAGTGGCCTGGCATTATGTCATGAAAAACCTGCTTCCGACTGAAACCCCTGAAAGAACAAACGATGATGTCTTGCAATGGACCCGCCGCAAGCTTGGGGAGCGCTCCTTTGCGGGAGAGGAGAGCATGAAATTATTGTTATTCAATCCCGCACTGTGGGTGCCAAGAATGATGATTCGTATTCTGGACACCTACCAGGTTGCCCTCTCTTGCCTGCTTAAAGAAGCTTCTGGTAATTCCGTCAGTCAACTCTCACCCAACTATCCATTTTGGCTACTCTTTATCAGCACCATTCATCACATGTTCTCTCCTGACCTGGCAGAGACCTTTATCAAAAAA
>PEAM01000092.1 GCA_002753565.1 Magnetococcales bacterium | reverse complement strand
CGGGCCATTGTGGAAAAGGCTGACTCTTTTCATAACGAAAACTTTCAACCGGCCTTGATAAAAATCCGTGATTTAAGCCTCTCCATCTACCAGTCGGAAAAAGCATTGGATGCAGACATGGGGAGAATGGAGGCCGCCTATGACAAGGTGATTGCCCTGGCTGAATCTCTGGAGAAGCAGGTTAAAAGCCGGATGAAAGCTCGCATCGCCGCTGGGGTTGATGCTCAACATATTCTCAGTACCGAAAGTACCTGGGCGGATATCTCCATGGAGATAAAATCGACCATCGCCAAAAGTCGTATCGCCATTGAGGAGTTTGTCCAGGATGGGAGCGATAAACCAGCTATCAAAAAAAAGTATGAAAAGACGTTGGGAGAGTTTGATCAACTCGTGGACGCACTTAAAGACGGCAAGATGCTAGAGGGCCAAAAGATCGCCAAGGTAAATGTGCAAGAAATTCTTGAAATTATTTCAAGAATGGACCAGGTCCACGACAAAGAGTTTCAAGTGTCAGTCAACAGCCTGTTTAAAAACTCAGCAAAACTGTTCAGCCTGATTGCCGAGCGTAGCGAAAATGATGTTAAGGCAGATGAGTTTGGCGAGCGGATGCTGGAGATTACCGGTGGAGTGGAGGAGATTGCTACTGCAGCCATGGGACAAGCCTCTGCCCTATCCACCAGTACCGCTGAATTGGCGATTACCCAGACTCTCATCGGAATTTTCATTGGACTTGCTCTTTCCATTCTTCTTGGCATTATTATGACTCGCCACATTACCACCCCGCTTGCAGCATGCAGCAAGACGGTTAGAGCCATTGCCCAAGGACATCTTGAGAGTCAAGGAAGCATGGACCGAAAGGATGAACTGGGGGAGATCTTCCAGCAGGTGATGGGGATGGCCGCCACGTTGCGGGATATTGTTGGCCGGGTCAACATTTCGGCCAACAGTGTAGCCTCAGGCAGTCAAGAGCTATCCGATGCGGCACAAGGGCTTTCCCAAGGAGCCGTAGAACAGGCGGCCTCCATCGAAGAGACCTCATCAGCCATGGAGGAGATGACCGCCAATATTCAACAGAATACCGACAACTCTTCAACCACCGAGGTGATTTCCAAAAAAGCCTCTCAAGATGCTGAAACCAGCGGAAAAGCGGTCACTGAGGCCATGACCGCCATGAAGCAGATTGCCGAGAAAATTTCCATTATTGAGGAGATTGCCCGACAGACCAATCTGCTGGCATTAAATGCCGCCATTGAAGCGGCCAGAGCTGGCGAACACGGCAAAGGTTTTGCGGTGGTTGCTGCAGAAGTTAGAAAACTGGCCGAGCGCAGTCAGACCGCTGCTGGAGAGATTGGCGGACTCTCCTCTTCCAGTGTTGAAATTGCAGAAAAGGCTGGCGCCATGCTGGATCAGTTGGTGCCGGACATCAAAAAGACCGCCGAGCTGGTTCAAGAGATCTCGGCAGGCAGCCAAGAGCAGAACCAGGGAGCCAGTCAGATCAACTCCGCCATTCAGCAGCTGGATGTGGTCATCCAGCAAAATGCCGGATCAGCTGAAGAGATGGCGGCAACCTCTGAAGAGCTCTCTGCCCAGGCCGATGAGTTGAAAATTGCCATGTCCTTCTTCAAGGTCTCAAACACTGGTGGTCAAAGCAGTCGACAAGCTCGTCCCAAGTCACCGAAAGCCAGCAGAAAAATTTCTTCTCCAGCCAAACCGAGCAGGTCAACCACCGCCCAAAAACCCCAACAACTGGCTGCGCCAACTAGTAGCCAGGGTGCCTCAATTGATATGGGGATGGATGGTGATATGGGCGATGACGAGTTTGAAAGATTTTAAATAGAACAATAGGCCACCCTCAATCTTCAGTAGTGAGGGTGGCCCTCTCTTTAAGCTCTTGGCAAGATAGACGGGCGGTGAGGGTTTTAGTTAACCCGGTTTGTCAATTTTGCCCCATAACTGGCGGCTCCTTCACCAAGCAGCCCAATCACCCCGCTTAACAGGGACTCACTAGGGGTAACCCGATACTCTTCACCTAGCTTGAGAACGGCCTTGGCACGCTCCATTGATAACGTAACGACCACCCGACAGTTCCCCCCTTTGTGTTGAAAGATCAACCCTGACAAGGAATCCATTGTATCAGGAGCCAGGGTCTTAATATCGGTTTTAAGTCGCAACTCCCGGCAAAATCCACTACGGAACTCAGCCAGAGGCATAATCTCAACCGCCATCATCTTGGGCTCTTCTTCTCCCGGCTCTATGGTACCGATTACGACCAACAACCCATCCCCTTCGAGAAGATCCCGACTGGCTAGAAACACCTCGGAAAAGGCGATGACCTCCAGCTGACCGGCCATATCCTCCAGGGTGATAAAAGCCATTTGGTCCCCTTTTTTCGTTCGATGAATTTTTTTATCAACCACAATACCGGCAATTCGAACATCCTCCTGAGGGTTGGCCCCAGCTGGAAATTTTTTCTTGATTTTTGCTGAATCCTGAATGCCATAATCGGC
>PEAM01000091.1 GCA_002753565.1 Magnetococcales bacterium | reverse complement strand
GGGGTGACGCTCTGCGGGTGTGGTTGAGGGAGACATAGTGCGCATTCCTGTTTAATTTGTTCAATATTGAAACCGTTGAGTAATCACGATCCTCGACACCATCTCTGCCACATGGTTCGAAACCCCTGCTCCATCCCGGCGGCGAATAGAGGGGCGTTGCAGAGGGTAGAGGCTTGCATCCGTTGTCGCATCTCGTGTCTTAAACCGCCCAACCGCTGCGGATCATTGCCCAGGGCAACCGCTTTTTCAATATAGTCGTCCCAATCTTCGGCAATTAAACTTTCCAAGCCGATCTGAGTCAGCAAACTCGCCCCCACTCGGGAAACATGGCGGTCCCCCCGCATCACAATCACCGGCACCCCCATCCACAACGCTTCACAGGTCGTGGTGGTACCATTGTAGGGGAAGGTGTCCAAACCGATATCGCTCTCTCCATAGAGGGCTAAGTGGTCCTGAGTGGATGGGGTTCGAGAGAGCAGAGTCAGCCGTGTCGTATCCACACCCGCCTCAGAGAAAAGGGCCAAGTGCCGCTTTCGAACCGTGGGACAGCTCAACGAATGGTTTTTTATCAGCATGGTTGACCCCGGCAGGGCCGTGAGAATTTCTGCCCAGACCGAAACCATTTTGGGCGTGATCTTGGCAAAATTATTAAAGCTGACAAAAGTGGGTTGACCGGATGTTTTCATCGATAACGGCGCTACGGGGGGTGCATCCGGCAGTGGCCGGTAACAGAGAAAACCGCTATCGAGTCGATGCAATTTTTCCACGCTGTGCCGATCGGACTGGCCGGGCGGGTCGGCAATGGCGTCGGTGATCCGATAATCCATAACCGCCAATCCGGTGGTATTGGGATAACCCAGCCAGGTTACTTGAATCGGGGCCGGCTTTTTGGCAAATACCCGCAGCCGATTACCTGCCGTATGACCGGAGAGGTCCACCAGAATATCCATTTGATCTTCATAGATTTTTTGTGCCGCCGATTGATCATCCAAATCAGCTATCTGGACCCATCCTTCCACCAACCCCTTCAGCCGCTCCGTCACCTTATCCACCTTGTGGGCATTGCTGTAACAGGTCACTTTCAGCTTGTTCGGATCATAAGCCATCAGAAAAGATTCAAAAAAATAGCTGACCGAATGGGTTTGAAAATCACCGGAGACAAATCCGACCCGCAAAGGTCTGTCCGGTTCCAGGTCTCGCTCACTTTTTTGCTGAAAGAGCAAACTCTGCCCCCGCTGAGTATCCCCCCAAACACGATGCTGATGAAACAACTGTTCGGCATCACACGCCACACAGTGCAGGGAGAGCAAAAGGGCGTTATGGGCCGTGTGCGAGTTGGGGTTGAGGGCCAACGCTTTTTTTATCGAGTGAATGGCCTCATCAAGCCGCCCCTGATCCTTAAGAAGAGAACCCAGATTGCAAAAAGCGTTGTCGTTATCCGGGTTGATGTAGAGCGCTTTTTGAAAGTAATTTGTCGCTTCGGCCAGCTGGCCCTCCTCGTGAAGAAGGGTGCCCAGATTGTTTAAAGCCTGAGCGTTTTCCGGCTGAATCTGCAACACCTTTTGATACCACCGGGCCGCCTCTTTCCGCTCTCCGATATGGTGGGCTTTTATGGCCTTTTCCAAACCTTGCCGAATCTGCTCCTCCAGATCTTTTTGAGCCGATTCCGGCAATCGCCCCGCTTCCATCGCCGCCAGGTTCTGTTGGATCTCCTCACTTTGGGGAAATTGGGTTTGAGCGGTTTGCAAAATCTCAATCGCCAACTCTTTTTTACCCAACTGATAGAGGGAAATACCCAGATGCGCATACAAGTCAACCTGAGTCGGGTCGATTTTCAACGCTTTTTGGAATTGGGCGATGGCCAAATCATGACGATCCATCTTCTGAGCGATCACACCCAGAAGACCTAACCCTTCGACATGGTTTGGTGAAGCGGTCAGCAACGTTACACAACACTCGCTGGCTTCAATATAATGGCCTGACTCAACCAGGGATACCGCTCGGAAAAAGGTCTTTTCCTGGCTCAGGCTTTGTTTGGAAACCCCTGAGGAGGGGGGCGGCTCTTTGGCAGACATGGCTGGACTCTTTCTCGAATTCCCATGAAAGGGGGGATGGTTACTTTGCCATCAATGAGAAAATCGTGCCGATTTGAAAGAAGAGACCGTCAAGAAAAAAAAAGGTGCCCGTAACAGGCACCCTTTTGGATAAACGCTTAGCACCGATAAAAAAGCCGATGTGACACTACTCCTCGTTTTTCCACCAATCCTCTGGAATGATACCGTGTTTACCCAGCATGACCAAAAGCTTTGCACGGGAAATGGGCTTGTTGATGTAATCGGTACAACCAAATTCACCGGCCTCTCTGACCTCTGATTCGGCATCAACAGCCGTCGCCATGATGATGGGAGTCTGATCCTTTTTCGCCACGCCGTTTTGCTCTTCAAATTGGCGCATTTTTTTCAGGGTCTCCTGTCCATCCATGATTGGCATGGCAATATCCAATAGACCCAGGTCATT
>PEAM01000090.1 GCA_002753565.1 Magnetococcales bacterium | reverse complement strand
ATTTTAAGCACTCTTTTTTTATCCTGAACGCCTTGGCCTTCGGGGTCTTTCCTGTTTTTCCTGGTATAATTCTTCACCCTTTTGGGCTGTCAGAGCATGTTTGAGCTTTTGGCCAAAGGGGGCGTCATCATGATTCCCATCGGATTTTGTTCGGTTTTGTCATTGGCCATCGTCATTGAGCGGTTCTGGTCACTGCGTCGGCAACAGATTATTCCGGCTCAAGAGGTCAAGCGGGTTGAAACCCTGGTCAAAAAGGGTCGGCTCAGTGAGGCGAGCAAGATCTGTCAAGTCCAACCCAGCAGCAGTTATGCCCGGACAGTACTGTGTGGACTGGAGCAAGCGGGTAAACGGCGTTCTATCCTGAAGGAAGGGATTGAGGAGGCGGGGCGGCAGGAGGTGATCATCATGGAGCGTTATCTGACCCTATTGGGCACCATTGCCTCGATCACACCATTGTTGGGATTGCTTGGTACTGTCTTGGGCATGATCAAGGTTTTTACTGTCATCTCCTCCGTCGGTGTGGGTGATCCCTCGATCTTGGCCAGTGGAATCGGTGAGGCGTTGATTACCACCGCAGCCGGTTTATCTGTTGCCATTCCTGCCTTGGTTTTTCACCGCTATTTTAATCGTTTGATTGATCGGTATGTCATTGACCTGGAGCGCTCAGCTCTGATTGTGATTGATCTGATCAAGTCGGAGCATGAGTGATGCAATTCAGGCCCCGAAAAAAAGATCCGGTTCAGATGGACGTTACTCCCCTGGTGGATGTGGTGTTTCTCCTACTGATTTTCTTCATGGTAACCACTACCTTTGCTTTGAATCAGGGTATTCAGGTGGATCTTCCCCAAGCTCAGACCGGCAAGAAGGACAATACCAAAGTAGAAAATCGACTCCGAATAGGGGTGGATGCTGAGGGGCAGATTTTTTTTCAAGGGGTGAAGGTTACTCTCAGCCAGCTCAAACTGGCTTTAACGGAAGCCGCAGGTCGTAAACGAGAACCGATTGTTCAACTACAGGCGGATACAAACAGCTCTCATGGCCGGGTGATTGCCGTCATGGATATAGCCAGATCGTTGCACTTGAACCGGTTCAGATTGGTGACCAAAGATAGCCAAGGGCCGACACCTCCCCCCTGATTACTGCTGGACTACCCGTATTTTATTGTCGCTATTTGTTTTAAATTATTTTCTAAAACACTCATTTTTTTAAGGCTTTTTTTATGTTACAAAGAAACGAGCGTGTAATGGTTTTTATCGATGGCTCCAATCTGTATGCCGCTATTCGATCCCTGGGGTTTGAGTTTGATTATAGCAAGCTACTCAGCTATTTCCGTAACCGTTCCAAGTTGCTGCGAGCCTACTATTATACGGCCTTAGGGGATGAGCAGGATTACTCTCCTATTCGCCCATTGGTTGATTGGTTGGCTTATAATGGTTACGCCGTGATCAGCAAACCGACCAAGGAGTATTTTGATCCTATTACCGGCAGTAAACGGGTCAAGGGGAATATGGACATTGAAATTGCTGTCGGCATGTTGCAGATGGCTCCCTATTATGATCATGCGGTTTTAATCTCTGGGGATGGGGATTTTAGACGAGTGGTACAGGCGGCTCAGGATATGGGAAAACAGGTGACGGTTATCAGCACGTTAAAAACCAATCCACCGATGATTGCTGACGAACTTCGCCGCCAAGCCGATATTTTCTTGGAGCTGGATGATATGAAGGATGAGTTGGTGCGGGATGCCAATTCTCTGCCATGATAAAATTGTGTATAATGAAACAAAAGGTACCCAAAAAAGGAGAGATACGTCATGCTTCCCGTGGTAAAAAAATTTTATGAGGTCTGGTGCTCTCAAGCGGATAATGCCGGGCGAAATCGGTTGTTAGCTAAAGCCTTGGGGCAGCGTGTTGCCGCCGGTGAGCAAGCGCCTGCCTATTGCGATGATCCCAACGAGTCTGAACGGGCCATTAATCTGGCCTGGGGCAATGTGGAGGAGGAGAGTGTCCCTCGTTATAATTGCCAGATTAGCGAGACCGCTGATCAATCAAGAAGACGCTGTGTGGTTGAGTGGTGGCCGGATGATGATACGCATATCATGACCCCTCGTTTTGAGACGGAGTCGGAAGCCAAGGCCTTTGCCGCCTACGTTTTCTCATTGTTGAAATCAAAATAACCCCACTGTGTGGGATCGTAACCAACAGGACTAATGAAAATGGCAAAAACAGCCTTTCTATTTCCCGGCCAAGGGGCCCAAACGGTCGGTATGGGCCGAGCTTTTTTTGATCAGGGTGGAGCAGCAGCGCAACTATTTCATGTGGCGGACCAAGTGGTGGGATTTGAGCTGAGCGATCTGATGTTCTCTGGTCCTGAGGATCAACTGACCCTGACCGAAAATACGCAGCCTGCTTTGGTAACCACGGCATTGGCCGCTTTTGAAGCGGTGATTGAACAGACAGACTTGCGCCCTGATTATGTGGCTGGCCACTCTCTGGGAGAGTATGCGGCCATTAGTGCAGCCGGAGGT
>PEAM01000014.1 GCA_002753565.1 Magnetococcales bacterium | reverse complement strand
GCCGCCACTCGCCAAGCATTGCAACTCTGAGAAAATATGCCCATGCAGTTAATTGCAAGCTGGAGATCCACCTGGTGCCCAAGGATTGATTCAATCCCAAAGCCGAATCGTAGAGAAAGTTGAGAAAAAATGAGATGGCGGAGGAGCAGGGATTCGAACCCTGGGTGGGGTTGCCCCCACAACGATTTTCGAGACCGTCCCGTTCAACCGCTCCGGCACTCCTCCAGGGTTGCGGTATTGTTCGGAAGCAGACTCTACCTAAAGTGGGTCAAAGGTACAACTGATTATCTTCTATTCTGGTTTGGAAAAGAATCTCTTCATATTTAATGGAAAAAAAAGGGGGAATTTATAGGCGTTTCATGGCATTCTTGCTCGTTGTCGAGGGAAGGGTTGAAATACTTACAGGAATTTTAGCGAGAGGCGGGTGTAAGAGTCATGAGAGCCAAACCGATGGTGTTGGTTGTATTGGATGGGTGGGGCTTGCGGGATGAGTCGGACCATAATGCGATTAATCAGGCCGATACCCCCCATTTTGATCGGTGGTGGCAGACACGTCCCCATGCTCGGGTTCAGACCAGTTCTGGCTATGTGGGGCTTCCGGAGGGGCAGATGGGCAACTCGGAAGTGGGCCATATGAACTTGGGGGCTGGGCGGATTGTTTATCAGGACTATACCCGAATCAACCGGGCGATTGCGGACGGCTCTTTTTTTGAAAATGAACCGCTTAAACAGACCCTTGCAGCTGCAGTCTCTGGGGGCAAGGGGGTCCATATCATGGGTCTGCTCTCTCCGGGAGGGGTCCACTCCCATACCGATCATCTGTTGGCTGCTGTGGATCTGGCCCATAAGCTTGGCTCTGAGAAGATCTATATTCATGGAATTCTGGATGGACGAGATACGCCGCCACGCTCTGCAATGGAGTATGTCGCTGATTTTTCCCGTACGTTGAATGAAAGGGGAGCTGGTCGGATTGTTTCTCTGTCAGGGCGGTATTATGCCATGGATCGAGACAATCGCTGGGATCGGGTTCAAAAGGCCTATGATCTGCTGACCTTGGGGGAGGGAGATCAGGCGGATGATCCGTTGGCGGCTATTCAGGCCTCTTATGATAAGGGGGTTGATGATGAGTTCATGCTGCCGACTTGCTTGGGCGCGCAATCAGCAGCACCGGTTGTGGTGGAGGATGGCGATGTGGTCATCATGATGAACTTTCGGGCGGACCGGGTTCGGGAGATCAGTCACGCTTTTTTGGACCCTGAGGTAGGAGAGGGGGCTTTTACCGGCTTTGTTCGTCGTGCCAGGCCGGATCTTTCTGGCTTTTTTTGCCTGACCCTCTACGATGCGGCCCTTTCTGGGGTTCGGGTTGGGTTTCCGCCGGAACAGCCGACTCGAATTCTGGGGGAAGAGATCTCTCGTTTGGGGCTCAGCCAGCTCCGGGCTGCGGAGACCGAAAAATATGCTCATGTCACCTATTTTTTCAACGGTGGTCTGGAGCAGCCGTTTGCAGGGGAAGATCGGCTTTTGGTCTCCTCTCCTGATGTGGCTACCTATGATCTGAAGCCGGCCATGTCGGCCGTTGAGTTGACGGATCGAGTTCTCGAAAAGATTAAAGAGGGGAGATATGATCTGGTGGTGGTAAATTATGCCAATCCAGACATGGTGGGCCACACCGGAAAAATGGCTGCGGCTATTGAAGCGGTGGAGACGGTTGATGGCTGTTTGGGACGGCTGGTGGAAACCACCCTGGCTGTGGGCGGTGAGCTGCTGATAACAGCGGACCATGGCAATGCCGACCAGATGATGAAACAGGAGACCGGCCAGCCCCATACGGCCCATACCAACAACCCCGCCCCTCTTCTTTATCTGGGCCGGGAGGCCTGGCTGGAAGAGGGGGCGCTGTGTGATGTGGCGCCGACTCTTTTGGCGCTGATGTCTTTGCCTCAACCCAAAGAGATGACGGGGCGATCTCTGGTCCATTTTACGCCAGGGGGTGAAGAGAGTGAGCGCGTCTGATCGACCATGTTTTCCTCTTTAATAGCCCTTGAGGTGACGGTAAAAGTGGCCCGTTCTTATTCCTGCTTTCCCAAGACAAAGAGGCGGTGGCGAGGCCTCTTTCTTGCGTGTCTGCTGTTGGCCTCGGCTGGGGCAACGGTTTTTTTGGTAGATGCCGTTGAGGCAGAGAGTGATGGATATGAGCTGCAAAGAGGCCGATTGCAGCTTAATCGGGTAATCAAGCAGTTGATGGATGAAAAAAAGGCCTTGGGGAAGGTGAGGGGGGCGGAGCGGGGGTTGTTGGATGACCTGGAGGAGATTGATCGCAATCTGTCTGATACGGAGAAACGGCTGGAATTTCTGGATAAACAGCAGCAAAAAGCCGAACAAGAGCTGCCGGAACTCGAAGAGCGGGTGCGGGTGGGTAATCTTCGGGTAGAGGAGATGCAGCAAAAGCTCAAAGCGCATATCCGTCTGGTTTATGGCATGGGTGGACAGGGTCTGGTCAAGGTGGCCTTTTCCCAGAAAGATCCTGCTCGGGTTCGGCAGAGCGTGCTCTATTATGGTCGACTGATACACTCCCGCACCAATCAGTTCAAGGCTTTTCAGGAATCTATCGATCAACTGGACCAGAGTGTCTCTCAACATCAGAAAGTGGCGGCCAAAATTGAGCTGCTTTCGGTGGACCTGACCAAGGAGAGGGAGGCGGTGTTGGCCCGCCGTCAGGATAGGGCCGCTCTCTTGAGGAATATTCGTAAAGAGGCCCGCTACAGAGAGCAGAAGGTTGAGGAGTTATCCATTGCCCGCTCCTCCCTGACCTCTTTCATGGAGAGGCTTTCTGGGCTGTTGGAGTCAACGCCGGAGCCTCTGCCTGAGCGTAAACCGATTGAGTCTCCCTCTTCCCCCCAGACCACGGACAGACCTTTTTTTGCCGGAGACAGAGAGGAGAAAAAGCGTGTTTCGGTTCCCCAGCCCCGGCGAAAGGGTACCCAAGAGGCTGAGCGATATGCCAAAAAGAGCCCGGAAAAGAGGGAGGATTCTCAAACCATCAAGCAGGCAAGAGGGAAGTTGCTGCCACCGGTCAGAGCAGAGAGGCGAAGCAGAAAGCCGGGGCTGTTTTTCCAAATTGCCGAAAATACACCGGTCAAAGCCATTCACAAAGCCCAGGTGGTTTTTGCCGACTGGTTTCGAGGCTATGGTCTGCTGATCATATTGGATCACGGCGATCAAATTTACTCCCTTTATGGTCATAACAAGGCGTTAATGGTCTCTCCGGGAGATTGGGTGGAGAAGAATCAAACCATTGCCAAGAGTGGTGATACCGGCTCTTTGGAGGGGATTCCCGGCCTCTACTTCGAGATTCGCCGTCGGGGTAAAGCGGTCAACCCCAATCGATGGTTGGTCGCTTCTCGTTGACGATGTGTTGATCATTTGCTGTTAATGGCCTTATAAAGGGGGGTGAAAAGAAGAATTTGTCATCTGTCTCCTGAGTGTTATGTGGTAGATTGTACGAAATCCGGTTTTGACCTTGTTTATTTTACGCGGGGATGGTCGGGTTTCGGGATGGGTTTTCATGGTTTGATGTGTTGTTATTTTTAGTTTTTATTTAAATGGAATCATTCTGTCTTGGGGTGGGTTGGTTGGTTGCAACGGACTTCAGGGTGGGTTTTTAATGTGCTGAACGGGAGATCCAATGAAAGGTCTTTTTTGGGGTAAGCGCCCCGCTCTTTTTTATGTTCTTATTATTGTGGGCGTGCTGATCGGGCTGAATTCGGTTAGCCGTGATGTCCAGGCTGTTAGTCAGATAACCTACGAAAAACTGCGTGTTTTTTCGGAGGTCTATTCGCTCATCAAGCAGAACTACGTGGAAGATGTGGATGAAAAAGAGATCCTCTACGGCGCTGTCCATGGTATGCTCAAGGCTCTTGATCCCCACTCCTCTTTTCTGACACCAGAGAGCTTCAAGGAGATGCAGGTTGATACCCGCGGGGAGTTTGGTGGGTTGGGTATCGAGATCTCACGGGGCACCCGTGGTATTCGTATTGTCTCTCCCATTGAGGATACCCCGGCTGATCGAGTAGGAATCAAGGCTGGCGATCTGATCATCAAGATTGAAGATAACGAAACCGAAGATATGGATCTGATGGAGGCGGTCAAGCTGATGCGGGGGAAACCCGGTACCAAGATCAATCTGACCATCTTCCGTAAGGGAAAGGTCAAACCTCTGGAGTTTACCATTACCCGTGCCATCATCAAAATTCGCAGCGTTCGGTGGCGTCTGGAGGAGCAGGGAATCGGCTATGTTCGGATTATTCAATTTAACGAGCAGAGCTACCCTCTTCTGGAGCAGGCCATCGAAGAGTTGACCAAAGAGGCCGGCAAGGGGGGGATGAAGGGGCTGGTCCTGGATCTGCGTAACGATCCGGGTGGTCTGCTCGATCAGGCTGTTCAGGTAGCGGATGCCTTTTTGAATAAAGGAAAAATTGTCTATACCAAAGGAAGAATCGCCGGGAAGGATATGTCGTTTGAGGCCCATCGGGGAGACCTGATGAAGGGGGCGCCCATGGTGGTGCTGATCAATTCCGGTTCGGCTTCGGCCTCCGAGATTGTTTCGGGTGCGCTTCAAGATCATCATCGGGCCGTGGTGATGGGCACCCGCTCTTTTGGTAAAGGGTCGGTTCAGACCATTATCCCCTTGACGGACGGTTCCGGCCTGCGCTTGACGACCGCTCAATACTATACACCCAGTGGGCGTTCCATCCAGGCCAAGGGAATTGAGCCGGATATTGTGGTTGAGGATCTGGAGATAAGCGGGAAAAAACGGGTTGGCCGAGAGAGAACCGAGGCAGACCTGAAGGGTCACTTGCAAAATGCCAACGACAAAGAGGCCGGACTGCCTGAGAGTGACGAAGAGATTGCTGCCAGGAAAAAGGATCAAAAAGCCGATGTAAAGAAGGGCAAAGTTAAAGATCTCTCCGAGCAGGAAGAGACTCAAGAGGAGAAAGATCGGGTGACGGGTCACAGCAAGGAAGATTATCAGCTACGCCGGGCTTTGGACCTTCTGCGGGGATTCCAGGTTCTCAAGAGCCAGCTCTCCAATAAAATGGGCTGGATGGCGAGTCGTTAGGAATAGAGACATTGGAAGATTCTCCGGAAAAACAGCCCAAGAACAGGTTGGTTGTTCTTGGGTTGGCACTTGTTTTTTTTGTTTTGATCTTGGTATTGGTTTTGGCTGACAGGGGAAAAGAGTCCCAACCTCCTGCGCAGACAAAAGGATTGGATCAATCAGCCGCCTTGCCAACAGCAGCGCCCTCTTCTCCAGAGGAGGGGGCGGTGGGCTCTGCTGAGCCGCCGATTGTTGTCGATATTCCCTCTTCTACCATTCAAGAGGGTTTGGTTGGTCGAGAGAGTTTGGACTCTCTGAAACAGTCGATTGCAATTGTGGGCCGGGAGGATATCCCCCCCAGTGACGGTGATGAGCCTGGATCTGATGCAGAGGGGCGGGAGGGGTTGCCAGGCCCAAAAGGTGACACCGACGAGGTTGTCTTGAGTGTCGCCAAAAAAATGCGGGGAATCCCCTCTCAGACAGGCTCACTGCTTAAAGAGCACACTCCTCCTGGTTCGGCTGAGCCGATTGAGGAGGAGAAGAGAGCATCCTCCCCGAAGATTTCAGACCAGCCTCAACGAATCACAGCGAAGCCCGAAGAGGGGGGCGAGCAGAATCTCTCGAAAGAAAAGGGGCCGGACTCCCTGTCAACCGACCCGACTACCCACCCCCCTTCCACTCAACTGGATGAGGAGGAGGATGGAGAGAATGAGCAGAGTGCCGCTTCGGACGGAGGGATTGTCTATGAGGAGCACTTTGTCGAGCAATCGGCAGAAGAGTCGATTTCCACCCCCGCACAGCTGGCTCCCAAGCGGACCTTTCGCCCCAAAAACACCCTACGTCTGGCCTTGATTATTGATGATCTTGGTTACAATGCGTCGGTTTCACGCGCCATATCTCGTTTGCCTGCGGACATTACCTTAGCCGTATTACCGGGGGGGCAGGCCTCCCATGATGTGGTAAGGATTGCCAAGAAAACCGGCAAAGAGCTGATATTGCATCAGCCCATGCAGCCCCAGGGCTATCCCGGGGTCAATCCGGGGCCACGGGCGCTGTTGGCATCCATGGGGCCAGAGAAGATCCGCCGGATTTTGACGGACAATCTGATGGAGTTTCCTTCGGTGGTTGGTATCAACAACCATATGGGCTCTTTTTTAACGACCCAACCGGCAGCCATGGACCCGGTCATGGCAGTTCTTGCCGAGCGGAAACTTTTCTTTGTCGACAGCCGGACTTCGGTTAATACGGTGGCGGAAGAGCGAGCCAAGGTCCATGGTTTGCCGACGGCCCGCCGGGAAGTCTTTATTGATAACAAGCAAGATAAAGATATGATTTTAAAACAGCTTTACCATCTTGAAGAGGTGGCTCATGTGGGGGTTGCCGTGGGAATTGGTCACCCCTACCCAGAGACCCTGGCTGCCTTGAGAGAGTGGCTTCCTACCCTGAAAGAGAAAGGGATCATATTGGCACGAGTTTCGCAACTCCTTTTGCCAGAGTCAGCCCGTTCTCTCTATCCGAACTATGCTCCTCCTCCCTCTCCTTAAGGCGGGGGAGCTTCTGCTTCGATAAAGAGAAACCGCCACATTCCTCCTTGGGTTGGCTTGTTTTTGGGTGTAAAGAGACCCGATACCTATCCATGGGGCAAGTGCGTAATGACCAGCGAGACCACCGATTTTTTTGAGACACTCTATGATCTTCTTCGGGGTAACCAACCCGCTTTGGGAGAGGCCGTGGCTTTGGTGGAAGAGCGGATGCAAAAGGGTGTCTGCCAAAGCGAGTTGCAGGGAGCTAAAGAGCAGTTACTCGGTATTCTGAGGCTCTTCAAAGGGTTTTTTTCCAAAAATCCCAAGAGCCAGCAGCAGATTGCTGAACTGATCCGTACGATTGAGACAGAGGGGATGTTGGAACAGTCGGCTTTTAAAGAGGCACTCCTCCCCCTTATCCCCCCTGCTGGCGGTCGCACCTCTTCCCGCCAGAGTGAAACCACGTTGCCGGCCTCCTTCAAGGGGCGGCTCTCCCTGCTGCTTCCCGAGACACAAGCCACAGACAAGCGTGACTCCGATCAACTCACAGCAGCCCTTACACAGCTGGCATCGGCTGAAGGGGTCCATAGGGAGTCTGAGCCTGTTGCCCAGGAGAGGCGTTGGCAGAAGCATCTCTATCTATTGGGTAAGGGGCTCTCCGATGCCTACCCTTTCGGCCATTTGGTTGACCCGGCTACCAGCCAGTTTTTTGCCGGTTATGCCGTTGATGGCAGCAAGCGCACCTCGCAAAAGTTGGAAGGGTTGGTGAAAAAACAGTTAATTGGCTATCACCGCATTGCAGGCTCTTTAAAGGCGAAGATGGAGGATGGTCGCCAGCGAGCAGCCAGCCTGAAACAGCGGGTAGACCAACTGGAAGAGGCGTTGAATCTCTCGCAAAAAGCACTGTTCATCGACCCCCAGACCGCCCTGCCCGGACGGGCCTCGTTTACCGCTCACCTTCACCGTCAACTGGAGCGGGCCATGCATCTGGGGGAGGTTTTCTCCTTGGCACTGGTTCAGATTCAAGGGTTTGGGGCGTGTTTGAAGCGGTTGAGTGAGGAGGAGTCCAGCCATTTTATCAAAACGGTTGCCTCCCTGATTCGCTCTCAGGTGGATTCCGGTGATTTTCTGGCCCGGTTGGGGGTGGACCGCTTTGTGCTGATCTTCCCAAAAACCGACCAAGAGCGCAGTGAAGCGGTCGCCACTCGGGTGGGAGATGCCTTGAACCGTACCGCCTATCGGCTCTCCCAAGAGACGGTTGAACTCCAAACTCGTGTTGGCGCCCTGACCTTTGAAGCGGGGATGACGGCTCAGGAGATGTTGTCCTTGACCGATACTCTGGCGGAGTCGGCTGTTGAGGCTCCTCCGGAGGGGGGTGTTCGGACCGTTCTAAATGTGAGGGAGGCTTAAGCCCCATGATCTATTCCAGCCAGACACTCAAACGTATCCATACTCATCTCAGCCAGGGAACACCCCATATCGAAGGGGCGTTATCCTTGGTAAAAGAGGCTCTCCGCCGGGGTGCCTGTCATCAAGAGGTGCAGGCTTTTCAACAGGGGACGGTTTTTCTGTTGGACGGAGTACTGCGCCCATGGCTGATGAGAGACCGGGAGTTGGAGGCTGTGGCGCACCATGGGGCGCAACGTATCAACCAGAGGGGGGTGTTGGCGGCGGATGAGTTGGCTGCGCTTTTGGCCGAGCTGGAGGCAGGTCTGCAGACGGTGCAGGATGCCCAGGTTTTTCCCGAGGGGGAGCCTGACATCGATCTAGGTCTGTTGGAGCGGGTTTTAACCCATCTGGGATACACAGATTTTCCCAAGGGAGAGGGGGGGGCGCTCTCCCCTTCTTGGGATCAGGTCTATGACTACCTGGGTGAAACCCTTGAGCAAGAGAGCCAGCGAGTGGAGCTGTTGGCACGAGAAAACAGCCGAAAAAAGCGGATATTGATCGATCTGACGGCAGGATTGGCCAGTACTTCTCAAAGGCTGGATCGCTCTGAGGTTGCTATCCAGCAGTTGGGGGAGGAGATTGAAACCATTCAGGGGGAGATACCTCTGGAAACCCTGGCGGAGTCGTTGGTGAGTGAGATTGAGGGGATTGGCGAGCAGGTCCAACAACGGGTTGAAAAGCTGGAGACGATCGATCTGGCCACGGCTCAACTGGAGAAGCTTTTTCATCAGGCGGATGCGTTGTTGATGGAGACGGAAGATTCGGACTTGATGGATGCGGTCTCCGGCCTGCCCAATCGCTATGGTCTGATGGCTCGGATCAATGCATCCCGTCTACAGACCCATGAGGGGGAAGAGAGCCCTTTTGCCATACTCTTCATTGGTATTGTCGATCTGGGCCGGGGGAGAAAAAAATGGGGGCGTGAACGCTTCTCCTCCCTCATTCGCTGGTTGGGCGCACAGATTCAGGCGGTGGGCTCCTACGAACTTTATCGGACCGCCAGTGATGGCTTGGCCATTTTTGCGCCCCATACCGAGGCAAAGGGGGCTGTGCAGTTGGCGGAGGCCCTGAAGCAGGCGGTTTTAGACCCGGTCATTGAGCAGGAGATTGTTCCCGAGGGGTTTCGTTTTGGCATAGGTGTGGTGGTTTCAGACCTCTCTCTAGATGAAGAGGCGGCGTTGTTGAGTGGCTCCGAGCGGGTTCGCCGTTCGATTCTGGATGATGGACGACCTACTCTGTGAGAGGGGCCACTCCGGTTGAAAACGGCCCAACAGTCACAGGCCGTTTTCAACCGAGATGGCTAACAGCAAACAACCCTATAAAATGGCGATCACATTTTCGATTGGCCGACCAATGGCGGCCTTGCCGTTGGCGAGGACGATGGGTCTTTCCATCAGCTTGGGGTGGTCGATCATGGCCTGAATCAGTTGGTCACGGCTGAGAGAGGGGTCGGCCAGATTGTTCTCCTTGTAGGGCAGCTCCTTTTTTCGCATCAGATCCCTGGGTTCCATTTTGAGTAGAGAAAGAATAGTTTCCAGGTCTGCCTTGCTGGGCGGGGTCTTGAGATAGTTAATGATCTGTGTCGGGTAATCTCTCTCTTCCAGCAGAAGCAGGGCGGCACGGGATTTGGAGCAGCGGGGGTTGTGATAGAGGGTGACAGACATGGTTTTTTCCTTTGTTATTCTTTAGGTTATGATGAACTTCTACAGGAGCTGGTCCACAACGGCAAGAAAACCTTTCATCTCATCTGGCCTGCCGATGGTAATACGGAGTTTATCTTTCAGTTGGGGGTCTCCAGCAAAATAGCGGACCAGATAGCCTCTCTCCTTGAGGGCTGACAGCCACTGCTCAGCCTTCAACCCCTTTTGGGGAACCGTGGCCAAAATAAAATTGGCCTGACTCTCCGGCACCAGAAAACCTCTTTTTTTCAACGCCTCAGACAACCACTTCCGCTGGCTGCGTATGGCATCCACACCGGGTTTGAAGGCGGCTAGATTGTCCAGAGCGGCGACCGCACCAGCTTGGGAGAGTCTGTCCAGATTGTAGGAGTCACGGACTTTATGCATCTGGGCCGCCAGGGTTGGGTGCATAAACCCCAGCCCAACCCGCAGCCCGGCTAACGACAGGGATTTGGAAAAGGTGCGGGTGATGATCAGGTTTTCATGCTCTTGGAGTAGCGGGAGGCCGTTGTCGTCGGCAAAATCCCCATAGGCCTCATCCAGAATAACCACCCCGTTGGTCTGCTGGCATAAGCTGGCAATGGAGGCCAAGGGGACCAGATGTCCGGTGGGTGCATTGGGTCGAACCACAAAAATGACCTTAGCCCGACTCTCTACCAGGTCTGCTATCGGCAGGGAGAGATGGTCATGCCAGGGGATCGATTGGAACAGGCCCCCTTGGATGGTGGTCAGGGTCTCGTAGAGGGAGTAGGTGGGGGCTGGGGCGGCGACCACCTGAGAGGGATCGATAAACGTGCGCAAGATCATGGTGAGTAGATCATCGGAGCCGTTGCCAACCACGACCTGTTCGGGGGTTACGCCATAGGCCCGTGCTGCCGCCTCACGCACCGGGCGGGAGGAGGGTTCGGGGTAGAGGCGTAAACTCTCTCCGACCGCCTGGTGAATCGCCTGCAGCACCTGATCGGGTGGTGGATAGGGGTTTTCGTTGGTGTTCAGCTTGGTGAGAGGCTGATCTGGGTTCGGCTGTTCGCCGGGGGTGTAACCGTGCATCTTTTGAATAGCTGGACGAACCGGGTTGGGTCTTTTCATGTCAAACCTGATCTTTATGGCTGTGCCTGTTGTCAGAAATGCACAGTATCGGTTGAAATTGTCTGGTTATTCCGTAGAATGGCTGGTTTGATTCCCTTGTGTTCTAATCGGAACCCCTCTATGGAATTTATCGTTGCCTTAGCCCAGATTAACCCCCACGTTGGGGCGTTGAATAAAAACCTGGAAAAGATGATCGACTCGGCCCGTCTGGCCAAAGAGCAGGGGGCCTCTCTGGTGGTCTTTCCCGAGTTGTCCCTGACAGGATATCCGCCAGAGGATCTTCTGCACAAGCCCATTTTTTTAAAACGGCTTGCCCAGGTCGAACATCAATTCATGGGTCAGTTGGCCCATTTGGGTGTTGATGCGGTCTATGGTACCGTTCGTCAGAGTAGTCATGGGCTGCTCAATGCCGGGGTTTTTGTCCAGGAGGGCAAAGAGGTGGGGTTTTGTGCCAAGTGGCGCCTGCCCAATTATGGGGTTTTTGATGAAAAACGCTACTTTGAACCCTACACCAAGGTTCAAACCTTCCCCTACAAAGGGTTGCCGTTTGGGGTGACCATCTGTGAGGATCTTTGGCATCCGGGGGGGCCTCTACAGGAGTTGGTTCAGTCGGAGGCCTCCTTTATTCTCAATCTCAACGCCTCGCCCTACCACCTGGGAAAACAGGCGGAGCGAGAGTCCATGATCTCTGAGCGGATCACCGAGAGCGGTCTGCCCATCCTCTATGCCAATCTGGTTGGGGGGCAGGATGAGTTGGTTTTTGATGGCGGCTCTTTTGCCATGAATCAAGACCGGCAGGTGGTTAGCCGGGCAAGCCGTTTTCAACCAGACTTGACGCTGGTTACCCTGCGTCGTCTGCCGGGTCAGTTGGTGGAGCTTCTACCGGGCCGGGTGGAGGCGGGGCTGAGCGCCTCCAAAGAGATCTATGCCGCCCTCTGTCTGGGACTGAAGGATTATGTCGAGAAAAACGGTTTTTCCGGGGTGGTTCTCGGCCTTTCAGGGGGGATCGACTCAGCTCTGACGGCGGCTATCTGTGCCGATGCTCTGGGGGCCGAACGGGTGGAGGCCTTGATGATGCCTTCTGAATACACCTCTCAAGAGAGCCTGGAGGATGCCCGAGAGGGGGCGGATGCTATCGGCCTTCGACTCTCTACGGTCTCTATCGACCCACTGTTTACAGCGTTTCGTCAGTCGTTGGCGGCTGAGTTCAAGGGGATGGAGGAGGATGTGACCGAGGAGAATATACAGCCTCGGATTCGAGCTACCCTTTTGATGGCGGTCTCCAATAAAAAAGGTCTTCTGCTGGTGACGACCGGTAACAAGAGCGAGGTGAGCGTCGGCTATGCGACTCTTTATGGAGATATGGCTGGGGGCTATTCTGTTTTGAAGGATCTGTTGAAAGAGCGGGTATTTGCCCTCTCCAGAGCCAGAAATCGCTGGGCCAGGGAGGCGGGAGAGCCGCTGCCCATTCCTCTGAGGGTCTTGGAAAAACCCCCCTCTGCCGAGTTGCGCCCCGATCAAAAAGATACCGACTCCCTGCCTCCCTATCCTGTTCTGGATAAGATTCTGGAACTCTACGTCGAGAAGGAGTACAGCTTGGAGGAGATTGTGGAGGAGGGGGAGGAGAGAGCCTGTGTGGAGCGGGTGATTCTGATGGTGGATCGTAACGAATACAAACGACGCCAGGCTGCACCGGGTGTCCGGATTACCCCGCGCGCCTTTGGCAAGGATCGTCGTTATCCGCTGACCAACGGTTTTAGAGATTCATGACGTTTTTTCGTCCACTCTGGGGGGGGATCGCGCTTCTTTTTTTGCTGGTTGCCTGCGCAACAGCGCCCCAATCTCGGGGGGAGCAGGCCCGTTTTGAGGGGCTTTTAAAAAAGGGGGAGGCCTATCTGGCCCGTGGCAACCCTCAGATGGCGTTGATTGCCCTGCGTAAGGCCCAGGGGTTGCAGCCTGATCATGTGGCTCTGCTCTCACGGTTGGGTGTGGCCTACGATCAGGTGGGCCAGACCGGGCAGGCTCTCACGGTTTGGCGGCGTGCCCATGCACTCAAGCCGTCCAGCGGTGCCATCAGCCACAATTTTGGAGTAGCCCTGATGCGCCAGGGTATGTTGGCAGAGGCTGAGGAGGCTTTTGGCTGGGCGTTGAAGGATGGTCGATTCGACGACCGGGGGGAGACCTATTATAATCTGGCCCTCATTCAACAAAGGCGTGGAGCCCTGCGGGAGATGGTCTCTGGGCTGCAACAGGTTCTTGGTTTGGCCCCGGACCACCTGCCTGCCCATCAGCTTTTGGCCGAACATTATCGAAAAATGCGTCGCCCGGACTTGGAAGAGAGACATTTACGCCATATACTCTCACTCTCTTCGAATAATCTTGATACGCTGGAGCGGTTGGCCGACCTGGAGATGCAGTCAGGGCAAAGAGAGCGGGCTCTGCCGCTGTTAGAGCGGATCATGGCCCTGAGCCCCGGATCGGAAGCGGCGAAGCGGGCCAAAGCAAAGCAGACACAGATATTGAGTACACAGTAAGGAATCTGTTCCCTTCCGGCTTAGGATGGAACAGGAGTTGGGGAGGAGAGCGGGTGGCACTCCTATTTTGACGGTTTAAGGCGGAAATCATGGCAGACATACCTGAGGAGCCTCTCCCATCGGAGGAGCGAAGTGATTCGGAAGAGGCCTACTTTAGCCAGCAGGGGGACTTTCTCTCCGAAAAGGAGCCGACTGGGGCGGGTCAGGTCGGTCTTTTGTTGCGCCAGACCCGTGAGGGCAAGGGGTTTTCAATCGATGAGATGTCCCAGCAGACCCGTTTGCGGGATGTTCATCTTATCTCCCTGGAGGCCGGGGAGGTGGATAAACTGCCAGGACACGCCTTTGTAGCCGGTTTTTTGCGGCTTTATGCCAAAAACCTCGGGCTGATCAACCACCCACTCATCGAACAATTTTTAGCCGACTTCGAAAATAAACGGCAGAATCTAACCACAGAACACTTTCCCTCACCGACCAAATCCAAGCAGCGTCCCAACAGCGGCGCCATCATCGGTGGTCTGGCCGGGTTGGTGGCCCTCTCTTTTGCCTATAGCCACTACTACGGCAGCCAGGAGGGGGACCAGAGTCTGCCGGAGTCACCCCCCCTGAAGGTGGGGGATGAGGCCTCTTTGATGAATCGAATACCCCAAGATGAGGAGACATCAGCCAAGTCGACGCTGCATTTTGGCAAATCCAGTGAGGCACCGCTGACCAATCGAGAGCCGACGGAGAGTGAACTTCTGCCCACCCAGTTGGAGGCTGATCAGGCTAAGGCCCAACTGGAGAAGCGGCAGCAGAATGCCTTGCGAAGCAGTGAAAAGCCCCCCTTCAAAAAGCTGCCTGTCATTCAAAAAGAGCTGGAAGAGGCCCAGGCCCGACTAGAGAAAGATCGGGAAGATTTTCTTCAAAAACAGACCGAGGCGGTTCAACGGTTGCAGGTAAAAAAACCGCAGGAAAAGAGTGTTGCTTCTCTGGAAAAGAGTGAGAATTTGGAGGTTTTAGAGCCAAAACCGATTGTTGTTCCAGAAGAGAAACGTCTCCCCACCACCCTGCCGAAGAGATCGGCGGCGCCTCTGGTTAAAAAGCCGGAGCCTGTTAATGTTCCGCTGGAAGTTGAAACCATCAAGCCGTTTGTCTCTCAGGTCAAAGAGCCGCCCAAGCCGGTGGCAGAAGCTAAAAGAGAGGATGATAGCAGGCTGCCGCCTCGTCAGCGCATCATGAGTCGCTACCCGGAGCCGGTCAATGGTTCAGAGGATCTGAAACCCGACTCCCCTCGGGGGGTTTCTCTCCTCTCTAAAGAGCTGGTCTGGGTGCAGATCCAGGATGAGTTTGGCGAAATTTTAAAAGATATGGTGATGCAGCCCAACCATCTGTTTCGGGTTCCTGCAGGGATGCGTTTTTTTGCGGTATTGGGGAGTGCGGGGGATGTTCAAATCCGAGTGGGAACCCGCCCCCTTCCGTCGTTGGGAGAGTCGGGAGAGGTCATTCAAGGGCTTGAACTATCGGCGGATGTTCTTCTCAATCAGGTGGAAAAACGGTGAGCCGATCCGAACCGCTGTTCGCACCCCGTCGGCGTTCCCGTCCCGTACAGGTTGGTAAGGTTGTGGTGGGAGGAGAGGCCCCTGTTTCGGTTCAATCCATGACCAACACCGATACCCGAGATGTGACGGCTACCGCCGAGCAGATTGCTGCGTTGGCGGAGGCTGGCGCCGATCTGGTGCGTATCTCCTGCCCGGATATCATCGCAGCTGAGGCGGTTGGGCCGTTGGTTGCTCAGTCGACTGTTCCCCTGGTTGCCGATATCCATTTTGACCACCGTCTGGCTCTGATTGCCTTGGAGGGGGGGATTGACTGTCTGCGGATCAACCCCGGTAACATCGGCTCCAAGGAGCGGGTCGGGGAGGTGGTTCGGGCGGCACGGGAGCGGAAGGTTCCTATCCGTATCGGGGTCAATGCCGGCTCTTTGGAAAAAGATCTGTTGGCCCGCTACGGCGAGCCGTGTGCGGATGCCATGGTGGCGTCGGGTCTGCGCCATATTCGGATTTTGGAAGATCTGGACTATCCGGAGATTAAAATCAGCCTGAAGGCCAGTTCGGTTGCCATGACGGTGGAGGCCTATCGAAAACTGGCTAAACAGGTGGACTACCCCCTCCATCTGGGTATAACCGAGGCGGGTGGGTTGTTGCCGGGTTCGGTCAAGTCGGCCATCGGTCTGGGTCTGTTGCTTTCGGAGGGGATTGGCGATACCTTGCGCGTCTCCCTCTCGGCGGACCCCATCGAAGAGGTTCGGGTTGGTTTCGACATTCTTAAAACCCTCGGCTTGCGAACCCGTGGTGTCAATCTTATCTCTTGCCCCACCTGTTCCCGGCAGGAGTTTCCTGTCATTGATGTGGTGGCTACCCTGGAGAAACGGCTTGCCCATATTCGTGAGGCGGTCAATCTTTCCGTGATCGGCTGTATTGTTAACGGCCCCGGAGAGGCTAGAGAGTGCCATGTTGGTCTGGTGGGTGGGGGTGGAGATAATCTTCTTTACCTCGACGGCAAGCCTGCAGAGAAGATAGAAGACCATCAGTTGGTCAGCCGACTGGTTCAGGAAGTGGAGTTGGCTGCGGCGAAGATTCGAGATAACAAAGCCTAGAGATGCAGAGTGGATAATAGAATAACATGATCAAGACGGTACGAGGTGTACATGACATTCTTCCCGAGGAGATGACCACCTGGCACTACCTGGAGGCCACCGCCAGACGGGTTTTTTCCGGCTATGGCTATCGGGAGCTGCGCACCCCGATTTTTGAAAAGAGTGAGCTGTTCGCCAGGGCTGTCGGGGCCACCAGCGATATTGTCGAAAAGGAGATGTACTCCTTTGCCGACCGGGGGGGAGACTCTTTAAGTCTGCGCCCAGAGGGGACCGCCTCGGTGGTTCGGGCCTTCATCAACAACAGCATGCATCGCCTTCTTCCCTGGCGGGTCTTTTATATGGGGCCGATGTTTCGTTATGAGCGTCCTCAAAAGGGGCGTCAACGGCAGTTTCATCAGATTGGCTGTGAGCTGTTCGGCCCGGAAGGCCCTCTGGCTGATGCGGAGCTGATGGCCATGGTGATGCGGTTTTTTGCCGAAGCGGGGGTGGCGGGAAATCTGACCTTGGAGATCAACTCTCTGGGATGTCCGGTCTGTCGAGACCCTTATCGGGTGCAGTTGCTGGCTTTTTTAACAGCCGAGCAAGAGCGGCTTTGTGGTAATTGTCAGAATAGGATGGCACGCAATCCCCTTCGGGTGTTGGATTGTAAAAAAGAGCCGTGTGGCGAGGTGGCCCAACGGGCACCCCACATGCGAGACCACCTCTGCCCGGTCTGTGCTGACCATTTTTCCGGGTTGACCGCCCATCTTGATCGGCTGGGTCTCTCCTATCAGATCAATCCCCGTATGGTTCGGGGGCTGGACTATTACAATCGAACCGCCTTTGAGGTAACCACCGATGCCTTGGGATCTCAAAATGCGGTAGCTGCTGGAGGCCGTTATGATGGCTTGGTGGCAGAGATAGGTGGACAATCAACCCCAGCTATCGGTTTTGCCATGGGGTTGGAGCGGCTGGTCTTGCTTCTGGAGGAGGGTCGGGTTGTCGATCCGGTTGCGACGGTCTATCTTGTGATGGTGGGAGAGGAGGCCCAGGGGGTAGGGTTGTCTCTTGCAGAACGGCTTCGGTCGGCTGGACTCTCTGTGGAGACAAACCTCGCCGAAGGCTCCATGAAGGCACAAATGAAGCGGGCCGGACGTTCAAAGGCCCCGATTACGGCAATTGTTGCCGATCGGGAGGTGACGGAGAAAACCGTGGTATTCAAACAGATGGCTGATGGTACGCAACATACCGTGGCCCTTGAGGGGGCTGTGGATCATGTGCGCTCCCTTTTGCAAACCCTATCCTAAATAAATGAGGACGAGAGCATGGCTCAGATTGATACCATTTTCGAGCAGGTAGATGAACAACTCGATGCGGACAAGGCCCAAAAATTTTGGCGTGATAATCAAAAATGGATTATCGGCGCCCTGATTGTGCTGTTTGCCAGTCTGTTTGCCTATGTCAGTTGGCGTGATGCACGCCTGAAGGAAGACCGAACCATTTCAGACCTCTATATCCAGGCCCAGGTTTTGGAAAAAAAGGGCGACAGGGCGGGGGCTGAGGAGATTTTGCAGAGGGTAATGACCGAGCATGGTGAGCATGGTTATGCTTTGTTGGCTCGGTTGACCGATGCCCAGGTGCTGGCTAAAGCGGGTAAACGGGATGAGGCGGTTGCTCATCTGGAGGTTTTGGCCGCCAAGAGCAGTGGCTCTCCTCTTCAGGGGCTTGCTCTTTTGAATGCCGCCTACTTAACATCGGACAACGAACAGCAGGCACTGGATTTTCTGGCAAAAATTGATGAAAAATCCTCTTTCCGCCCCCATGCACTGGAGCTGGAAGGGCTTCTGTTGGCTAAGGCTGGGAAGGGACAAATGGCTTCGGCTCGTTATCAGCAGGCGATTCAGCAGGGGGCAGATGGTGCGTTACGCCAACGTTTGAACCGGCGGTTGGAGCGGTTGGCAGGGGCAGAATAACCGAGACGGATTCTGAAACAACATGACCCAACCGGAACGAAACCTTTTTGGTTTTTTTATAACCGGTTTGGCTGGATAGGGTGGGGAGTACAAGGTAATGGCTGGAAATTGGCGCATTTTAGTGGGGTTTTGGTTGGCTCTGTTGTGGCTTTCGGGCTGTTCGTACATGCCGGATATGTTCTGGAGTGATGACGAGGCGGATATCACCGGCTACATAGAGCCTAGACCGGGGAAGTCATTGGATCTGATTGAAAACTGGGACCGGGGAATTGAGGGGTCTCCTGATGACTATATGAGCCATCCCCGGCAGATTGCCGTAACGGAAAAGTCTGTTTTTGTCGGGACCTACGACGGCGATGTGGTCCGGGTTGATCGGGCCAGTGGTTCGATTGTCTGGAGAGTGGGGTTGAACGCTTCGGTGGTGGGGGGGGTGGCGGTTGATGAGGAGCGGGTGTTTGCCGGCACTGTGGAAGGGGAGATGATGGCGCTCTCTCGGCAGAGCGGTTCTCAAGTCTGGCGAGCGGAGGTTTCGACCAAGGTTGCTTCAGCGCCATTGGTTGCTGAGGGGCGTGTGATCTTCACCACCTTGAATAACCGTACCTATGCCTTGAATGCAACCAATGGGGATAGGCTCTGGACTCACTCATCGGTACCGATGGTATTGGTGGTTCAGGGGGCTGCGACACCAACTACCGATGGTCGGGCAGTCTATATTGGCTACTCAACTGGCGAGGTGTTTGCTTTGAGCTTGGACGAGGGCAAGGTTTTGTGGGGAGAAAACCTCTCTCGCATGATGGGTCGCAGTGAGCTGGACCGACTACAAGATGTGGATGCCGAGGTGGTGATAGGTGCTGCCAGCAGCGATATTCCTCTACCCATGATCTACACAGTCAACCATAAAGGTTCGGTGGTGGCTCTTCATCCGGGGAGTGGTTCGCCATTTTGGAAACATAAATTTTCTGCCATTCGTCGTCCTCTGCTTTGGGGAAAGCAGCTCTTTATTTCGGATGGTGACGGGCAGGTTGTCTCCATGAGTGCAGAAGATGGTCTGGAGGTGTGGCGGGTGAAGATCAGCGATGGCACCCTCACGGCTCCGGTCAGGTTGGGCAATCAGTTGATTGTCGGTGATGATCGTGGTCGCCTCATCTCCATGGACCCTACCAGTGGTCGGGTCATGGGTATGAATAAACTGGGTGACCCCATTATTGCCGACCCGGTAGTGGATGGTTCTAATCTCTATATCTGGACCAATGATGGAGATTTAATCAGTTTCAGCGTTAAGGGGCTCTGAGTTTTCAGGTAGGATATTGCCGGTCTACCCCCATCACTTTGGGCAACCTCTTGCCAAGGGGGGTAGGCCAGAGCAGCCTTTAAACCAAAACCGCCCTGTTTGGTGGCTGTGAGTACTCCCCGGACCCCTGCAATTGTTTTTTTGTTTAACGGTCCATACCGTTATTCAATGAAACAATGATAATCTTGAACAGGTGCTCCTGTTTTTTAGCTCCTCCCTTTGGTATACGCGACTATCTGACAAAACAGCCTGTTGATTGGTCGTATACCTCTGCTCTTTGAAGTGAACGATAATGAAAAAAAATAGTGTAATTCTACCGGTTGTTGCGCTGGTTGGCCGTCCTAACGTAGGCAAGTCTTCCCTGTTTAACCGCCTGACCCGAACCCGTGATGCCTTGGTGGACAATACCCCCGGTTTGACCCGTGATCGTCAATATGGTCGGGTTTCCTGGGATAGTCGGGTATTTCATGTGGTGGATACGGGCGGTTTTGAGCCAAAATCTTCTGAGATCATCCCCAACCTCATGCGGGAACAGACCCTGTTGGCGGTGGAAGAGGCGGACACGGTCATTTTTGTGACCGATGCCCAATCCGGCCCTCTGCCAGACGATTGGCTGATTGCGGATAGGCTGCGTCGCTCTGGCAAGCCGGTCATCTGTGCGGTCAACAAGACCGAAGGGAAGGGGGGGCAAGAGTCAGCCTATGAGTTTTATGGTTTTGGGTTGGAGCCGGTCATTCCCATCTCTGCCGCCCATGGGCGAAATATGGAGGCGCTGCGAGAGGCGATCCTGGACTCTTTAGGAGAGGTTGCACCTGAGGAGGGTGCTGAGGAGGAACGGGAGCTGTTTGAAACAGCAGAAGAGGCGGCCGCCCAGGAGGAGGGGGTGTTGCAGGCAGATGAGGAGGCATCACAGTTGCTGGAGGCCGAAGAGGAGGTGGTGGTTGAGGAGGAGGTGGTGGATGAACCGATTGCGGTCGCCGTGGTTGGTTGTCCCAATGCTGGAAAAAGCTCTCTGATCAATAGCCTGCTGGGAGAAAATCGCCTGGTTGCCTCAGAGGTGGCCGGAACCACACGAGACTCCATTGACCTCCCTTTTACCGATAAGAAGGGGCGAGAATTTACCCTGATAGACACGGCGGGTATTCGCCGTAAGAGCCGTATTGCCCTGCGAATTGAAAAATTTTCGGTTATGGCGGCTCTCAAAGCGGTGGACCGGGCCGAGGTGGCGGTGTTGGTGCTGGATGCCGAGCGGGAGGAGATCAGCGATCAGGATCGGCGGGTGGCGACCTTGGCGACCGAGGCCGGTTGTGGTTTGGTGATAGTGGTCAACAAATGGGACTTGATCCGTGGTGGACGCAAGGCGCAAAAAGAGTATCTGCTTCGGGTTCGCGATGCTTTTCCCCTGTTTCCTCATGCCCCCCTTCTGTTTATCTCTGCCAAACGGGGTAAGGGAATTGAGACCTTGCTGGATACGGTCCACCGGGTTTGGCGTGTTGGCCGGAAGCGTATCTCTACCGGTCGATTGAACCGTTGGTTGAGTGAGGCGGTGGAAAAACATCCGCCCCCTCGTCGGGCCGGTCGGGCGATCAAAATTCGCTATATGACCCAGATTGATATTGAGCCACCCACCCTGCTGATTTTTGCCAACCGACCGGATCAGGTCCATGAGACCTATCGGCGATATCTGGAAAACCAGCTGCGGGAGCAGTTTGATTTTTCTGGTGTGCCGATCCGTATTCTGTTTAGAAAAGGGGCCAACCCCTTTGATAAAAAGGAGTAGAAAGGTGGCTTGTACTCTAGCGTGGTGCAGGGGAAGAAGAGACAAAAACCACATCCAAAGGGATCTCTGCCAACGCCAGCCGTTTAAGGTCTGCATCCAGTTGAGGGCCAAGAGTGCCATAGCGTTTTTCCAGTGCCACCACCCCCTCGTAATCACCGTGGCCCTGCAGGGTTAACAGGGTGCCAATCAAAGCAGAGATAGCCTGCTCCATTTTGGCGGGGTTGATTTGATATAGCCCCGACTGGCTGCGACTGAAAGCCTGCTTTTCTTTCAGGTAGTTAAAACGAATCAGGTTGGCTCTGGCGTGGGCGCTGGTAGGGCCAAAGCGGATGGAGCGAAACAGGGAGGCAAAGGAGGTGACCAATGTCTCTTGCCACCTTGGCTCTTCCCACCCCTCAGAGTGGCGGAGTTGGGAGGCGATAAAGAGACCAACCGCATCAGCTTTTCCCTCTTCCAACATCCAGGTCAGCTCTTTTAAAGCGCTGCGTACGGTTTTGTTTGGCTTGTCCAACAGGTTTTTGATCCCCAGGCCATGGGCCACCTCATGGAGCATGGTGTTGCTGAAGAACGGCTCATATCGAACCAGACTCCGCTGGTCGGGGTGGATGAGTTGTTGGGCTATGGGACGGAGAATATGATCGAATTTGGCCTTCATGGCATTTTTTAGCTGAAGACGCCGGGAGCCAGACTTAAGCTGTACCGCCTCATCGTTGGGAAGGTGGACGGCAATGGATCGGGTTGCGGCGGCATCACCGGTAGTGAGAAGCAGATCGTAGGCCCCCAGATCGGATTCAGAGCCTGGCTGCTCTTTTTTGTAGGCTGGTGCTACCGGCAGGGCTTTTTGCCAGAGTGGCAGCAGGGTGGTGTACTGTTTCAGCCGTTGGCTCCAACGGCTATCTTTCCGCAGCAAAAAAGCCTCGTGGGAGGCTTTGTATCCGAATGAATCTTCATAAATCTCAATGGGGCCGATAATCAGGTCCAAGGTGTTGTTTTTCATCGCCATCCAGGCAATATCGCTGGGTTGATAGTTATCCGTCAACAGGGCATCGGCTCGCAGGGTCAGATAGTGGCGAAAGCCGTCATCATCAGCCAGTTGGGCCGCCTGACGCAGCTTGTTGGCCGCTTGTTGGTGGGCATGGGCAAAAAAGTGATGATAGGGAATGGCTATCAGGTTACCCTCATCATCACGGCGAACCATGGTGTAAGGGCTGGTTAAGGCGGGATTGTGGCGAGCCGCCTCTGTCAGCTCCTGTTGGCTCATGTCGGCGGGATAGAAGTTGGCTCCTGGGGGTTTGGCGTTGCCGCCAGGAAAAAGTGGTCTGTTGCCGTTGTAGCGGTCCCAGGGGCCATAGTGGATGGAGAGGAGCCGTTTGCTCTCCTCATCGGGCTGCTGTTTGAACAGTTCTGCTTTGTTGCCGTAGGCCTGTTGCCAGAAAACCCCATCCATCAACCAGGCCGCCTCTTCAAGAAGAGGGATCATCCGGCGCTGGTTGGGGCTTAACGAGCTAAGTTCCCTGGGCAGGGGAACGAAAACAAACTGTTTGAGCTGTTGCTGGATTCGATAGGCTTGTTTGTCTTCACCCGGAGCTGCTTGGAGAGTTCTGGGAATCAAAAAGATTAAGAGAATAAAAAGGGTGACGTTATTCAGCTTTTTTGAGTAGACTCTTAGGGTAGGAAGCATCGTGGATCCTCTTTTTTATCCAAGTGGTTCAGGCTATTGTCTTGCTAACGTTAGCGTATTCAACCCACCCAAGGCAACCGGGTTAAAAAAGAGTGGCTGCGCTTAAGTTTGGCGGTTGTTTGACCGATAAGAGCATTAACAGCTCCTTTGTCCTGAAGGGTAGTAGGGGCCTTGTGAACTCTTTATCTTCTGTTTGAGAGCGACTATGTCCCTTGCGATTAAACAAGTTTCTTCGAGAGATGGGCAGGCGGAGTCCAGAGCTTACCAAAAGTTCTTTCCCGCCTCGGCTCGTCTCGCCCTGGAGACAGACGAGGGGTATGGTTATGATCGGGAGGAGTATCAGCTCTCTCTTCAGTGGGGCGCAGGTACCCGAACCCTCAACCAATATCTCCACGAGGCCAACGACGGCATCTCCCTGATTCAAATTGTCTCCCAAGCTCTGGCCGAGACCGACACGGCTCTGGAAGAGGTGCGTAAACGGTCCAACCCAAAACATCCCGACTACACCTTTGAACCACAAGAGATCGCCTTTTGGCTCAAGCAGATCGATACCATCTCCCAAGAGACCCGCTTCAACAAGATGCCCCTGCTCAATGGCGAGTTGGACCATACCAGCTTTACGGTGGGTGAGGGGGCAGATCACTTGATTCGGGTCTCCTTGAGCAGCAGCTCCCCCGGAGCTTTGGGGCTGGGTCGGGATATTGGTCAGGTGGTTCGTCAGTGGCAGGCTTTGGATGGCGACCTCAGTGGCGGTCTTTCATCGGAAAACAAACAGAATATCCTGGAGATGGCCCAACGCTCGGTTGCCGATATTCGCGCCACCCTTACCCCTCTCCATCATCGTTTCGAAGAGGCCATTGCCCACCTGAACCATCTGACCGAAAGCACCACGCAGGCCAAAGGGCGCATTCAAGACTCCCAGGTGGCGGCGGAGTTTTCTGCCCTGACTCGGGACCGGCTCTCTGTTCAACCCAAACTCTCCATCCAGGCTCAGGCAAACCAACAGGCCCAAATCGCCATGCGGCTATTGGAGTGATCTCTGCCGACGCCAAAAGCGTACGCTGAGGGTGCTGTAAGCGGCATAGAGTACCAGCAGACCCAAGAAGAGCAGCGGCTCCGACAGCCTCATCCCTTCCGCCTTGACCCCAACCAAAGCACACCCCACCCCCACCCCCATCAAGGTGAGAACAGTCTGATTGACCGATAAACCTGACTGCAGCAGAAGGTGGTGCAGATGGTTGGCGTCGGGTTTGAAGGGGTTGCTTTTTTGGACCAGTCGCCGGAGAAAAGAGCTGAACATGTCAATCAGCGGCAGGGCAACCAGCCAGAGGGCAACACTGGCTGAAAAGGCTGGTTGGATGACCTCAGCGTCTTCCAAAACCAGGGTTTGAGAGAGGGAAACAGTAAACCAGGCAAGGGATAGCCCTAACATTTTGCTGCCGGCATCCCCCATGAAAAGCCGTGCGGAGGATTGACCAAACAGCCGGGAGTTGACCAGGAAAAAGGGGATGAGAACCGCAATGATCAGCAGAATCATCTCTGCCTCTGCCACACGGTTGGCCTCCCAGGCCAGATAAAAAAGAGCCGAAAAGGAGACCAGAGAGAGCCCGGCCGCCAGCCCATCCAAGCCATCGATCATATTGAGGGCGTTGATGACGCCGATAATACAGATAACGGTAAAGGGTACCGCCAAAAACCCCAAGTTCACCTCACCCAGACCGACTAGATTGCCCAGGGTAAGTACGGTCAGTCCCCCTCCCAGGGTAACAATCAATCCGGCAGCCAACTCCGCCAAAAAGCGGGTCCGAACCGGAAGGGGGGATCGGTCGTCCCACACCCCAACAACCAGGGTTAAAAGGGTCGCCAACACAAGCCGACTTTGAAAGGGGATAGGGTGATCCAAAAGCAGCAGCGCGGGAATCAGCCCCAGCAGCATGGCAACACCGCCACTATTCGGCGTGTCTTTCCCGTGCTTTTTCCGGTCGGAGGGGCGGTCGACCAATCCCAATTTGGGTGCGACTACCGTGCCGAACAAGATCCAAAACAGGCTTCCGCACAGGGCAATGGTCACTTCAAGGAGTGGTAGTTTGCTGATATCCATCGGCTCAATCTCATGGAAAAAAATAAAGGCTTACCATTTGGGATTTTCTTCTGTTTGTCAATCCCCACCCTTCTCTTGGGTTGATGGTGCTCCCAAGGAAAAGGTAGCGACGGTTTTGTAGTGTGTCCCCTGACCATCAAGCGTCGAGCGGATCAGGTGAAACTGTTCGACCTGCCAGGGGAGGTCGGGAACCGGGGCCTGGGAGAGTTTGGTGGCGCAAAGGGGGAGTGGGGATCGGGATCGGGCAACGCTTAAATGTGGATAAAAAGGTTTGTGGTTGTCAGATGTTGGTGATATCCCCCCCATTTCTGCAGCGAAATTGGTTAAAAGAGAGGCCGATTTACCCCCAACCCCAAGCCACAAAACTCGAGGTCGACGCAGGTTGGGAAAGCCGCCCCACTGGGTGAGCTGCAGGGTGAAAGGTTGAAACAAGGCGGCAATCCGGTTGAGTTGATCGACCAGAACAGGTGCCTCATCCGCCGTGAGGTGACCGAAAAAACGTGGGGTGATATGATAGGTCTGCGCAGAGAGCCAACGGAACCCATGCAGGCGTTGCCGATACGGTTTCGTCGCCTGTAAAATAGCCTCTTTCAGGGGTTGGGGTGGCACGATTCCCACAAAAAAACGACTGTTATTTACTGTCTGAATGTCCATGTGGCCTCCCTGTCATCAACCTGTCGATACGATGGATAAAAAATAGGAGTTTGAAAAGATGAGCCTCCCCTCAGCCAATAGCGAAATGAATAGCCTGCGAACAACCTTGAAAACCTTTAGTCAGGCACGGGAGTGGGGGCCGTTTCACACCTCTAAAAATCTCTCCATGGCCCTGAGCGTGGAGGTTGCAGAGGTTGTTGAGCTGTTTCAGTGGTTAACACCCCAGCAGAGTCAGTCACTCTCCCCTGAACTGAAATCTCGTTTAGCCGAAGAGGTAGGGGATGTGATGATCTATCTGACCATGCTTGCTGCCAATCACAATCTGGACCCCCTCCAGTGCGCCCAGAGAAAGATTGTTGAAAATGAAAAAAAATATCCCGCAGACAAGGTGAGGGGAGAGGCCGAAAAGTTTCAGTAAGACGGTGTTTTTCACTCTCCTCTCCTCAGTCGTTCTTTTTTTGGCGTCTGTATTGAATCCGATAACTGCGATAGAAGGCTGCCATGGCTGTCATCTCATCGCTGTCAGCGTTCAGGGGGGGGCCGGCCATGGGGTTGACCAGGCAGTAGTTGATCATCTGGGTGAGGGTGACCACCTTCTCCGTCATTTCGACATAGTGGGGATAGTTTTGGTTGGCATCGAAGTTTAAATGGGCAAACTCCCCATGACACCCCCCCGAAAGACAGGTAAAGCCGCTTCGGCCCAAAGAGGGGTCGCTCCAGAGCTTGCTTCCCCTGTCTGACGCTTGGCCAAAGGTTTTAAAGCCTCGGCTCTCTGTTTGACGGTTGGAGCTCTCTGCGCCATCGGAGGTGGTTTCACAGCCGTTGCAAGGGGGCTTTTTGTCTGCGGCCATAGGTGCTTCAGCCAGGGCGTGGCCGCTCCAGGTGGTCAAGAGGGCTGTGAGCAGGAGTCGGTGGAAAAACAGTTTCATGGATCTCTCCCTGTTGACGGGTCAGAAGGTTTGGAAAAAAAAGCAAGGCAAGGGTACCAAGCCAAGGCTGCCCCTGGCCCACTCTCCTGATTCACCCATGTTCCGGATGATTTTACGCACCAACCAAGCTGGCTTTTGGAGGGATGGTTGCCGTTTGCGCCCAAAAAGACTATTTTCTAACCCTCAGTCAGCCCGTACCCACACTATCACAATCAAGAAGCAGATGGGTGAAAAATGATCGATTTCATGCGTGAGGTGGAGCAACATACCGACTCTCCCATATTGCGCGCCGAGACCCTCTCTACCATTCAGGTCAATGTAGGTTTGCGTTGTAACCTGGAGTGTCGCCACTGCCACCTTGGCTCCTCCCCCCGCCGCCAGGAGGAGATGGACTGGTCCACCATGGAAAAAATAGTTGATCTGGTTGAGTCGACCGGATGTCAGATGGTTGATCTTACCGGCGGTGCCCCAGAGTTGAACCCTCACCTTAAGCGGTTTATTCGGGCCCTGAGAGCGCGGGATGTGCAGGTGCAGGTCCGCACCAACCTGACCATATTGCTGGAACCGAAACTAGTCGGCATGGCGGCGTTTTTTAGAGATCATCAGGTTGGTCTGGTTGCCTCCATGCCCTGTTATCTGGAAGAGAATGTCGACTCTCAGCGGGGCATGGGAACCTTTGCGGAGTCGGTGGCGGCCATTCAACTGCTCAACCGCATGGGCTATGGTGTGGAGGAGAGTCTGCCACTTAATCTGGTCTATAATCCGGGAGGGCCTTCGTTACCTCCCCCCCAAAGCAAGTTGGAGGAGGATTACAAGCGGGCGTTGAAACAGCGCTATGACATCGCCTTTTCCAGCCTGCATACCATTACCAACATACCCATCGGTCGTTTCCGGGCCGATCTGCGTCGGGATGGGCGAGAGGACGATTATTGGATGTTGCTGCATCAATCCTTCAATCCCGCCACCCTTGGGGGGTTGATGTGCCGCAATCAGATTAGCATCGGTTGGGATGGCACCTTGTACGACTGTGATTTTAATCTTGCCCTTAATCTGCCGATTCAGTCCGGTGATCAGACCTGTCTGGATCTGTGTGATCCTCTGCAGTTGGGCACCCGTCCGGTGGTGACCGGTAACCACTGCTTTGCCTGCACTTCGGGAAATGGCTCTTCCTGTGGAGGGGCGTTGGTGGAATAAGGTGCCAAAGGGTAGTGGGGAGGGGGATGATCTGTATTTATTCTTGCAATAAGGTAAGGAGGGGGTTGATTAACGGGGTTTTTTCCATACGGTTGGTTGACATCCTTGTTTGGTTGATTCATATGTTGGGTTATGGCAACTCAGAGTATTCATCAAATGCAAATGGCCTACTCCCAGGTGGAGGACCGGCTGCTGCTTCGTTTTAATACCAAAGATGGTACGGAGTTCCGCTTTTGGTTGACCCGACTGTTTATCAAACAGTTTTGGCCTGGCCTGGTCAAGGCCATGGAGGTAAATCTTCCTGCCCAAAGTGCCGGCCACAAACGGAGTATGATGGGGTTTATGCATCAAAATGTTGTGGAGCAGGCTAACTTCTCTTCAGCGTTTGAGCCTACCAACACCTCCTGTCCTTTGGGCGAGGCCCCGCTGTTGGTTTGTCGTTCTCACATTCAGGAGAAGGGACCAGGGCTGCACCTGTTGAGTCTCTATCCAGAGAAGGGCTACGGGGTGGAGCTGGGGATGGACCAAAAATTATTGCATTTATTATGTAAATTAATCCAGGATACCATTCTGCAAGTGGATTGGGGGCTTGCACTTTCCCTTCCGGGTACAGATATGGAAGGGACACCCACTCTGACGGAGGGGGGAAGTTCCGGGCGACAGCTACACTAAAATAGAGGGGGGAGTGCCCCTTCGGCTATTTTTTTTGATGACTCTTACGGATGTCATCCGACACTTTTTTTTAATCAATTTTGGAGGAAAACCAGATGGCGCAGTTGATGTTCTACGAGAAACCGGTCGCACTTAATCGAGATATTCATAAGGATCTGAAAATCGGTCCCAACAAGGTGGGGTTCAGCTTTGCCAAAAAGACCAACTCCGTTTTACTCTCTGGTATGGAGTTCATCCATGCCGCCAAAGAGTATCCGATCATCTTTGTCAAATCCGTTGATCGGGTTATTCCGGTAGCGTTGTTGGGATTTCGCCAGGATGAAAATCTTTTTGTTGATGAAAAAGGCCAATGGGATGCCAAGTACATCCCCGCTTTTGTGCGGCGCTATCCCTTCATCCTGGCTGAAGCGCCAGGCGAAAAAGAGAGTGAGGGGGCAAAACTGGCTGTCTGTATCGATGAAAACTTTCCCGGACTCAACAAAGAGGAGGGTGCACCTCTCTTCGATGAAGAGGGTAAAGCGACCGAGCTTCTCGACAGTGCCGTCAAGTTTTTGCAGGAGTACCAGGCCCACTATCAACGGACAGAGGTTTTTGTGAACCGTCTGAATGATCTGGAGCTGTTAACGGAGTTTACGGCCAGTGCAGAGATTCAAGGTGGAGAGAAGGTGGCGGTTTCCGGTTTGATGGTGGTTGATGAGAAAAAATTGATGGCACTGGATAAAAACCAGGCCATGGAGCTGTTTCGCTCAGGAGAGATGGGTTGGATCTATGCCCACCTGCTCTCTCTTTCCAATATGAATGCTGTCATGTCCCGTATGGTGGCACCAAAGTCCGATTGATCCACCCTCTTTTACTCCCCCCTACCACCTGCCAGGTGGTAGGGGGCTCTCATCAAGCCAAAGCAAACTGACAACCCGTATCGTGGTTAGCGGATCTTATGCTTCTTCATGAAGGGGGCAAAGTTCATGTCGGTGTGCATGATATGTTTGATCAGCCAATCTTTGGCCGCCAACATCAGATCCATGGCAACGGTAAACTCCCCTGCTTTAAACTGCTCGATCAACTGAACGACCATGTCGACCAACTTTTTGTGCTCTTTTTTGTGGGCTTCTGTGTCGGGATAGTTGAATTGATCAAAAATCTTCTCTTCCCGAGCAAAATGCTCCACGGTATATTGGGCCAGTGCACTGAGGATTTTTTCCAGAGCATCGGAACCCCGCTCCTGCTTTAAGGCCTGATGCAGGTCGTTGACCATTCCCACCAAGATTTGATGGTCATAATCGACAAATTCGATGCCGGTTTCCAGCTCTTCACTCCAGTTGAAATAGAGCTGAGGCTCAGTCTCTGCACTCTCTCCCAGGTAGAGCCGGTTGATCCGGTTGAAGACAATATCGCGCGCCTCCAGAAAGCGGGAGAGAGCTTCATCCGCTTCGGATCGTCCTTCCCGCCCTTTTTGATTGATGATCTGCAACGTATTCCGGGCCTCTGCATGGACGGCATCATGGGCTTCGACAAGCTCTGCGAAAAAGCTGTTTTGACCAAACAGCTCTTCCCCTTCTCCACTGGCAATCCACTGACCAAGAATACAGCCTTCAGCTGTAGAAAGGTCGGAAATTTCCAGTTTGAGACGTCCAGGGATAGCCTGTTCCAGCTGACTCTGCAACTGTAGGTGAGCCGATTTAAAGCCGCGCAAATCAAAGGGTGGCTTACCGGTTTCCATCTCAATTTGAGCCGCAAAAAGGGCCCCGGTCATGCCCTGGAGAATGTCTCCCATCCGCTCGAAAAGATAGGCAGAGCCTTGAGCCTGCTCCGCTATCTTGCCGGCCTCATCCATTTTGGCTTGAACCTCGTTGGAGGCACCTTTTACCTCGAACATGGAGCTTTTGATGTTGTCGGCCTGTTGGCTGGCCTCGGTGCTGGCTGCAGCAACCGCTTCGGCGCTGGCTGCAACGATGGAAGCGGTCTGGGCAACCTCAGCCGTTCCGCTGGCAGCCTCTTGCGCGGCGCGGGCCACTTCGCTGGCAGCCGTGTTGAGTTCACTGGCGTTACGGGTCACCTCGGCCGCCCCTTGAGCTACCCCATTCATGGCCTCAGAAATGGTCTGCATGGTGCTGTTTTGCTGTTCGACAGAGTAGGTGATCTCCTGATTGGATAGATTGATGCGGCTGATGACAGCCCCAATCTGCCGATTGGCATCGGCTACCTCGCCGGTACTGCTTTGGATGCCCTGGATTTTATCGTGAATCATCCGGGTTGCTTCGCTGGTTTGTCGGGCCAGCTCCTTAACCTCGTTGGCAACCACGGCAAACCCCTTGCCGGCCTCTCCCGCTCCGGCGGCTTCGATGGAGGCGTTCAAAGCCAGCATGTTGGTCTGTTCAGCAATGTTGTTGATCACCTCCACCACCTCGCCGATCTCCTGAGCCGAGGAGGAGAGCCGGGCCATGACCGGTTCGGTACCGTCGGAGAGTTGCTTGGCTTTGGTGGACTCCTGACTGGCGGAGATGCACAGCTCACGGACGCCTCCCAGAGAGGCGGTCATCTGTCGGATGGAGGTGGCGACGCCGTTGACCGATTGATCAACCTGTTCCAGGCTCTGATTGACACCACCCAGGTTGGCAGTAATCTCTTCAGCGGCTGAGGCCATGGTGGAGATGTTGGCGCTGGCCTCCTCGGCACCGGCGGCAATGGTGATGACGCTGCCAGAGACCTCTTGAGCCGACTCGTTGACGGTGGAGATGCTCTCGGAGGTTTTTTCAATGGCACTGGAGATGGTGTGGATCTCGCTGGAAAGTTTGCTGTTGTGCTGGATGGTTTCTGTGACGATTTGCTGAGAGGAGGCCGAGTCTCCACCGACCAGATAACGAATTTTGACCAACTCCGCCGCACAGGCCGTGATGCTGCCGGAGTGGAGGCTGACCACCCGCATGCTGTTTTCCAGGTTGCCGGCCAGTTCATTGATGTGGCGGGCAATACCGCGGATCTCTTTCCCTCCTTTGGCCTGGACTCGGGAGGTGAGGGTTCCTGAGGAGATGTTGCGAACTACCTCTTCCAGCTCCAAAATATCGGCACCCAGTTGCCGCAGGATGGTCTGGGCAATCAAGAAGGAGACCGGCAGCATCACCAGGGCAACGGCCAGCATGTTGAGCAGAAGAGTGAGCAGGTTTTCCTGAAAAGCGCTGTCAATATCGTCCAGATAGAGGCCGGTACCAATAATCCAGCCCCAAGGGTTGAAATCTTTCACATAGGAAATTTTGGCAACGGGCGCCTTGATGCCTGGTTTGGGCCAGAGGTAGTGGACAAAACCCGCCTGCTGTTTGGTGGCAATATCGACAAAGGAGAGAAAAAATTTCTGACCGTTTTTATCCGCCAGATTGGAGAGGTCCTGGCCTTCCAGTTGAGCGTTGATGGGGTGCATGACCATGATGGCGTTATAGTCGTTGATCCAGAAATAGTTTTCCCCTTCAAAGCGGAGGGTTCTAATCTGATCTTTAGCCGCCTGCTGAGCCTGGGCAGGGCTCATCAGCCCAGCCATCTGTTTGGCATGATAGTTATTCAGTATACCGTGCGCCACCTCAACCAGTTGACGGATCTCGATCTTCCTGTCTTCCAGCATGGTATCTTTGGTGGAGAGGCTGGAGAGCAGGCCGATGATGAGAATGCCCAGGAAGGCAAGCAACAGGTTCAGGTTGATGCGCTGCTTTACAGTAAGTTTTTTAATCAAATTCAACATGTTTTGGTTGGTTCCTGTGGTGTTGGGCAGATGTAATATCGATAAGCCGGAGCTAGCTTGGCAGATTAAATTATTAGAATAACCACAATAATAAATTAATGAATGATAGTGCGATGATAAAGGAAAAATATAGGGTTATTCCCTTTTGGCGCGCTCTTTTCCTCACCTATCGATAGGGTGGAGCCTGTTTTGTGGAACCTCTTCAACTTTTTATTAGGCAGATTACTGGGTAGTTTGCACGTATATCATTGAGAAAAATAAAGGGTTTTCATGTCTATAGGGAGTAAGATGGATGACACAGAATTTGGCCAAAAACAGTAAACCTCTGATGCGAGAGGTTTCGCCGGGCAGAGAGGGGCGTGATATCACCCGCCCTTTTCTGGCAGCCTCTGCCCTTCTGGTGCCACAAGACACGGTCTTACAGGGGCGAGGGGGAGATTATGCTCTTTATGAAGATCTTCTGCGTGACGATCAGGTGGCCTCTACCTTCCAGCAGCGACGCATGTCGGTCACATCGGCGGAGTGGGGCGTGGTGCCAGGAGATGACCGCAAGGAGAGTCAACGAGCCGCAGATCATCTTCGCGATATGCTTGTGCGCATCGACTGGGATGCCATCACCGATAAAATGCTCTACGGTATTTTTTACGGCTATTCAGTGGCAGAGTGTCTCTGGGAGCGGCGCAATGGGTTGGTGGAGCTTGCCGACCTGCGGGTGAGAAAACAGAAGCGATTTGCCTTCGATAATCAGGGGAACCTGGTGCTTCGGTTGGTTAATCAGTATCAAGGGGAGCTGTTACCCCCCCACAAGTTCTGGCATTTTTCCACCGGAGCCGATAATGATGACGAACCGTATGGACTGGGGTTGGCCCACTGGCTCTATTGGCCGGTCTATTTTAAGCGCAACGGCATCAAGATGTGGTCCATTTTCATGGATAAATTTGGTATGCCTACCGCCAAAGGCTCTTACCCGGCCAATGCCACCGAGGAGGAGAGGCAGCGGCTTCTTTCGGCTCTTAGAGCCATCCAAGCCGACTCCGGTATTATTGTTCCCGAGGGGATGCAGGTGGAGTTGATCGAGGCGACCCGAGGCGGCAACGTGGGGTATGAACAGTTTTTGGACCGGATGAACGGAGCGATTGCCAAAGTGGTGCTCTCCCAAACCATGACCACCGAGAGTGCCGGAGGTCAGTATAAGGCTCAGGTGCAGAAGTCGGTTCGGGATGAGGTGCTAAGACGAGATGCCCGTGTGGTATCAACCAGTTTCAACAACAGCGTCGCCCGCTGGTTGACGGCCTGGAACCACCCTCGGGCCGCTCCGCCCCGTGTCTGGCGACGTATTCGAGATGAGAAAGATCTCCACCCCCAGGCTCAACGGGATAAGATATTGTTCGAAATGGGTTTTCGCCCCACCTTGGACTACATTCAAGAGACCTATGGGGAGGGGTGGCAGGAGCAAAAATAAACAATCGCCCAACCCTCCCTGGGGGAGAGGTTGGGCGATTAAGGTGTGCCGGTTGGGGGGAAGAGGGCTATTAAAGGCCCTGAGCCGCAGCGGAGTCTTGGGCGGTTTGAAGAATTTCGTTGTTGGAGTCCCGGACCTTATCCACGCTGCCGGTAATCTCCTTGGCAATACTGGAGGCTTCAACAGAATTTTTTTGGATCTCCGCCATTTTTTGGGAGATGAGATTGGTCGCTTCCGCCGTCTGTCTAGCCAGATCCTTCACCTCGTTGGCCACCACCGCAAACCCTTTGCCCGCTTCACCTGCCCCCGCTGCTTCGATGGCGGCATTCAGGGCCAGCATGTTGGTTTGACCAGCAATATTTTTAATCATTTTAACCGCTTTGCCAATCTCCAGAGCAGCAGCAGCCAGTTTTTCGATGACCTGGGTGTTTTTGTGGGAGAACTCACTGGCCGTGTTGAGGTCGGCACTGGCCTCGTCTACTTTTCCTACCAACTCCTCGACAAGCAGTTGGGCTTCATCCAAGGATTGTAGTTGGGGGATGGAAATCATTATTGGCTACCTTCAGCGCTTGAAATGGGAAAAAAGTGTGCTTCTCTAAACAATAAATCCCTAACATATTTGATCAGCTAAGTCTACAAGTTTAGAGGGATATTGTCATGTTTTTCCGTCTACTCCAGGAAAAAGAGTCGACATCCCCATCATTTTTCCCAGCCGGAGAGTTCTGCCGCAACCATTTGGGATAGGGCCGATAGCCAAGAGGGGTTATCGTTCAGGCAGGGGAGGCAGTGGAAACGCTCTCCTCCTGAGCGTAAAAAATGGGCTTCTCCTCCTTGGGCAATCTCCTCCAGGGTCTCCAGGCAGTCTGAGACAAAGCCGGGGCAGACCGCCACAACCTGGGTGTGCCCCTGGGCCGGAAGACGAGCCAACTCGGCATCCGTAGCTGGCAGAAGCCAGGGGTCTCGACCAAAACGAGATTGAAAGGTCAGCCGCCAGCGGTCGGAGGGAAGAGAGAGGGCTTTGGCCAGCTTTTCGGCGGTAATCCGGCACTGATCCGGGTAGGGGTCCCCCTCATCGGCATGTCGTTGGGGAAGGCCGTGAAAAGTGAACAGATAAAAGGGTTTGTCTTTTTTGGTCGGATTTTTGTTGATCGGCTTTGCCAACGCTTTGATATAGAGGGGGTGATCATAAAAAGGTTGAGCAAAACGGAGGGTTGGAATAGCGCGTTTCTGGGCAAAATAGCGCTGAACACCATCAAGAGCCGAGCCGGTTGTCGAGGCGGAAAACTGTGGATAAAGAGGAAAAATCAGCAACCTGGTCACCCCGGCTGCCATCATCTCATCCAGCACCTTGTTCAGGCTGGGATTGCCATAACGCATGGCAAACCGGACCATCACCTCTTTACCTAGAGCCGCCTCAACCCCTTTTTGTTGCTGCTGGGTAAAGTAGAGCAGAGGGGAGAGGCCGTCCTGGCGCCAGATTTTTTGATAGAGAGCGGCAGAACGAGGGGGCCGACGGCGCAGAATTATTCCGTGAAGCAGGGGGAGCCAGAGCCACCGGGAGAGGTCCACCACCCGAGGGTCGGATAAAAACTCGGCCAGATAACGACGCACCGCCGAAGGGGTTGGCTCATCGGGAGTGCCAAGTTGTAGGAGAAGTACGCCGACGCTCTTTTTTTGCACGGTTGCCTGCCCTGTCTGAAAAGATGTTTTTCTGCCAAATGTGTGGTGGTAAAAGGGGTACCTTTGTCTTTCAGGGTATAATCCCTTATTCTTTCCCCGCTCAATAAGGGTTCCACCTCTCGCCTGGACCCCTCGTTGGATCTCTCCTGATCAGAATAGTTATCGGGGAAGGGTCCACTTTTCCACTGTGCAACCATAGTGACAACACTCCCATGACACAACACCTTTTCCCCCGTCTAATGGTAGCCGCTCCCCGAAAGAGTTCCGGCAAAACCCTGCTATCCATCGGCTTGACAGCAGCCCTGACGGCCAAAGGGTTGATTGTGCAGCCTTTTAAAAAAGGTCCGGATTTTATTGACCCTCGCTGGTTGACCTTGGCTGCCAATGGTCGGGATTGCCGCAATCTGGATATTTTTCTGATGGGGCGAGCTGTTGTCCAGGAGCGGTTTGTCCGCAATGGGATGGGGGCTGACATCTCTCTCATTGAGGGCAATCATGGCCTTTATGATGGTCAGGATATCGAGGGAAGTGACTGTGGGGCGGGCTTGGCAGAATCTCTCCAATCTCCGGTTTTGCTGGTGGTGGACTGTCAGGGAATTGCCCGAGGGGTCGCCCCGCTGGTGCGAGGTCTGCAAGATTTTCCCGGTGGGGCTTCCATCAAGGGGTTGGTTCTCAATAATGTCGCCACGCCTCGCCATGAAAAGCGGCTGCGTGCTGCCATCGATCGGTACTGTTCAGCTCCGATTCTTGGGGTGCTGCCTCGCAGTGCCAAGGTGGTGATTGATGAGAGGCATCTGGGTCTGGAACCGGTCGGTGAGCGGGAGGAATTGGCAGATCGGATCGGTGTGATTGGCGCCTTTGTCGCCGCCCATGTGGATCTGGATCGCATCATCACCCTGGCCCAATCGGCCGCCCCGTTGGATTGGGCTGCGGCCCCTCCTTGTTCGCCATCCAAACTGCCACCGGTCCGGGTCGCCTATGCAGCGGATCGGGCCTTTCACTTCTATTATCCGGATAATCTGGAGGCCCTTCAGGCCGAAGGGGTGGAGCTTATCCCTTTCTCCATGTTGCGGGATGCGCAACTTCCTGAGGCTGATGGTCTGTTTATCGGTGGGGGGTTTCCCGAAATGTTCATGGAGGAGCTGGCGGCCAATCGCTCGTTGATGAGAGATATTCGAGACCACGTTGAGCGGGGCTTTCCGGTCTATGCGGAGTGTGGTGGGTTGATGGTGTTGGCTGAGCAGATTCAGTGGCAGGATCGCACGGCCAGGTTTGCCGGCGCGCTTCCCATTGATATTGTCATGCACCGACGTCCGCAAGGGTATGGCTTCATGGAGCTTGAAGGGACAGGAAATGTATCCTGGCCGGGAAAGGGGGAGCCGGTTCGCTGTCATGAGTTTCACTATTCCCGAGTGGTCAGGGTAGGTGAGGGGGTCCGTTTTGCCTATCGGGTCACCCGGGGTTTTGGGGTGGATGGGCAGAACGATGGTATTCTCTACAAAAATGTCTTCGCCTCCTATGCCCATATTCATTCGGCAGGGGCAGAGGGTTGGGCGCCATTTTTGGCGGCGTTTTGGCGGCAAAGAAAAGTGGCGCCATTCGAAGGTTGAGAGAATTATCCTTCTGCTGTAAATTATTCATTTCAATATTATCAGATCGTGATATACTAATATTCTAAATAACTGGCAAGGAGTCGGCTTCCAGCGGTCTTTGTCAGTGGTTTTGGGCGATTTTTACTGGGCTTTTTTTAACGGGATTGTCTCCCGTGGCAAGAACTGGAGGAAGGCAAGTATGAAACTAGCAGTCTGCATCTATGAAGGACCTTATAACCATGAGGCTTCTGATAGTGCCTACCATTTTATCAAAGCAGTAATCGATAAAGGGCATGAAATTCGGGGCATCTTCTTCTACCACGATGGGGTATACAACGTCACCAAGCTGATGGAACCCCCTCAGGACGACCGGCACATTGCCAATCGCTGGTCGGAGCTGGGTGCAACGGGCATCGATATTGTTGTCTGTATTGCGGCGGCAAAACGTCGGGGTATTGTGGACGATGTTCTTGTCGATAACGTGCGGATTTCGGGCCTGGGTCAGTTGACCATGATGGCGATTGAAGCAGACCGTATGGTGACCTTCGGGGATTAAGGGAGAGCATAGCATTATGTCGGAAGATATCAAAAAAATCATGTTCACCGTCCGTAAGGCTCCCCACGGCACGATCTATGTGTATGAGGGGCTGGAGGTTAAACTCATCATGGCGGCCTACGATGCCGACATCTCTGTGGTTTTCATGGATGATGGGGTTTTGGCTCTTAAACAGGGACAGAATACCGATGAGTTGGGTATTAAAGGTTTCGAGAAAACCTACGGTGTGTTTGTCGACTACGAGATCGAAAATGTCTTTGTCGATCGTCAATCCATGGAAGATCGCGGTATGACTGCCGATGATCTCCTGGTGATCGGAGAGGATGAAGAGACCGAGGCACCCATCAAGCCAAAAGTGGTGGATTCCAAAGAGATCGCAGCCATGATGGCTGAACAACACAACATTATGGCATTCTAGGGGGGACATGAAAATGCTTCATACTATTAATAAATCTCCCTTTCAAAACAGTGCGCTGGAAAGCTGCATGCGCTTTGTCGCCAGCGGAGATATCATTCTTCTCCTGGAAGATGGGGTCTATGCTGCCATGAGCGGATCGAGCAAATCTTCTGTTATCGAAGAGGCAGTCAAGGGAGGAACCGAGGTGTTTGCCTTGAGTGCCGACCTGAAAGCCCGCGCCTTGACCAGCCTGATTGACGGCGTGCAGATCACCGACTACGCCGGTTTTGTGGATTTGGTGGAAAAGCATAAGATCCACTCCTGGTTGTAATGAGATAATCACCCCCTTGGATCGGCCCTTTTTTTGCTCTGTTTAACAGGCAAAACTGGGCGATCGGGGTTGGTTGTCCCTTTTTTACAAACCGTTTCAAATTAGTTCTTAGGAGGCAGGTACGTGAGGTCTCTTCCATCATATCCCGCACGGTTTCCCCTGTTGCTGGTTTTGGTCTGGGCAATTTTTGTCCTTCCTTCTGTTGTTCTGGCCAGCGGCACACCTGATCATGACGCATCGGCAAATAGCCACCCATCCTATGCCGGTGGCCCCCCCCAGCTTGAAAAGGCCAAAGGGGAGAGTTGCATTCGCGAGACAGAGTGGATGCGTCGTAATCACATGGACTTTTTAAAACACCGTCGCGCAGAGACAGTTCGGCAAGGGGTTCGTATTCGCTCCGAGAGTCTGCTCAAGTGCGCAGAGTGTCATCAGAGCCATGAAAAATTTTGTGACCAATGTCACGGCTATGTGAGTGCCTCACCTGACTGTTTTGAGTGTCACGTATATCCGAAATAATTCCGGCTGATCATTCCGGCAGGTCTTATGTCTGTATGTAATATGATTTGAAGCTAAACAGGGATTGATACCATGACCATGGATAGAAGAACGGTTTTGGGCTTGGGTGGTGTGGCGGCTGCAGGGGTTGCATTGGCCCCCGGTCTGACACTGATTGCGGCCCCTCCCCCCGACAAAAGTGAAGCCTCTGGGGATCAACGATGGGCGATGTTGATCGATGTAACCAAGTGCGAATCCAACTGCACGGCCTGTACCCGAGCCTGTCGCCAGGAGAACAATGTTCCCCTGTTTGGTGATCCTACTCGGGATATCCACTGGATTCGCAAGCTGGAGATTCGCGATAAGGACCACCGCCGCCCCAGCGTCAGCCTGCCGGTGTTGTGCAACCACTGCGAAAATCCGCCGTGTGCCCATGTCTGCCCGACGGAGGCCACTTTTATCCGCAAGGATGGCATTGTACTGGTTGATAAACATCGCTGTATTGGGTGTCGCTACTGCATGTTGGCCTGCCCTTACAAAGCGCGCTCTTTGGTCTACCATAAGACCGAGTTTCCTGAGGGAGGAAACCCCAATGTGCCCATCCGGGCCAAGGGGGTAGTCGAAAAATGTACTTTTTGTGTCCACCTGGTCGATGACGGTAAGCAGCCCGCCTGTGTGCAGGCGTGTGGACATGCGGGACACAAGGCGATGATCTTTGGTGATCTCAACGATCCCAAATCAGAAATAGCCATGCGAATCAGAGAGGTGAAAACCCAAACCATCCGCGAGGATCTGGGCTTGAAACCGCACGTTCACTACCAAGGGCTGTAGGGGAGCACAATGCTAAGTCAATTTTCTGCGATTGAAGGTCGCTCTTTTGGTTACTGGAAGCTGGTGATTTTTCTGGGTGTTCTGGCTCTGATGGGGTTAGGCGCCTTTGTCGCCGTAGAGATTAACGGCCATGGCATTACCGGTATGAATAACAAAATTGCCTGGGGTATTCCCCATGTGTTTGCCATTTCTCTGTTGGTGATGGCATCGGGGGCGCTCAATGTTGGTTCCATGTCGACGGTTTTTGCCGTCAAGCAATTTAAGCAGTTTGGTCGATTTTCGGCTTTTTTAGCCATTGCTCTGCTGATTGGTGGCTTGGCGGTTCTCATGCTGGATCTTGGTCGACCTGATCGACTGCTTCTGACCGTCATGCACATGAACTTTCGCTCCATGTTCACCTTGAATGTTTTTCTCTATTCCGGGTTTATCCTCCTCTGTTTTCTCTATCTTTGGAGCATGTTTGAATATCAGCAATTTACCAAGGTTATTGGTAGTGCCGCCTTTTTGTGGCGGGTGATTCTGACCACGGGTACCGGCTCCATTTTTGGTGTTATCCATGCACGGGAGGTGTTTCACTCGGCCATTACCGCTCCAACCTTCGTTGCCATCTCTCTTTCGTCGGGTACGGCCATCTCCATTTTATTGCTGGTGACCACCTTTAAGAGAACCAACCGGGTCTTGGAAGACAAGGTTGTTTTTGGCTTGCGTAACGCCTTTATTTTCTTTACTTTTTTGGTTGCTTACCTGCTGGTTGTCGAAAAGTTTACCCGCTATTATTCTCCGGCTTTTTATGATGTACAGAGCTGGATTCTCACCGGTCCTTATGCGTGGCTCTATCTGTTTGGTGTTTGGGGGGCGACGATCATTATTCCTCTGGCGGTACTGTTTAACCCCAAGTTTGGCAACAGCATTGGTGGCGTAATGGTTGCCTCTTTCTCTTCGATCATTGGCACGTTTGCGTTTGTAGCCCATCTCCTTTTGGCGGGACAGTCCTACCCATTGAAGATGTTTCCGGGTTATGAGGTTTCCAGCGCCTTTTTAGATGGACAGGTTGCCACCTACACCCCGGCTTTGATTGAGTTTGTTCTGGGCTTTGGTGGTATTGGTATTGCGGGAGTTATCTACCTTCTGGGTATTAAATTCTTTCGGATGATCCCCAATGAAGCGGTAGCACCTGAGGGATATGAACTTCCTTGGAACCCCTAGATTCCATCAACTGACTTGATAAGGCTTTGGGGATAAGCCCAGAAAAAGCCTGGCTGATATAAGCCCTTTTATCCAGAATATTGGTAAGAGGGCTTTTTGCTGTGTATAGTCAAATCAAACCAAAATTGGACACGATTGGGTCCAGGGACGGCTAAGTCCCTGATGGGTTTGGATGATGCTCAAAATATTGTTTTTGCAGTTATAGAGATTTCAAACCAAATTTGTACAAAACGATTGTGGATGGGTCTTGGAAGGCATGAATGCCTTCCAATTGGTGGCCTGCAAGGCCTCCCAAGGTGTTGACTTTGCCTTTAACCGTTGTCCTAATCTGGCTTTCATTGCCTTTAACCTTTGTCTCGATGGGTCTCGACTAACGATACGGCAGGGTATGCAGTGCCTGCAGAAGATCCTCGCAGATATCATCAGCCGCTTCCAGGCCGATGGAAAAGCGGACCAAGCCTTGAGTGATGCCAACGGCCAGACGATTCTCTTCTGAAAGTTTGGCGTGGGTGGTGGAGGCTGGGTGGGTGACCAGGGTGCGGACATCTCCCAGGTTGGCGGTGATGGTGGCCAACTCCAGGCCATTGATAAAGGTATAAGCCCGTTCACGACTGCCAAGGTCTACGCAGACAATACCCCCAAAGCGGTCCATCTGTCGGGCAGCCAGTTGATGTTGCGGATGGCTTGAGAGGCCGGGATAGTTGACTCGGGAGGCTAAAAGGGGCTGTTCTGCCAGAAACTCTGCGACAATCTGACTGTTGTCACAGTGCCTCTCCATACGCAAGGGTAGGGTCTCCATCCCTTTGTAAAGCACCCAGGCATTGAAGGGAGAGAGGGTAGGGCCGGCATTACGGAGTATGGGGTAGATTTTTTCGGTGATTAAAGATTCGGAACCGATCACCACGCCCCCCAAGACCCGCCCCTGTCCATCAAGATATTTGGTGGCAGAGTGGATCACCAGGTCGGCCCCCAAAGCCAGAGGCCTCTGCAGACACGGGGTGCAGAAGACATTATCTACCGCGACAAGAATGTTTCTCTCTCTGGCCAGTTGGGAGAGCGCAGTCAGATCGACCATTTCCAAGGTGGGGTTGGAAGGGGTCTCAACAAAAAACAGCTTGGTCTCCGGTCGAACGGCTTGGCGCCACGCATCCAGATTGGAGAGAGGAACCTGGGTGGTGTCAATGCCCATGTCAGTCAGCAGGCCGTTGGCAAGGTTGGAGGTAGAGCCAAAGACCGAGCGGCTTAAGACCAAGTGGTCCCCCGCGGCGAGAAGGCCCAGAAAAACCGAGGTGATGGCTGCCATGCCCGATGCCATGGCGACGCCACGCTCTCCCCCTTCCAATGTGGCGATTCTCTCTTCGAAGGCGGCTACGGTTGGATTGGTGAAGCGGCTGTAGAGATTGCCGTTTTCCTCTCCTGCGAACACGGCAGCAGCCTGTTGGGCAGAATGAAAGGTAAAGCTGGAGGTGAGGAAAAGGGGAGGGCTGTTCTCTCTCTCCTGGGTTTGATGACGACCGGAGTGGATGGCTGTTGTCGCCATCTGTTGGCTTTTTGGCGATCTGTTTTTTGAGGCCGTCATGGGAAAATCCGGTATTAAAAGGGGTTAAGTTAAAAAAAAGAATAGATAAAAAAAAGACTAATAAGAGTAAATACGGTTGACGGCGTTCCGAGTCAATGCTAGATCATACACCGTTGGGCCTGCGTGGCGGAACTGGTAGACGCTGCGGACTTAAAATCCGTTTCTTTCGAGAGTCCCGGTTCGATTCCGGGCGCGGGCACCAACTTTTCAAACTGCCTCATCCTACCCCAGTTGGTCCGGGTAATACCATTGTGAAAAAAAAAGCCACACGGCATACCAGCTTGACCGATAATGGCGCCAAGGTTTGCAAGGCGCTTCGTCGAGGTGGTTTTTCTCCCCATCCCGGCCCCATAAGTGCCCGATCTGGACGGGGGGGGCAGCTTCGAATCAAGGTCTCCTCAGAAAACGGTCGAACGCGCATTCGGGTTGCCGGAGGTGGGGTTCAGGAGATCTTTCTCTATGGTCTGGTGGATATCGATAAGGTTGTTCGAGCTTTGGATGAGATGTCAGGCTCTTTTGTCATTGAGTCTGTTGTCAACCAAAAAGCCGGTTCCCTTCCTCCCCTCTCACCCCCAGAATCCCGTTGAGTTTTTTTGTTTTTCTCCTCACGCTGAAAAGAGCCCTTTTCCTGCCGTCTTTTTCATGAGGGGTCTGTTACATAAAAACAATGTAAATTTTAGATGAAACCATGTAAACTCAGAGAGGAGGTAACCCCATCATGGTGCGAACTTTTTTGGGTTTTAGCGTTCAAGATGAAAACGGCTGTTGGCCGTGGGTGCTGACAAGGGCCGTTTCTAGGTTCAGCCAGGTAATGGAGATATCATGAGAGTCAACAACCGGCCTTCTCTGCTCAATAAGGGAACCATTCATCGAGGTCAGATCGACTACCGACAAGGGCATGATCAGCTCAGGCTGATTATTATGGGGTTGGTGTTGTTCGTGGTTTTTTTGCCCTTTCTGGCAACAGCCGACTTTGCTCCTCCCCCGCCGATGACGGCACTCAATCACTATTACGAAACCCTGCGAGCTGCTCGAGAGGGATCTCTGGATGCCCAAAATCGATTGGGAACCATGCTGGCGAGTGGAGAGGTGGCACCCAAAGATCTTCAGGCGGCTTTTGCTTGGTTTGAGGTTGCGGCCATGCGTGGCTCTCCTGAGGGGCAACTCAATTTGGGTATGCTCTATTATACCGGAGAAGGGGTGAAGGAGGATCATGCCAAGGCGGCTTTGTGGATTCGAAAAGCAGCCGACGGTGGTCATTCCAAGGCTCTGAACCTTCTTGGCTATTTTTATGAGCAGGGTTTGGGTGTCAAGGCCGATCATCATCAGGCCATTGAGTGGTATGGCAAGGGGGCGATGGCGGGGAGCTTTGAGGCCAAAAACAGTTTGATCCGCCTGGGCGCTCCGGTACCCCCACCCCAAAAGATTGAGGAGAGCGACTCTTCTGGTGTACTGGAGGGGGGTGAGCACTCAGCCGATACAACACCAAGCCGCATAGCGGTTCCTACCTATAACCAGACCCGACTGGCTGCGGTGCGTGGCAACCCGGAGGCCCAATATCGTTTGGGCACCATTCTCTCCAGTCGGGTGGGAAACCTGGCTGATTTGATGGCGGCAACCAGTTGGTTCCAGGCAGCGGCCAAGCAGGGGCATCAGCAGAGTCAGATCGACTTGGGTATGATGTATCTGCTGGGTTTGGGGGTGAAGGAAGACCCTGCCAAGGCGGCACATTTTTTCAGTATGGCAGCCAAGGAAGATAATGCCGAGGCACAGGTTTTGTTGGCCCGTCTCTACCTTTGGGGCATTGGGATGGAGAAAAATCCAGCTATTGCCCAACAATGGTATACGTTGGCGGCCGACCAGGGTCATATCAATGCTAAAAAGGAGCAGGATCGGCTTGCAGAGCTGTTAACACCGGAACAGGCCATCTGGGTAGATCAGCAGGTGGGCGCTTTTCGCCTTGAGCGGGCTGCCAAATTGAAGGCAGAAGCGGAGGCTAAAGCCAAGGCGGAGGCTTTGGCGAAGCGTCTGGCCGAGGAAAAAGCAGAGAAGGAGCGCCAGTTGGCCGAGGAGAAGGCAGAGCGAGAACGGCAGATTCTTGCAACAATCGAGGCTCGGGAAGAGGCCGCTTCTCAGGCTTGGCTGGCCAGGGAAGAAGAGAGAGAAGAGCAGGCCAAAAAGGCGCTGGCTTCCCAGAAAGAGGTGCCACCTCATCGGCAGCCAATGGAGGAGGCCGCCGTCCCGCCGCCCCAGGTGGCTACGGACGACCCAGACCGGCTGGAGCAGCTTAATCAACTTAATCAGCCAGACCAGCCTCCCAGCCAGTAAAAGTCTATCATCTTCTTTAGCCCGAACCCGCACAAGCCCTTCGTATGACAATACCCGTTGCAGAGGTCCGGGGAGCGTCACGGTCCCCGGCGGGGTTTGGGGTATGCCTCGCCCTATTTTGCAACAATGTTGACCAGCTTTCCGGGAACGACAATCACCTTGCGCACGGTGACCCCCTCCAGATTGCTGATAATTTTTGGATCAGTCAGAGCCGCCCTCTCTTGCTCCTCCTTAGAGGCCCCAGCAGGCAGGGTCAGACGGGAGCGGAGTTTCCCGTTCACCTGGACCACGACCGTTATCTCCTCTTTTATCAGGGCCTCTGGGTCTGCTTTAGGCCAGCGTTGGTGCCCCAGGTGATCTTTGCCACCCAAAATCTGCCATAACTCTTCGGTAATGTGAGGCACATAAGGGCTGAGCAGAAGGGTGGCCGAGTGGGCCAGCTCCATCAAAACCGGTCCCGCTTCGGGATCTTCCTCGTTGGAACCCATATATTTGACCCCGGCGTTGATCATCTCCATAACCGCCGCAATACCGGTGTTGTATTGATGACGCTCCATATCCAAGGTTACTTTTTCTATGGTCTCATGCACCTTGCCGCGTAACTTTTTCAGGTTTACGCTGTGCGGGGTGGTAGTGGCGGGTAAAGAGCCGGCATGCTTTTCTTGAATATCCAAAAGCAGTCGCCAGAGTCGGTTGAGGAATCGCCAGGCCCCATCAACCCCAGACTCGTTCCACTCCAGATCCTGATCGGGTGGGGCAGCAAACAGCATAAACAGCCGGGCGGTGTCTGCCCCATATCCGGCAATCAGATCGTTGGGGTCCACAACGTTGTTTTTGCTCTTGGACATTTTTTCGTTACGACCCAATGTCGCCTGAGCACCACACTGGACACAGGTATGAACGCCCTTGCTCTCTGCCGATTCGTCGGGATAGAGCCAGCCATGCTGGGGACAGTGAACGGTGTCTTTTCGTACCATGCCCTGAGTCAGGAGTTTTAGGAATGGTTCATCGCAGGAGACCTCGCCGATATCCCGTAGGGCTTTGTGGAAAAACCGGGCGTAGAGCAGATGCAGTACCGCATGTTCAATGCCGCCTACATAATGATCCACCGGCATCCAGTGGTCGACCTCTTTCTTATTAAGAGGTGCGGTTGTCTCTTTGGGGCTGCAGTAGCGAAGAAAATACCAGGAGGACTCCATGAAGGTATCCATGGTGTCGGTCTCCCGTTCCGCCTCTCCCTGACAGTTGGGGCAGGTACACTGTTTCCAGGTGGGGTGGCGAACCAGGGGGTTGCCGACACCGGTCAGCTCCACATCATCCGGCAGAGAGACCGGCAGTTGCTCTACAGGAACCGGTACCACACCACAGCGTGGGCATTGGACCATGGGAATAGGGTTGCCCCAATAGCGTTGCCGAGAGATCCCCCAATCTCTCAGCCGGTAGTTGGTGCTGGCTTTGCCGATTCCTCTGCTTTCGAAGGCATCGGCCACTTTTTTTTGGGCAATGACATTGTCTAGCCCATTAAACTCTTGAGAGTTAACCAATTTTCCCGGCCCCACATAGGCCTCGGTCATGCTCTCGCCGTCCAACACCGTCCCCTCGGGTTGGATGACCACTTTGACCGGCAGATGATAGGTTTGCGCAAACTCAAAATCTCGCTGATCATGAGCTGGAACCGCCATGACAGCCCCTGTTCCGTAGCTCATGAGAACAAAATTGGCAATAAAGATGGGGATCTCTTCGCCGGTAAAAGGGTGCAGAGCTTTAAAGCCGGTATCAAACCCTTTTTTGGTCAGTCTTTCGATGGCCTCTTCGCTGGTTCCGGTGCTTTGGCACGCTTGAATGAAGGCCTGGGCCTCGGGATTGTTCTCTGCGGTCAGTTTGGCCAGGGGGTGTTCCGCCGCCACCGAGCAGAAGGTGACCCCCATGATGGTGTCTGGTCGGGTGGTATAAACCGGCAGGGTGGTCTCTGCTCCTAGGATATCAAAGGAGAACTCGACTCCATGGCTTTTGCCGATCCAGTTGGTCTGCATGGTCTTGACGGTCTCTGGCCAGCCGGGGAGGTTGTCGATGCCTGCCAGCAGCTCATCGGCATAATCGGTAATTTTAAGAAACCATTGAGACAGCTCTCTCCGTTCTACCGGAGCGCCGCTGCGCCACCCTTTACCATCGATCACCTGCTCATTGGCTAAAACGGTGTGGTCCACCGGGTCCCAGTTGACCAGTGCCTTTTTCCGATAGATGAGATCTTTATGGTAGAGTTTGAGGAAAAGAGCCTGTTCCCAATGGGCATAGTCTGGGTCACAGGTGGCCAATTCACGGCTCCAGTCGTAGGAGAGACCCATGGACTTAAGCTCACTGCGCATGGCATCGATGTTGTCATAGGTCCATTGGGCCGGGTGGGATTTTTTTTGGATGGCGGCATTTTCTGCCGGCATGCCAAAGGCGTCCCAGCCGATGGGGTTGAGGACGTTTTTGTTGCAGAGCCGTTGATAACGGGCGATCAGATCGCCGATGGCATAGTTGCGTACGTGGCCCATATGAATTCTGCCAGATGGATAGGGGAACATGACCAGGACATAATATTTCTCCTTATCCGCCGAAGGGGTCGCCTGGAAGACCTTGTTCTTCTCCCAGAAAACTTGCCATTTTGTCTCCAGGGCCTGGGGGTTGTATTTTGCCCGTTTGTTTTCCAATTCGCTCATGAGTTTCACGCCACCACACTAGACATTAAAAGGTAGAAAAAGACCGAACCCTACTTCTAGCACAGGGTGATAGTCTGGGCAAATCAAGAGCGGTCTTCTGGGCAGATTAAAAAAATTTAGGAAAGTGCCAGGAACTGTTTTGACAACCTGCCGACCGGTTGTTATAGTCCGATTGGCTTTGGAACGGTAATTGTTTATTAGTATTACATAATCTGCTAATATTAACAGCCTGTTTTGTTCCCGAATCTACAGTTTAAAATGGAGCTTTTGTTCCATTCGTCATATCTAAGAAACCCAGTCATTGATGGGTGTCCCTTTTTTTGTTGGGCACTCGGTGTGAGCTTTGTGCCGATGACCAAGTCGGTAACACTTTGTTTAGGAGGAAGTATGAATAGCCATGACCTGGTGATTGTCGGGGCCGGCTTGTCGGGGATGCGTGCGGCGGTAGAAGGTGTCAAAGCGGGCATTAACGTTGCTGTTGTGAGTAAGATTCACCCACTTAGAAGCCACTCGTGTGCGGCACAGGGTGGTATCAACGCAGCCATCGACCCGGAAGATAGTCAAGAGTCCCATGCCTACGATACGGTAAAAGGGGCCGACTATATCGGCGACGAAGATGCCATCGACCTGATGTGTCAAGAGGCGCCTGGTTGTATCCTGGAGATGGATGGCTGGGGCACTCCCTTTTCCCGATTGGAAGGCGGGCTGATTGCCCAACGTCCCTTTGGCGGCGCCAGCTTCGACCGTACCTGTTACGCAGCGGACCGAACCGGACAGGTGCTTTTGCATACTCTGTGGGAGCAGTTGGTCAAGGCGGGTGTTAAAGTTTATGAAGAGTGCAGCATCCTGAAAGTCTCCAAGGATGCCAATGGTCATGTGGCCGGTATGGTGCTTTTCGATATCAAAACCAGTGCCATCTACCCTGTCCAGGCCAAGGCCGTCTTGATGGCGACCGGTGGTTACGGTCGGGTTTTCATCTCCAACACCAACGCCACCACCAATACCGGTGACGGCATGGCTCTGGCCTTACGGGCTGGTGCCCCGCTGGCGGATATGGAGTTTGTTCAGTTTCACCCCACCGGTCTGCTGAACTCCGGTGTGTTGGTGACAGAAGGGGCGCGGGGCGAAGGGGGCATTCTGATTAACGCGGAAGGTGAGCGTTTCATGTCCAAGTATGCGCCCAACAAAAAAGAGCTGGCCTCTCGTGATGTGGTCTCCCGAGCAGAGCAGACGGAGATTATTGAGGGGCGGGGTAAAAACGGCGGTATTTTTCTGGATTTGCGTCATCTTGGCGGCAAGAAAATTATTGAGCGGCTTCCCCAGATTCGCCAGCTGGCTATCGATCTGGAGGGCGTTGATCCCATCGACGCCCCGATTCCGGTTCGCCCGACCATGCACTATTCCATGGGTGGTATTCGCACCGATAAATATGGCGAAACCCCTCTGCCGGGTCTCTTCTCTGCTGGTGAAGCGGCTTGTGTCTCGGTACATGGTGCCAACCGGCTGGGTGGTAACTCCCTTCTGGATACCATTGTTTTCGGCAAAGTGACCGGGGCCAGGGCCAGTGAGTATGTCAAGAAGATCAAGAGCGCTCCGGCGTTTCCCCTGTCTGATGTGGAAGAGTGCCGAAGTGGCTTGAATGATCTTAAAAACCGGGAAGAGTCCGGTGTCAGAGCGGTTGAGTTGCACAGCAGGGTGGCCTCTTCCATCAATATCAACTGTGGTGTTTTCCGTAAACCCGAGGGGTTGGAGAAGATTGCTACCGAAATTGAAGGGTGGCGGTCCGACTATGCCAAGGTCAGTGTGGCGGATAAATCAGACGTCTTCAATATTGATCTCCTGCGGGCATGGGAGTTGAACAACCAGATTGATCTGGCGGAATGTGTGGTCAGAGGGGCGTTGGCCCGTACGGAGTCTCGTGGTGCCCACTCCAGGACCGACTTTACCGAGCGCAATGACGAGCAGTGGCGCAAGCACACTCTGACCACCTGGAATGAGAGTACCGGCAAGGTCGATCTCTCTTTCGATACGGTTCGCACCGTCGGAAACCCAGAATATACACCCAAAGTACGGACGTACTGATTTAGATGATCTAGGGCGGCATTGGCGAAAGTGGTTTTTTCGTTTTCAAGGTCGTTTAGCTTGTCATTATTCCATTTATGGAGTTGGACATGGAGCCAAAAAAATTCACCTTACGTATTCAACGTAACGAGAAAAAAGCCAATGGTTCGTTGGAGACCAAATGGCAGGAGTTTCCAGTTGAGGGAACCGATACCACGACAATTCTAACCCTTCTTGAGAGTGTCAAAGGGTATCAGGATGGCAGTTTGACTTTTCGTCAATCCTGCCGCTCTGCCATCTGCGGTTCCTGTGCCATGAAAATTGGCGATCGAACCCGGTTGGCCTGTAAAACCCACATCGGATCCGTGGTGGATGAGGGGGGGGTTGTCTCCATCTCACCTCAGAGAAATCAGCCGGTCCTCAAGGATTTGGTTGTCGATATCGGTCCTTTTTTCGCCAAGGTTCATCAGATCAAGCCTTATCTTCAAGATGGGCCAGACTCCGATACCAAGGTGGGGGCTTCGGCTTACGAGCAGGTTAATAATGTCACCCAGTGCATCATGTGTGGCAGCTGTTATTCCGACTGTACCATGTCGGAGGTTAGCTCTGACTATCTGGGGCCCGCGGCTCTGGCCAAGGCGTTCCGGTTTGTCTCCGACCCTCGGGAGGGAAGAAAAACCGAGCGGTTGAAGGCGCTTTCCGAAGATAAGGGCATGTGGAGTTGTGTCCGTTGCGTCCAGTGTGTAGCCACCTGTCCCAAGGATGTCAAACCCATGGAGGCCATTGTTAAGTTGCGGACACGGGGCATGAACAAAGGGTTCATGGATGGAGTCGGGCAGCGTCATGCCATGGCCTTCCACGAGGATATCCAAAAAACGGGTGATTTGAATGAATTTACCCTGTTGATGCGTTCCGTGGGGATTGTCGGTACCCTTGCCGAGATGGGGGTTGCCTTCCACCTGATGAAGAAGGGTAAGATTCCTTCCCCATTCCCACATAAAGCTCAAGGAATTGAAGAGTTGAGATCAATCTACCGTGATCTTGAAGCCAATCCTTTGGATGTTGAAACCAAGGCCGAAGAGGTCGTTCCTGAATAGGGAACGCTGAACGAGGAAATAACTATGTCTCTCGAATTTGCCTATTATCCCGGTTGCGCCGCCAAGCAGGTCCAAAAAGAGGCTGCCAGTTCAGCCGAAGCGGTTGCAGATATTTTGGGAATCTCCCTCAAACCCATGCCACGGGCCACCTGCTGTGGTGCGGTCAGTCTGCGTGAAAGCAAACCGGCCTTCTCTTTGGCGGTTGCCGCTCGGATTTTATCCGAGGCAGAGGCCATGGGTCATGATCTGTGCACCATCTGTAACACCTGTCTGCAGACATTGAGCCATGCCAACTATCGGTTTAAAAATGAGCCGGATATTCTGGATGGGATCAATGCTGTCTTGAAAAAGTCTGGTGTTCGTCCTTATCAAGCCAGCATCAAGGTGCATCATCTTCTGTGGGTTATTACCGAACAGGTTGACCCAGAACTGCTGAAGAAAAAAATTGTCAAGCCTCTCAACGGTATGAATGTGGCCCCTTTCTATGGTTGCCACAGTCAGCGACCCGAGGAGATCTTTGATGGTCGCAAGGGTGAAAAAGCCGATCAACTGGATCAGCTGATCCATGCCCTGGGTGGTCAGTCGGTACACTATGATGGTAAGGACAAGTGTTGTGGTTTCCATGTCATGCTCTCTGATAAAGAGGAGATGCGGACCATGGTTGGCGAGAACTGTCTGGATGCCAAAAATTCCGGGGCAGAGATCATGATCTCTCCTTGCACCCTTTGCGATATGGCCATGGGGGCTTATCAGAAGCCGGCGGAGAGTGTGGTGGGGAAATCCATCAACCTTCCAGAGATGAATTTTGCCCAGTTGTTAGGTGTGGCATTGGGGGTTGATCATGGGACTTTGGGTATGGATCGTCTCCATGTCGATCCTTCGGCTGCTTTGAAAAAACGCAATGTCTAGTTAACAACGGGATGGGTCTGGGAGAGGACGGCACCTCTTCCCAATAAGGTTTGGCGCAACTGTTCCAAGAGTTTAATCTGCCCCAGGCCACTCTCCCCAGGGGGTAACGGTCTGGAAAAGATCAAAAATAGTGTGTAGGTATGGCAGTTAAAAACTGTCAAAAAAACAAAACCGTGGGCCATGTCCACGGTTTTGTTTTTGCTTTTAATTTTTAAAAGCGAGGAGGGCTGGGGGTGCAAGCCCTCCCAGGAGTTACTGTCCATTTTTCAATGAAAATGACAATAGAACTTTGGGAGCTGCCAAAACCCGCTGGGAAGGGGTGCCATCCCTTCCCAGATCCATCCACAACTGTTTTGTGCCCATTTGGTTTGGAATCTTTATAGGATATTCAAAAAAGATTCTCTCTCAGAACATTCATGAGCAAAAAGGTTATGAAGGTATTGGGGCAACCATCTGCTCAGGATAGAAGCGCGGTGCTTGTCAATCCTGCTCTCTTACGAGAGCGGATTTGTCTGCTGACTGATTTTCCTGGTCAGCCGTTTCCCCGATTGCTGAGCCGACCACAACAGATCGTAACCACCACAGACCCCGACAAGGTGCCGGCTCTGTTGAAACAGGTGGAGCTGATGGCTCAGGCTGGAGGGTGGGTTGGCGGATTCCTCAGCTACGAAGCAGGGGCGGCTTTTCAGCTTGCCGTTAACCGGCTATCTACACAACCTCTGCTCTGGTTTGCTCGTTTTGAACAGGCCGAGCCGACTCTTTTTCCTCACCCCAATCAGCTGCCCAGATTGGGGGATTGCTCCCTCTCTCCTCTCATTAGCCAAAAGAGGTATGAGGCGGATTTGGAGAAAATTCTTCAGTATATTTTGGCAGGCGATAGTTATCAGGTTAACCACACCCTCTCTGCCCGGTTACCGGCTTCCCTGGATCTTGCCAGCCTGTTTTTAAAGATTCAACCCCAACACCGTTTTCCCTATGCCGCCTGGCTCAACACCGGAGAGAGCCAGTTTGCCTCTTTCTCACCAGAGCTGTTGATTGCCAAAAAGGGGGATCGGTTGCTGACCGCCCCCATTAAGGGAACCAGGCCTAGATCGCTAGATATTCAAGAGGATAACGATAGAAGATCTGCACTGCTACGCTCAGAGAAAGATAGGGCGGAACATATTATGATTGTCGATATGGCTCGCAACGATCTGGGCAAGGTGTGTCAGGTGGGATCTATCCATGTACCGCAGTTGATGATCTGTCGTCCTTTTTCCACAGTGCACCATCTGGAGAGCCGAATAGAGGGGAGGGTGATGCCTGGGGTTGGGTTGGAGGGGGTGATGTCGGCCCTTTTTCCTGCAGCCTCCATTACCGGAGCCCCTAAAAACCGCACCATGGAGATTATCCGAGAACTGGAGGGGCGAGAGCGGGGGATCTATACCGGCTCGATTGGCGTTATTGAGCCGGGGGGAGACTATCGTTTCAATGTTGCCATTCGTACGGTAAGTCAAACCACTCCACAAGATCCACCCCATATCGGTTTGGGTGGGGGCATTGTTGCCGACTCCATACCGGTTCGGGAGTGGCGGGAGATTGGTGATAAGGGGGCTTTCATCAGCCAGATTCCCGAACCGTTTGGGTTGATCGAGACCTTTTTACTGGGGAAAGAGGGGAGCGTTCCGGCCCTCTCCGACCACTTGACCCGATTGGCAGACTCTGCGTACAGATTGGGGTTTTTGTATGAAGCCAAGGGAGTCACCAAGAGAGTCACAGCAGAAAGTGAGCGTAGAGCCAAAAAGGGGGAAACGCCTTGTATCATGCGTTTAGAGCTGTCCATGGATGGTCGGCTCAACATGAGTTATCGCCCCTTTACCCCCGCACCCCAACGACTCAGGATTAACATCGCACCGTTTCGGGTTGATCAGTTTGACCCCCTCCTCCAACACAAAACCAATCGCAGAAGCCACCTGGATTTCTTTTTGGAAAAAGCAAAAGCAGAGGGGTTTGATGATGTGCTGTTTTTGAATCAATCGGGGTTGATCACAGAGAGTGCCATTCGAGCCATCCTTATGGGTCGGGATGGTGGGTGGTTTGTCCCGCCCCTATCTGATGGACTTCTGCCCAGCATTTGGCGCGCTAAAGAGATTGTGCGACTGAAAGCCACCGAAAAAAGCCTGCCTTTAGAGCAGTTGCAAGGGGCAGAAACTCTCTATCTGGGGAATGCGGTCCACGGGGGAAGAGAGGTTGGGGAGGTGTGGCTAGAGGGTGAAAAGATCTATGAAAGATAGCTTTATTAAGAGATGAGATTTTAAACCAAATGGAAACAAAAAACGATTACGGATGGGTCTGGGAAGGCATGTATGCCTTCCCAGCGGGTTTGGGCAGCGCCCAAGGTCCTAAGCCTTTGACTTTGCTTTTTTTTTAGTTTAAAAGCGTGGGGGTTTGGGGGCCTGCAAGGCCTCCCAAGGTGTTGACTTTGCCTTTAACCATTGTCCAAATTGTCCCAATTTGGTTTTAACCAATGGAATGGTCCGCCCCGCTCCCAATAACGGCATCTATGTGCCAAGATGGAATTTCTAATAACCATCAAACGGAGTCGGAGCGAACCATGAATAAGAATAGCGTAGAGAAACGAATTGCGGTACTGGGAATTGATTTGGTCAAGCAATCTTTTCAACTACATGGCGTCAACCGAGATAATAAGGAGAAAAATACCGGCTTGCCCGCGTTGTTTGAGTGATGATCATTGATGGCAAAAAAGGTAAGACCTGCGTTCCTGAAAACCTGGTATAGTCAAAGGCATTTAGAATGCCGCTTAACTGATGAGGAGAGGAATGCGCGAATTTCCATCAGGGCCAGAGAGCAAAAACACTCTCAACCAAAGGCCGGATATAGGGATGCAACTTTTCCTCTTTTGCTCAATGAAAAGTGTTCCTTACTCAGTGGGGCGGACCATATATGACTATAAATCTGTTTTGCCATTCAGGCTGTTCTGACCTAAGCCTCCTCCGTATTGGGGCTGTCGGATGGGCTTGAAGAGGCCGCTATCTTGGGAACAGGAGCTGACTCCAATGGGGCTGAAACCACCGATTCAGGCGCTGTTTCCGCCTTGGTTGGCGGGGCGGATGCGTCCGTAGTGGGGGTGGGGGCTGAATCGGGGGTTTGTCCCTCCTCACTCTTTTGGCTTCGGCTGGGGCGGCGGCGACGGCGACGGCGGCGAGGTTTCTCTTTGGGAGCCTCAGCCTCTTTAGTCTCTCCTTCTTCATCCTGTTTTTCGTTGGAGGCGGCGGCGTCGGTCTGGTTTTTCCCGGTTTGGTTGCTGCTGGTCTGAGAGGGTGTCTTGGTATCTGGTAAGACATAGATGCCCGGTACGGTTGTAGGAATCGCCTCTCCACTCTCGACCTGGGAAGAGGGCTGCTGCGCCTCGCTCTTTCCCGAGGGTTGGGAGGTGGGCAGCGGTTGGGCTGTTTGTTGAGGGGTGCCGCTCTCAGCTGACTGCTGCTGCGTTGTGTTTGCTTCCCCCTGGTCGGCTGTAGAGCGCCTTCTGCGCCGCCTTCTGCGTCTTTTTTTACGAACCGGGGCTTCGGTAGCGGTCGGTGATGACTCTATTGTGGCACTCTGTTGATCTGGAGCAGGTGTACTCTCCTGCCCCTCGCTTTGGGCGGGTGCTGGGGGAGGGGTGGCCTGTTGCTCTTGTTTGGCGGGTGCTTTTTGTTGGTTGTTAGACTCTTTTTTCTTGTTTTGATTGGTGTTGTTTTGATTGGTGTTGCCGCCTCTGTCCGGCTTTTCCAAACGAAACTCCGGGGGCTGCATTTCTGGATCGCCATGAATCAGGATGGAGACGTTGTTGGCCTGCTCCAGATTGACGAGTTGGCTGCGTTTGTTGTTAAAGATATAGTTAACAACCGATTGGGGTGCAAAATAGACCAGTTGATCCGTAGGGCCTTTGGATAGCTCCTCCTCAATACAGCGGAAAAGATAGATGGCAGATGAATCGACAGCCCGAATGGTGCCCGACCCCTTACAGCGGGGGCACTCCTGACGGTTGGATTCGTTGAAGGCCGGCTTCATCCGTTGACGGGATAGCTCCAGCAGGCCAAATTGGGAGATACGACCAATCTGGATTCTGGCCCGATCATTTTTAAAGGCCTCTTTGACCCGTTTTTCTACCTCGGTATTGTGTTTTTTATCGCCCATATCGATAAAATCGATCACCACCAATCCACCCAGGTCCCGCAGTCGAAGCTGTCGTGCAATTTCGTCAGCAGCCAACAGGTTGGTTTTGTAAGCCGTAGTCTCGATATCTTTCTCTTTGGTCGAACGGCCCGAGTTGATATCGATGGTGACCATGGCTTCGGTTGATTCGATGACCAGGTAGCCGCCGGATTTAAGTTGAACAATCCGGTTGTGCATGGTCTCAATCTGATTTTCAACCTGATAGCGGGAGAACAGTGGGATGGAGTCTTTGTAGGGCTGCACCACCTTGACGTAGCTGGGCATAAGCAGTCGCATGAAATCTTTGCCCCGACGGTAGCACTCATGGCCCTCGATCAAGATCTCTTCCATATCAGTGGTGTAGAGGTCTCGGATGGTTCGGGTGATCAGGTCACCCTCTTCGTGGATGAGACAGGGGGCCTCGGATTTTTCAGACTTCTCTTTAATTTTTTTCCAGACCCGGAGCATGTAGTTCATATCTCGCAGGATCTCACGTTTGGTGCGATCCAGGCCGGCTGTACGAATGATCAGGCTAACCTCTTTGGGCACCTCCAGGTTGCTTAAAATCTCCTTGAGGCTTTTGCGGGCTTTGCCATCACTGATTTTACGAGAGATGCCGCCACCACCAGAGTTTTCTGGCAGAAGCACCGAATAGCGACCAGCCAGAGAGATGTTGGTGGTTAACGAGGCCCCCTTGTTGCCTCGGGCCTCTTTGACTACCTGAACCAGAACCGTTTGACCTCGGGTTAAAATCTGTTGGATGGGGGGAGGTCTGCGTCGGGGAGAGCGGCGAGCCGGACGTTCAGGCAGATCTTGTTTCTCCTCTTCTGCTGACTCACTCTCCTCTGTGGCGGTCTCTGTTTCGCCAGAAGTGGTGGGGGGTACGGCTTGTTGATTCTCTTTCTGGTTCTCTTGCTCATCAACAGAGGCGGTGTCTGCAACAACAGGCGAGGGTTTGCGGGCCCGAGATCTCCTCGGCTTTTTGGGGGCCGGCTTCTCCGCCTTCTCTTCCTCAGGGAGGGGACTCTCCGTTGGGTTGAGCGGTTGGGGATCTGTCGCTTTTTCCTGTGGTGGCGCTGCCTCGGTGGGCTGAGGTGTAGAGGTAACCACCTCTTCGGTTACTGCCTCGGGTGTAGGAGTAGTCTCGGCGGGCTGAGGCGCAGAGGTAACCACCACCTCTTCAGCAACAGGGGATGCAGTGGGCTGTGTCGCCGGTGGGGTCTCCTGTTCGGGGAGAGCCTGGCTTATCTGGGGTTCGGGCGGCTTGGCTTGGGCCTGGGTGGTTTTGGTACTCCTGCTACGTCCCCTGCGGCCCCCTTTTTTGGCATCAGAGGCAGAGGTTTTGGCTGGAAAATATTTTTCATGGATATCGTTGAGAGGCAGAAAACCTTGCCGACCATTGCCGAAATCTATAAAAGCAGCTTGCAGAGAAGGCTCAACCCGGCTTACCTTGCCGAGATAGATGTTCCCTTTTATCTGCTCTTTTGCCGCAGTTTCAATTTCGAGGTCATTAAGACGATTGTCCTGGATAATGGCAACGCGCACCTCTTCCGGGTGGGTCGCGTCGACAAGCATGCGCTTGGTCATGTGAGGGTGTTCTCCTGAGTTTGTTGTGCCACAAAGCCACAGTCCACGGAAGAGATCTTTCGTGCGGGCAAGGCAATTTGGTTTGTTTGTATTGGGAATTTCGGTATGTTTGAATAGGGTCGTAAGAAGTGCCGGTTGACCTGGGGTCGACAGTCTCAGACGGGGCCGTATGTCCCCCGGAGTCCTGAACCGATGATGCATAGAATCTTTTCATGTTCGCGAACTATATAGGAAGTAATCCTTGATTGTAAAGCCCTACCTCAAAGAAAACCACAGAACCCCTGTCCGCCTTCTGGAAATCACCCATCGGGAGGTTGGTATTCGATTGGACCGCTTTTTAAAAGAGCAGTGGCCGGATGCACCTCTCTCCCTGATTCAAAAACTGTTGCGCACCGGGCAGGTTCGTGTCAACAGTAAACGTAAAAAGGGCAACCATCGGTTGCAGATGGGAGAACAGGTTCGCCTTCCTCCCTTAACCTTGCCGCCGGCCTCAAAGGCTGCATCTGAGGGGCGGTGTCCGGCTGGAATGGTCCGAGAGGTGGCCGGTCGCATTCTCTATCGGGACGACTCTTTGTTGGTTCTGAACAAGCCTGCTGGCATGGCGGTTCATGGTGGCAGCAAGCAGCGGTGGGGGGCGGTGGATGCGGTGCGGGACTATATGGCTTTGGAGGGGGCAGGCGGGAAAGAGAGTCTGCCGGAGCTGTGTCATCGCCTGGATCGGGATACCTCCGGCTGCCTGCTGTTTGGACTGGGTAAATATGCCACCCGGACCTTAACCGCCGCTTTTCGAGAGGGGACCCTGACCAAGGGCTATCTGGCCTTGGTCAAAGGTCGACCCCACCCGGCAAGGGGGGTGATAGACAAACCGCTGCAAAAAGGGGTTGTTAGGGCGGGTGAGCGCATGGTAGTAACCACCCGAAAGGGGGAAGGGCAGGAGGCCCGGACCCACTATGAAACAGAAAGGATCTTTACCTCGGCTTCTCTGGTTTCCGTTACCCTGGAGACCGGGCGTACCCACCAGATTCGCGCCCATTTCCAGGCCATTGGCTGCCCGGTGGTGGGGGATGGTAAATATGGCGACCGTCACTTTAACCAGCAGATGAAAAGCCAGGGGGTGGCCCGGCTGTTCCTTCATGCCAGCCACTTGGTCATTAACCATCCTGAAAAAAATAAAAAAATAGAGATTCTGGCTCCCCTTGACCCGGTGTTGAAAAAAAGTTTGGATCGGTTGCAATAGAGGGGCTACCCTGCCTGAAAAAGTGAGACAAAATCAAAATGAAGTCCAACTTTAAACTGATTGTTTTTGATTGCGACGGCACCCTGGTCGACAGTCTGGATGGTATTGTTCGCTCGGCCCAGCTGGCCCTGGCTGAAATGGGGCATGAACAGATTCTGCGCCCCAGTGACGTGGCCGAGGTGGTGGGCCTCTCCTTGGTTCAGGCTTTCGAAATCCTGTTGCCAGGGGCTACAAGCCGTGAAAATACCGAGGCGGTGGCTCTCTATAGAAAACACTATAAACATCTGGCGGACGCCGGCCAGCTCTCTACCCCGCTCTATCCTGGTGTGCGAGAGACCCTGCAACGGCTGCAAGCGGCCGGTTTGGTCATGGCGGTTGCCACGGGCAAATCCTTGAAAGGGCTGGAGCGTAATCTGCAGGAGTTGGATCTGGGTGCCTATTTCAGCTGTCTGAGAACCGCCGATCATGCCCCCAGCAAGCCCAACCCGGAGATGCTGTTTCAGGTGCTGGCCGAGACCGGCTTTACCCCTCAGGAGGCGCTGATGGTGGGGGATACCGAGTTTGATCTGAATATGGGTCGTGGAGCCGGGGTTAAAACCTGTGCGGTTACTTTTGGCTGTCACTCTCGCCAGCGGCTGGCTCTCTGTCAGCCCGACTTTTGGCTGGATCGGATGTCGGATCTCCCATTACAGCTGGGCTTGAAGTAACTAAGTGGCTAATCGAGAAGAAAATTTTGTTGTTGACGAATGGTGGTGAGTATTGGAGTATGAGCCGATCGTATTCATTAACACAATTTAGGGGGAAGGGATGAACGGATTTTTTGCACTGCTAACCTTACTTGCCGTTATTGGGGGATTTGCCCTGAAGATGATGCTGGATAAGAGGGCTTCTGACCAGAAAGCATCCCAACAGCCCCAGGAAGCGCCCCCTGACAGGAGGCCGGATGAAGGCCCAGATCCGTCCCTGCCATCCCCGGTAGAAAGGGAGTCGTCGGAGCGACCCTCCGCCCGTTTTATCAGCAAGCCCGCCCCAACTCCAAAGGCCAAGCCAACCCAAAAACCGAAACCACCCCCCAATACGAAAGAGTCCGCCCAGGCCAAGCAGGGGGAAAAACCTGCCAAGAGTAAGCAGCGTGTCGACACTCCGGTGTTATCCATCGAGGACTCTATTCAACAAGAGGCTCTCATCTGCCTGATCTGTGGAAAAAGCAATAAGCTGTTGAAAGCCCACCTGAAACGGTCCCACCAACTGGAGCCGGAGCAGTATCGAAAGCGGTTTAAGCTACCCGACTCCTACCCCATGACTCCAGCCAAAAAAAGTGGCAAGAGCAAAAGGGCCAAAGGGAAGAAGTGAGCGGTTCCTGACGGCTCATAGGATTGTATCAAGGGGAGTAGGGTGGGTCTGGCTCTCCTCTATAGGTGGCCCTTTTTTTGTTTGTTAAAGGGATTAAAAAGGGGTATCCCTCTCTCTAAGCCCGGATTGAGAGGTTGTCTGGAGTTGAACCTGGAATGAATGAATCATCGGGGGTTGGTTAGGGTAGACCCTCTGTTTTTAGCGGAGAAAAAGTGATGAGCGCACAAACACTGTTTGAAAAAATCTGGCAGAGCCATGTCATCCGCACCGAAGAGGATGGTACCGCTCTGCTCTATATCGACCGACATCTGGTCCACGAAGTAACCAGCCCCCAGGCTTTTGAAGGGTTGCGGTTGGCGGGGCGGAAGATGCGGCATCCGGAGGCCACCTTTGCGGTGCCGGATCATAATGTTCCGACTACCAATATGGCGATGGGTATTACCGATCCGATCTCCAGGCTGCAGGTGGAGACTCTGGATAAAAACTGTGCCGACTTTGGGGTGACGGAGTTTGCTCTGGGTGATCCCCGGCAGGGGGTGGTCCATGTGATGGCCCCGGAACAGGGGGTGACCTTGCCAGGATTTACCGTGGTTTGTGGGGATTCCCATACGGCTACCCATGGGGCTTTTGGGGCGTTGGCCTTTGGCATTGGTACGTCGGAGGTTGAGCATGTGCTGGCAACCCAGACCCTGCCGCAAAAAAAGGCTGAAACGTTGCGGATCAGTGTGGATGGTTCCCTGGGTGTTGGGGTGACCGCCAAGGATGTGGTGCTCTATATCATTGGTCAAATTGGTACGGCAGGCGGAAACGGCACTGTGGTGGAGTTTGCCGGCTCCACCATCGAATCTCTCTCCATGGAGGGGCGGATGACCGTCTGCAATATGGCCATTGAGGGGGGCGCCAGAGCGGGAATGATTGGGGTGGACGATAAGACCATCGACTTTTTAAAAGATAAACCCCTAGCCCCCAAAGGGGAGGCGTGGGAGAAGGCGGTAGCCTATTGGCGGACCATGCGCTCGGATGAGGGGGCGGTTTTTGATCGGGAGATCAACATCCAGGCAAAGGATATTATTCCCCAGATCTCGTGGGGTACCTCTCCCGAGATGATGGCGCCAGTGGATGGCAAGGTACCCGACCCAGCGCAAGAGCCTGATCCGGTTCGAAAGGGGTCTATGGAGAAGGCGTTGATCTATATGGATCTGAAGGCGGGAACCCCCATGGTGGATATTGCCATCGACAAGGTTTTTATCGGCTCTTGTACCAATGGTCGACTGGAAGATTTGCGAGAGGCAGCCCAGACCATCAAGGGCCGTAAAGTGGCAAAAAATGTCAAATTGGCCATGGTGGTTCCCGGTACCGGGCTGGTGAAGGCGGCGGCCGAGAAAGAGGGGTTGGATAGACTCTTTATCGAGGCGGGGTTTGAGTGGCGTGATCCGGGCTGTTCCATGTGTCTGGCGATGAACGATGACAGGCTCTCCCCAGGGGAGCGGTGTGCCTCCACCTCCAACCGCAACTTTGAGGGTCGCCAGGGTCCGGGTGGTCGGACCCATCTGGTTAGCCCAGCCATGGCGGCGGCGGCGGCGATTGCGGGTAAATTTGTCGATATTCGTTCTTTTTAAGGGAGCTGTTTGATGCGTCTGGAACTGATCTATTTCAAGGCCTGCCCTTTTGCGCAGCGTACCTTGATTGTGCTTAATCGACTGGGGCTTGAGTTTACCAAGACCCTGATCAACCCCATGGATAAACCGGCCTGGATGATGGAAGTCTCGCCCATGGGGCAGATTCCCCTTTTACGGGTTGGTGAGTCAACGGTACTGTTTGACTCTTCGGTCATCTGTGAATATCTCAATGAGAGAGCCTCTGGGGGGCTGCTGCCGGATAATCCTCTTACCCGGGCAACATATCGGGGTTTGATTGAATTTGCCGGGGAGTGTCAGATGAATTTTGCCGGGCTGATTGCCGCACCCAACCAGGAAGCGTTCAACCAGACTCGGGATGGAGTGTTGAAAAAACTGCGTTGGCTGGAGACATTGGTCGATGAGCAAGGTCCGCTTTTCTCCGGTTCGGCCCTCTCTCTGGTGGATGTGGCTTATGCTCCTCTGTTTTTGCGTATGCAACACCTCTATGGGGTGACCCCCTTCTACCAGCCGGAAGAGTTTCCTCGACTCAGCCGGTGGCGTGACCGTGTGCTGGCGGAACAGTCGGTTCAGGAGTCGGTGGATGGGGATTTTGCCCAGATCTTTAGAATGGTGGTCAAGGGGCGTGGCAAAGGTGGATTTGTTGACTCGATAATGGGTTGATTCAGCGGGTAAGGATATTGAAAAAATGGAACCTTTTGTTAAATTAACAGCGATAGTTGCACCCATGGACCGGGCCAATGTGGATACGGATGCCATTATTCCCAAACAATTTTTAAAGTCGATTCAGCGTAGTGGATTTGGCCCCAATCTGTTCGATGAGTGGCGCTATCTGGATCAGGGCCAGCCGGGTCAGTCCTGCGAAGGGCGCCCCCTGAACGACACCTTTATTCTCAATCAGCCCCGCTATCACGGGGCGGGTATCTTGCTGGCACGGGAAAATTTTGGTTGTGGCTCAAGCCGGGAGCATGCACCGTGGGCCTTGTTGGATTATGGTTTTCGGGTTGTCATCGCGCCGAGCTTTGCCGATATCTTCTTTAACAACTGTTTTAAAAATGGCATTTTACCCATCGCTTTGGAGAGTGCTGTTGTCGATGGTTTTTTTAGGGAGACAGAAACGCGTGAGGGCTATAAGCTATCTGTCGATTTGGAGAGCCAGACCATCACCTCTCCAAGTGGGGAGGTGACCCCTTTCAAGGTGGATGCGTTCCGCCGTTACTGTCTGCTGAACGGTCTGGATGATATCGGTTTGACCCTGCGGCATCTGCCGGATATCGAACGGTTTGAAGCCGAGCGGCGTCAGAGTACCCCTTGGGCCTTTTTAGATTAGAAATTTTTAGGAGTATTTCGCATCATGAGTACGAAGACAATTTTGGTATTGCCTGGTGACGGTATCGGTCAGGAGATCATTGCCGAGGCCCGGAAGGTGTTGGCTTGGGCGGGAAAACGGGTTGACCTTAACATAGTGGAGGGTCTGATCGGTGGTACCGCCTACGATTTAACCGGCACCCCTCTGCCGGAAGAGACGGTTATTCAAGGCAAGGAGGCTCATGCGGTTTTGTTGGGGGCTGTTGGTGGTACCCAGTGGGAATCGCTGGACTACAGCGTTCGCCCGGAACGGGGGCTGTTGGGGATTCGCAAAGAGCTGGGTCTCTATTGCAACCTGCGTCCGGCCAAGGTATACCCGCAGTTGGCGGACGCCTCTACCCTGAAAAAAGAGGTGGTGAGCGGTATCGATATCATGGTGGTCCGGGAGCTGTCATCGGGGATCTATTTTGGCGAACCCAAGGGGATTGAAACCCTGCCCAATGGGCAGAGAAGGGGGTTCAACACCTTAACCTACACCACCAGCGAGATTGAGCGTATTGCGGTTCGGGCTTTTGAAACCGCCCGTAAACGCCAAAAACGGGTCTGTTCGGTGGATAAGGCCAATGTGTTGGAGTGTACCGAGTTGTGGCGCCAAGTGGTGACCGAGGTACATGCGAAGAGTTACCCAGATATTGAGCTGTCCCATATGTATGTGGATAATGCCGCCATGCAGTTGATTCGCAACCCCAAGCAGTTTGATGTCATCGTGACCACCAATATGTTTGGCGATATCCTCTCGGATGCAGCCAGCATGTTGACCGGCTCCATCGGCATGTTGCAGTCGGCTTCGTTGGGAGACAAATGCGCCCTCTATGAGCCCATTCACGGCTCGGCCCCGGACATTGCCGGCAAAGGGCTGGCCAACCCTCTGGCGACCATTTTGTCGGTTGCCATGATGTTCCGCCACTCACTGGATATGCCTCAAGAGGCCCAGATGGTGGAGGAGGCGGTGAGTGCCGTTCTGGATCAGGGTCTGCGTACAGCCGATATTGCCATGGCAGGTGAACCCACGATTGGTACGGCTGCGATGGGTGATGCGGTTGTGGCTGCGTTATCCTAAGTTAAATTTTGTTGGTTTTTTAGCGTCGGAGAGATGGAATGAAAAAGTATAATGTGGCGGTGGTGGGTGCCAGCGGGAATGTGGGCCGGGAGATTCTTACTATTTTGGCTGAGCGGGATTTTCCTGTCGATAAGGTCTATGCGGTAGCCTCCAGCCGGACAGCCGGGTCGGTCATCCCCTTCAAGGGGAAGGATCTGGTTGTGCAGGATTTGGAAACATTTGATTTTAAAGGGGTCGATATCGGTCTCTTTTCACCAGGAGGCTCGGTCTCGGCCAAGTATGCCCCGATTGCCGCGGCGGCCGGGTGTGTGGTGGTGGATAACACCTCCCATTTTCGCATGGACCCGGATATTCCCCTGGTTGTGCCTGAAGTCAACCCAGAGGCGATTGCTGACTATGGCAAACGGGGTATTATTGCCAACCCCAACTGCTCAACCATCCAGATGGTGGTAGCCCTGAAGCCGATCCATGATGTGGCGACCATCAAGCGGATTGTGGTCTCCACCTATCAGGCGGTATCGGGGGCGGGAAAAGAGGCCATGGAAGAGCTGTTTGAGCAGAGCCGGGCTACGTTTGGGACCGGAATGGAGGTGCCTCCGAAAAAATTTACCAAGGAGATCGCCTTCAACGTCATTCCTCAAATCGATTCCTTCCTGGATAACGGCTACACCAAGGAAGAGATGAAGATGGTCAATGAGACCAAAAAAATCATCGATTCCGCCATTCGGGTGACAGCGACCACGGTACGAGTGCCGGTCTATAACAGCCATGCTGAGGCGGTGACCATTGAGACAGAAAAGAAAATCACCCCCGACGAAGCTCGTGCCCTGCTGGCTAAAGCACCGGGTGTGGAGGTGGTGGACGACCCTAAAACCTTAACCTATATTACCCCCCGTGAGGCGGCGGGCAAGGATGCCACCTTTGTCTCCCGGATTCGGGAAGATGAGAGTTGTGACAACGGTTTGCAGATGTGGGTGGTCTCCGATAACCTGCGCAAGGGAGCGGCACTGAATGCGGTGCAGATTGCAGAAGTCCTGATTCAAGACCATCTGAAATAGGTTGGTGTAGCCTCTGGTTTTTCTCCTACCCTCCGAAGAGCCTTTTTCTTCGGGGGGTATTTGTTTTTTATGGAGGTTTTGTTGATTGGGTGTGATTCTTGCTTTGGCTCTCTTTTGTTTATCTATTACTATTAGAATGGCACATTCAAAAGGCGGGTCTTACGAATGGATTGGAAACACGGTTCCAAAGGAGCGTTGCTCAGTCTGTCGCTGATGATGTCGGCACCTTTATCGGCCCATGCTCTCTCTTTGGGTGAACTCAAGGTTGACAGTCAACTGGGGGAAGCGTTCCTGGCAGAGGTGCCCATGACCTTAAGGGCCGATGAGGTCTCCCAAGGGGTTAAGGTAACGTTGGGTATGCCGACCGACTACCGGGTTTTGGAACTGGAGCGCCTTTTGGCTGTCTCCTCACTCTCTCTTGAGGTGATTGGAGTGGGAGCCAACCGCAAGATTCGGATCGTCAGTTCTGCCCCTTTCCGGGAGCCGTTTTTTAATCTATTGCTTAAAACCTCGGTTGGTCGAGGCTCCTATTTTCGCAATTTTCCTGTCTTTCTGAATATTCTCCCAGAAAAAAAAGCGGTCACACCTCTGGCAGGTTTTAAAAAGAGCAGCCCATCGTCAGCTCTTTCAGGTTCCTCCCTTGCTTCCTCCCCCCGTGGTTTTTCCAAGACCCCCGTTATTGACCGTCCGACCTCCCGTATTGCTGAATCTCTCCCTACCGAGGTGGTCGAAGTGGTGCCCCAAGATGCCCCTTTGGTCTCTGACCAGGTCAACTCTCTACCCTCATCCACCATACAGCGCACCTCGTTGGCAAAACAGGCACTGCCGCCTCCCTCTGTAGCAGAACAAGAGGGGGTTGAGAGCTACGGACCGGTTGGTGAGGTTGAGACCTTGACCAGCATCGCCCGCAACATTCAGGGAAACAGTGACTGGAGTATTGCCCAGATTGCGGTGGCTCTCTGGAAGAAAAACAAGAGCAGCTTCCTGGAAAATAATATGAGTGGCCTGCAGTCCGGTACCATCTTAACAGTCCCTTCTGCCGCAGAGATTGCCGCTCTCAGCCCTACACAGGCCTCCAATGAGTTCAAACACCAATGGAGTAAATGGCAACAGCTGACCCAGAAGGGGGGCAAAGCGGAGGTTCCTGTAACAGCGCCGAAAAAAAACGTAGCCCAAAAACCTGCCTCCAAACCGCCTGAGCAGGCCAAACAGCAACCTGAGGTCGCCATGGACCTTATCTTGACCCCTGGTGATACCATGCCGCAAGCGGCTGATGAACAAGAGGTTGTGCCGGTTGAGGCGGTTGAGAACAAGGGGGGCGATCCTGATTTGAATGCGTGGGTTGCGGTCACCGGGCAGGTGAGCCAATTGAGTGGCCAGGTTGATGCGTTGGCGGTTCAACTCAACCAGTTTTCCACCCATCTGGCCAGCAGCGAAAAGCAGCGGGCAGGGTTGGAAAAGCGGCTGACCAAACTGGAGTCGCGCCTGATGGACGAGGCTCCCGCCAAAAAAGCTGTAGCCGAGAAAGAGCGTGATAATGGCCTGCTCTATCCTTTGGCCGGAGGAGGATTGGTTGCGGTGTTGGTTGGTCTGTTGTTCTGGTTGCGTAAACCCAAGCCAAAGAGCGAATGGGTGACCGACAGCCAAGCAGGTGCCATGTTGGACATGAACAGCCTGGAGACCAACCCCTCAGAGCCTGGGGGCGAGAAGCCCTCAGGGGCACCACTGACCAATGCCCCCTTGGCGGACGTGCCGACAGAGGAGCCGACGCCATCGGATGACCCCAAGGGTTGGGAAGAGGTGGAAGAAAAAGAGGATGAGGATGATGAGCGTGAAGCGCTGCGGTCTTCTCCCTCCTTGCCTGAAGAGAGTGAGCAGGAGCCAGAGCCAGAAGAAGAGGAGGAGGTGTTGACGGCCACCACGGAAGATATTGTTCCCTCTGCCCCCCCCCAACAGAGGCCTGACGTATCGGCACCGATGGAGAGTGAGAGCTCAGAGGATGCATCCATCGACACCATTGAGTTTATTCCGGTTGAAAAGCCGTTGAAAAGCCCTCCAACCAAGCCGTTGTCAGAGGATTCCAGCCTGTTGGAGACCATCTCTTTCACGCCGATTGACCAACAGGAAGGGCCAGAGACCCCTGCTCCCTCTTTACCCCCAAGCCGGGAGGATGAGGGGCCGATATTGGAGATTGATCTGGATCTGGAAGAGGAGCCGCTTTTTGTGGCGCCGCCTCCTCGAAAACCGGCCAAAGAGGATGACAACGGGTTGGTGTTGGAGATTGAATTTGACTTGGAAGAGGCTAACAACCCGAAGAGATGAAAAGGATGGAGAAAAAGCACATGGTGACCAGTAGAGTGAAAAACTTTGCCTTTGTCGTAATGGGATTGTTGGCGGGGCTTGGTTATCCTGAATTGGGATGGACCTTGACCCTGGGTCAGCTACGGGTTGTCAGCCATGACAGCCGTATGTTCCATGCGGAGATTCCGGTTGCGTTGGCTGAAGGAGAGCAGATTCAAGAGATATGGGCCACCAGCGGCAGTCAAACAGAATATGAGCCTGAGCCGACGGATGAGATCGATGGCCTGATGATAGGGGAAGAGGGGGAGCGGTTACTTATCTTCACCGGAAAGCCCCCTTCTAATCAAGATTTTTTCACCCTGTTGGTTCGTATTGACCTGAACGATCGCTCTCTGTACAGAAATTTTCCCGTCCATCTTGACGCCACCCCTCCGGTAGAAGCTACCTCAAACAATGAAAAGGGGCACCCTCCCTCTACGCCAAGCAGGGTGCTCTCTGGTGAGGTGGTGGATCAGGTTAAAAAGATCGACCGTCCGGTTGTGGTTGAAAAAGAGATCCCGGTTGCCAAACATCCTGCTCCTGCTCCTGCTCCTGCTGATCCTATTGACCAGAAAAAAAACATGCTTTCCAGAATCCTGGTACTATTGGCCAGCCTGCTTGTCGGGCTGGTTTTCTGGATCTGGTGGCGCCAAAAGGAGCGAGGGGGTGCCGAACCCTCTGCTCGGCAGGAGGCCAGCCCGATTGTACCTGCGGGGGCGCCTGCCCCTGGTGAGTCCATGGAGTCTGAGGTGGATCAAGAGGTTGGTTCCATGGCCCCTGAAATGGCTCTCTCTGAGGATGACGTGGAAGAGGAGACCATGCCGCCGATTCTGGAGGTGCCAACCGTGGAAGAGGTGGAGTATGTGGTGCCGGCTTTCGAGGAGGATGACGAAGACGAAGAGGCTTTTGAGGCAGAACCCTCTTTGGATGAGGTTGATCTGACAGCTGTTGAGGCTGATCTGGATTCAGAGGTAGCGATAAAAAGAGACTCCTCTTCCTCAGGAGAGGCGGATGAGGAGGGGTGGGAGCCTCTGGAGGTGGATGATCCGGTCTTGGCAGAGGAGGAGGCTGCTGCTCAAAATGCCTTGAAGGTGGAGAGCGGTTTTTTGGCTGGAGAGAAAGAGAGCCCGGTTGCGGCTGATGATGCGGGGGAAGAAAAAACCGAAAGGATTGAAGAGCGATCCATGGCGTCGGTCATGGACTATTTGGAGCAGATATTGGATGAGGAGGATCTCTCCCAATTTGACAAAAAGCCCAAAGGTTGACCCTTTTTTGGTGCGGTGTGATCCACGAACCAAGCTTGTGGCTTTTTTCCTGTTGGCTCCTCTGCTTCTGACCCGCCCCGTGACAACCCCAGGTGGTTGGGTGGCTATTCTGGTGGTTTTGGTTGCTACCGTTGCTGCCAAAATGGATCTATCTTACCTTTTTAGACAGCTATGGCGGCTTAAGTGGTTGTTTATCGTCCTGGTGGTTTTTCATGGTGTTCTCACACCGGGCGAGCCTCTCTGGCCAGCTGTTCAGGGGATCAGTCGGGAAGGTCTGCTGGCTGGTCTTGTCTACTCTACCCGACTGATTCTTATGGTTTGCCTTGCTTGGATCTTGATTCAAACCACCCCCGCAACCCAACTGGTTGCCGGGCTGGGAAGGTTGTTGGGTTTTTTAGATCAAATCGTTCCCTGGCACCGGGGCCTTTCGCTTCTGGCCTATACGTTGGGTCGGATTCCATTGCTTCTGCACGAGGCGGGTCGAATCAAGGATGATCTGGCCTGCCGCTTGGGTCACCCTGGGCAGCAAGGGGTGGTGCAGAGGCTTCATCGCATGGCGTTGGCAGGGGAGGCCTTGCTGTTCCGTCTGCTCCATAGCGCCCATGCCCAGGAGGAGGCGTTACGGTTGAGGGGGATCTCACACGGTCTATTGCCCCTGCCACCTCTTGCCAGCCGTTTGGGTTGGCGGGATGGGGCGGTTTTGCTGTTTTCGGTGCTGGCGGTGGCGGTCGGCGTTCTGGTTTAATAGTCATTACGCCACCGGCGGATTTGAGCAAACCGTTCGATCGGATTTTTCTTTTCCAGCCCCAAATGGGTGATCAGGCTCTGGTCGGAACAGCGCAGAAAGGGGTTGACTCTCTTCTCCTCAGCCAGGGTGGTGGGCAGGGTGGGTTGGTTCTGGTCGTTTTTTTTCATCAACTTCCCCTGCATAGCCAGCAAGTCCGGGTTTTCTGGCTCCAAGGATAGGGCAAATCCATGGTTGGTCAGGGTGTATTCGTGGGCACAAAACAGTCGGGTCTCATCCGGCAGGGAGAGAAGCTTGTTGAGGCTATTCCACATCATCTCGGCTGTCCCTTCAAAAAGCCGCCCACACCCCAGGCTAAAAAGGGTGTCCCCGGAAAAGAGCGCATCTCCTACCTTATAGACCACATGGCCCAAGGTGTGACCCGGTGTCTCCAGAACCTGGGCCATGGAATGGCCCAGGTTGAGGGTGTCTCCCTCTTGAACAGTCCGATCAAGAGCGGGCAGGCGGCTGGCGTCACCGTGAAAGCCGATAGTCTGCGGGTTGTATTTTTTTTGGAGGGCGGCCACACCGCCGATATGGTCGGCATGGTGGTGGGTGAGCAGAATGTGAGACAGTCGCCCCTCTCGGTCGTCCAACCACTGGATAACCTCATCGGATGTACCCGGATCGACGGCAACATAGTGGTTCTCTTCGCTGGCAAACATCCAGATATAGTTGTCTCCCAGGACCGGGACAGGCTCGACGATGGGGGATTCTTGAGGCATAATCATATTCGGTAGAACTCCATAATCTATGTTTGAAAAGGGTGAACCTCTCCATTATGACCTTTGATGCTATCCGATTGCAAAGCTGGTATGGCACCCAACAGGGTGAGACTGTCGCCGGATTGGTGGGTGAGGTCATGACACGGTGGGTGAGTCAGATACCCTCCCGGCAAACCTGTGGAATCGGTTTTACCCAACCCTATCTGGAGCAGTTATCTCCCTGGTTGGGCTCTTGTGTGGGGGCGGCCCCGGCCGAAATGGGGGTCTCCCTCTGGCCCCAGGGGAAGGCCAATCGGATTGCCCAGGTGAGGCCCGATGCCCTGCCGTTTCCCGATCAACATTTTAATCGGGTCATCATGGCGCACCTTTTAGAGGGAACCCTCTCCAGTCGAGGTGTTCTAAGAGAGGCCTGGCGTATTCTGGAGCCGGGAGGCAGGCTGTTGGTGGTGGTGCCAAACCGGGGTGGTCTCTGGGCCAGACGAGATTTTACCCCCTTTGGTCGAGGGCGTCCTTTCTCTCCCAATCAAATTAGAGAAGCGCTGCAAGGCTCGCTTTTTGTCATGAGGCAGTCCTGTTTTGCCCTGTTTCGACCGCCGGTTAAAGGTAATCGCTGGCTTGGGTCGGCCTCCTCGTGGGAGAAGGCGGGCAACCGCTGGTTTGCCCCTTTGGGAGGGGTGATTCTTTGTGAAGCAGAAAAGCTGGTCTATGCCCAGTCCGCCCTCAGTTCGACTGTGGGGCGGACACAGCGGGTTGTTAAACCTTTGCCCTGCAATCAAGAGAGGCAGTCGGAGCTGTTGTCGACTGGAAAAGAATGAGTGACGGTCGTCTGATTCGACACTTTCTGGATGATATGTTGGTAGAACACGGTTTGGCGGGCAACACCCTGGAGGCCTACCGGACCGACCTGTTGGGGCTGAGTGAGTTTTTGACCGGAATAGATGCCGACTTCATGAAGGCCACCCCAGAGCAGATTGCCGATTGGATCTCCTTGTTATCGGAACGGGATCTGGCCAATGCGACCATTGCCCGCAAACGGTCGGCGGTGGGGCGGTTCTACCGTTTTTTGGGGGTGATGAATCTGCGTGCCGATGATCCCACCCGCCTATTGGATACCCCACGCCGGACACGACATCTGCCGGATATTCTCAGCGAACTGGAGGTGGATGATCTGATTAAAGCGCCTGATCGATCAACCGAGTTGGGGTTGCGGGATGCGGCCATGCTGGAGACCCTCTATGCGACCGGTTTACGGGTTTCGGAGTTGATCTCTCTGGTGACGGATGGGTTGGATGAAGAGTTGGGATTTTTGCGGGTTGTCGGCAAAGGGGATAAAGAGCGGGTGGTCCCGGTGGGGGAGGTGGCACTGGATCTGATCGCTCGCTATCGTCGTCAATCCCGCCCGGTATTGCTCAAGGGGAAAAATACTCCGGCCCTTTTTGTCAGCAATCGGGGCAAAGCCATGACAAGGCAAAATTTTTGGTACATCATTCGCCGTCATGCTCGGGATGCGGGGATCGATAAAACAATTTCACCCCACCTTCTGCGCCACTCCTTTGCCTCGCATTTGTTGAACCATGGGGCCGAGTTGCGGGGGGTTCAGATGATGTTGGGTCATGCGGATATCTCCACCACCGAGATCTATACCCATGTGGCCAAAGAGCGGATGAAGCGGGTACACGGACAGTACCACCCGCGGGCGGAGTAGATCAGCCCTTTTTATTCTCCTTGTCTTTGCTGGAAATCGAGTTGTGACTGTCTTTTTTTTGGGGAGATTGGACCAGTGGAAGAGGAGCAATGGGACGTTCCAGAGGAGAAGAAGGGGGCCGCCGCCCGAATGTACGGTGGTGTAAAAGGGGGGCTGGCACTCTTTTTTGCCCTCCCTTTTATCCTTATTTTTCTCCCTATCTGGTTTCTTTACCGGTGGAGTGAGATCCGTTCGGGTCGCCCAGCGCCCGAGGCCCCCTGGGCGATTATTTTTGCCAGACCTCCGAAGCAGGGGGAGGGGGTGGCCTTCTCCACCAAGCCCAGCCGTGTTCGTCGCCCCTATGATCAGGAAGCCTACACTCTGCCCGGCTTTAAAAAACGTGAAGCGGGATGGGAGCCGGACTCTCTGGTGGCACGGCCTGAATCGGGGCGGATTGCGTTGGTTACCGGCGGTGGACGTCGTGTTGGGGCGGCTATCTGTCGAGACCTGGCTGCGTTGGGCTATGGGGTGGCGGTGGTCTATCACCACGCATCTGCTGAGGCCGAGGAGATTGTCTCCGCCATTCGGGAGCAGGGTGGGGAGGCCAAAGCGTTTTCGTTGGACCTGCGTCAACCGGATCAGTCGGTATCTCTTCTCCAAGAGGTGGCTCGTGAACTGGGGCCGGTGGATCTGTTAATCAATAATGCCTCCCTCTTTCTGCCAACTCCCCTGCAGGGGAGTCAGTGGCAGGTGGTGGATGATCTGATGAAGGTTAATCTGCAAGGTCCGTTGATGTTGGCGATGGCCAGTATCGCCCAGATGGAAAAACGGGGGGGGATGGTGATCAATATCTGTGACATCTGGGGAGAAAAACCTCTAAAAGGTCATGTGGCCTATAGTGCGGCCAAAGCGGGGCTTATCTCTGCCACTCAGGTATTAGCCCGAGAGGCGGCCCCTACGGTACGGGTCAACGCCATTTCGCCAGGAGCTGTTCTACCACCGGATGAGAGAGCCGGATCGTCCGCCTTTCAAAGCATGCTCTCCCGGACACCTCTGGCGGCGGCCTCTGGACCAGAGGCCATTTTGCAGGCTATCCGTTATCTGCTCACAGCCCACTATGTGACCGGAGAGGTGTTGCATGTGGACGGTGGACGGCGGTTGGTCTAGTCAGGCTGCTTGGGCGTAGTCTGCTTCTGCCCCAGGAGAGGGAGCCATACTTGCCTTTTTTTCTGCGTAGAACTGGTCCAGCTTCTCCCAAATAAGCTGGTCACTCTGGTTGACCCCCTTTTCAACCAGGCCGTGGAGAACCTCCAGCCCTTCCAGCAGCTCTCGTGCCGCCTCCAGCCCCTGTTTAATGCCTCCTGAGATCACCGCCATAAACCCGTCCAACAGCTCCTGGCCTGCCATTTCGGGGTGTCCTTGGGTGTAGCGATCAAAAAAACCGGTGGAGAGAGAGACGATGGCTTCTGCGGTTTTTTCGGGTGTGTGGGCATCTGGGTCCAAGGCCTCCAGGGGTTTGGCATCTTCATCCGTCTCTTGAATCATCCGATTCAGCTCTGCGACGGCCTTCTCCTGGAGTTTCTGGTTGGCAAAGGCTGCCATCCCTTCGACAGAGAAGCTGGAGGAGTCCTGTTTCGATCCCTGCTGAGCTGACCCGGCTCTCAGGTTATCCGTGTTCACCACCTTTTGAGAAGGGAGGGTCGAGCGGCTCTCTCCTCCTTTGGTCAACAGGCGATACATCTGTTCTGCACCAACGGCCTGGATCATCATTCTGTTTCACTCCTCTGTTAATCTATCTGTCTTGAATCTGTGACTCTCCCTACCTGACATGCAATAAGTTATCCAAATGTATTTGCGATTCTTTTTCAATGAATTAAGACCATGTGACTAATAAAAAATGTTGAGATGAGGTAAAAAGTGGTCCCCCCAACCCGGCAAAAACAGCCCCTTTATGTGCGCCTGCAGGGGGCTATCTTCGCAGTAAAACCGACATCTCCACGGTAACCGGATAACCCAAACGGTTGATGATTTGGGCGCGAATAATCTCCAACTCTATCCCCGTTATTGGCTCGCGGGCCGTGGCCTGCAGGCGGACAAGTGGTTCTGGTCGCAGTAGAATCGAGAGAGGTTCAATGTGGATTTTACGATCTTGAACCATAAAATGGCTCTGGGAGATAACCTCTTGAATTCGATTTTTTTCGATCAGTTCGTTAAAGGAGAAATAGAGCGGGGCAGAAACGAGGGCCAACAGAGCCAAGCTCAACATCAGACCTCTCTTGGCCAGACGAAACGGGGCGAATCCAAGCACCAGAAAGGTGAGGGAGGCAGAGACGGTGATACCCACCAGGTTGGTGGCAAACAGTAAAAAGCCCCCCTGAATAACCGACCAATTCATCCACCCCAGCCCGATTCCTGCGACACATAGAGGAGGAACCAACGCGACAGCGATGGCAACACCGGCCAAACTTTTGGCAATATCCTCCTTGGCGCTGGCATAAGCACCGGCAATGCCGGAAATAACTGCCACGCCCAAGTCGAGGAGGTTGGGAGAGAGTCGAGCCAACATCTCCCCGGTCAGAATGTGCAGAGGTAACAGAGAAGCAACCACCATGGCACAGATCAGGGCGGTGCCGATTCCCAAGGTAAGGGTTTTAAGGCTCTCCAAGATCAAGGTGGTCTGACCACGAGCCAACCCCATGGAGAGAGAGATGATCGGCCCCATAAGCGGTGCCAGAATCATCGCCCCGATAATAACCGGAGAAGAGCTGGAGTAGAGACCTAACAGCGCCAAAAGAACACTCAACACCATCAGAGCAAGAAAAGATTTGGAAAAGAGGGCGGTCTCCTTCAATGAGCGAAACAGATCTCGAAACTCATCCTCCGAGGCGTGGTTGAAAAAAGGCAGAGGGGAGCCGCTTAGAATCGGTACCGAATCTCCCTGCGGAAGATGGGAGACCCGAGCAAAATCTTTTTCTGGGATAGTCTGCTCAGAAACCGGAGGAAACAGAGACCCTTTTCGAACCTGAAGCGGCTCTTTAGAGATCTCAATTTCGAGGCTCTTGGCGCTCATTGGTCGTCCATCCAGGGTAAAATCGACCCCTTTTCCCGACTCAATCAAAATATATTGGCTACGAATAATACCCACAGAAGAGGACAATTTTCTCAGCCCCAGGGTTCGCATGATAACAAGGCGAAACAGCAGGCTTAAATAGTCCAATATACTCCGAGGAGCCAAAAGTATGAGGGTAGACCGAGAGTCATCATGGATCACCAACTCTTTAAGGGTTTCCCCCAAAAAAGGGTGGCCTGGACCGGTCAGAACAATCAATCCAATCCCAGCGGTGCTGTATTTTTGCTCCTTGGATGTTGTCATGGTGAGGTGGGTAAGGCTCAGCTTGTTGATGCCGCTGACGAGACTTTTAAACACCCCCCATCGAGGTTTGCTGCTATCTTGTCCATCCAGAGTCAACGACTCCCCAGCCACAACCGAAGAGAGCACCGGAATGTCGTTACACCGCATCAACTGAAAGGTCGTGGGGGAGGTCTCCAGGGCATGAACGATAGCCTCTTCAAGCCCTTTTTCCAAACCAAACCGGACGGATGTCCAGCTTCCCCCTGGGTGGGGAAGGGGAGCCAGGTCCCACCCCTGATCCCGGGCCATGGGGAGCATATCTTTCACCCCATCGTCGTCCAGACAGAGAAAAACCCGCGCACCTTTGTCAGGGAAGGCGAGCCCATCCGTACCATACGGAATCATCTCAGCCACCCGACTCAGTTGGTCTATATGTTCTGTCTCGAGAGATTGGTCATAAATTGCATACCATCTCTCCTCACTCTTCACCATTATTCTGTTATCCACTCTCTGTTGCATACAAAAAAAAATCCCCAGCCACACCGTAGCAGATTCCCTACGATAACAAAACACTCTCCACCAAAAGAGCCAGCTGTTTGGTTTGAGAATGACTGCCCATTTTTACCTGTTCAACCCCTAGATATTCTGTCTGAATGGAATAATATGTCAATCTGATCCGTTAATTCATGTTATGGTGAACAGCTGGCATAACAACAACGTGATACCATTTCTCATCCTTACCAGCGCGCAAAGATGCACCTGAGACATTGAGATAGGAAAGTAACCAAAGTGAAAAACAACACTCGTTCCGCTTGGCTCTACCCATCCGTTGTTTTTACGCTTATTTTGGGAATCATCCTCGCTTCTCTTGCTGCCCAGCAGACCTATCAATTGGAAAACAAGCAGCTGATCACCGATTTTAAGCGGGTTTCTGATAATCAGGCCAATGCACTGCGCCAGGAAATTGAGCTGAATTTAGAGGTGTTGCAGGCCATAGAGAGTTTTTTCAACGGCTCCTCGTTTGTCTCCCGTCAGGAGTTTTTTGCCTTCACACAAAAAAGCCTGCTCAGACATCCGTCAATCCAGGCCTTGGAGTGGATTCCCCGTATTTTCCACAAGGAGCGTGACCTCTATGAAAAGAGGGCCAGAGAGGAGGGGCTGGATGGTTTTACCCTCACCCAACGGGCCAGCCAGGGGGTGATGGTTGCGGCCCTGCCCAGAGAGGTGTATTTTCCGGTCTATTATGTGGAGCCCATTGCCAAAAACAGGGCGGCCATCGGCTTCGATCTGGCCTCCGACACGCTTCGACGCACCGCTCTGAATCAAGCCCGTGACTCTGGCAACCGGTTGGCAACCGGCGGCATCACTTTGGTGCAAGAGACAGAGAAACAGCCGGGTTTCCTGGTTTTTATCCCCATTTATCGTGGCCCAAGCCACTCTATCGAGGCGCGAAGAGAGAATTTGACGGGGTTTGCCTTGGGTGTCTATCGAATCGGTGAGATGGCAGTCAACGCCTTTGCTCAAATCGACGGTGGAGATTTTTCTCCCCAACAGTTCATCTGGGATGTCACCCAGCCCAAGCAGCCTGAAGCTCTTTTTCCCACCACACTGCTTGCCGACGAGCAACAGCTTATTGCCCAGGCAAAAGCGAGAGGGCTGTATAATGAAAGGTTCATCGAGATCGGTAGCCGTCGCTGGGTGATCCAGTCCATACCGACAGCCGACCACCTTTTTAACTACCAACGTCAGATAAAAGCCCTGGTTGTTTTTGCCGTCTTCCTCCTCTTTACCCTGTTGGTTGCAGCCTATATCAAGCAGCGTATCTCTGAGCTGTTGAGCAATCGAGAGCAGACCCAGGCTATTGTCCAAACGGCTGTTTTTGGCATGATCACCATTAATGCCAAGGGGATGGTACTGAGCTACAATCCGGCATCCGAAAAAATCTTTGGTTATACAGCAGAGGAGGTGATCGGGCGCAACGTCAAAATGCTCATGCCAGAAACCACCGCCTCTGCCCATGACGGCTATCTGATCAGACATCTGAAGACCGGCAAAAATACCATTATTGGTAACTCCCGCGAGGTCGAAGGTCAGCGTAAAGATGGCTCTCTCTTTCCCATGTGGCTGGCGGTTGGAAAGTCCCAAACCTCCCAAGGGGTCTTTTTTGCCGGATGTGTCGTCGATATTTCTGTCAAAAAGAGAGCCAACGCCGAGAATAAAAAACTGTTGCTGGCTTTGGAGCAAAGCCCCAACCCGGTTCTGATAACCGATCCCCAAGGGGTGATCGAATATGTCAATCCTGCCATGGAGAGACAGACCGGTCATGCTCGGGAAACCCTTCTCGGTAGCACCCCTGGCATGCTCAACTCTGGTTTGACCCCCGAGAAGCTCTACCAGGAGATGTGGCAGACCATCAGTTCGGGTGAAATTTGGCGAGGGGAGATTCAAAACCGTTGTCAAGACGGGAGTATCTATTGGGCTTCACTCAACATCTCTCCTCTGCGCGATGAAAAAGGGGTCATTACCCACTATATCAGCCAACAGGAGGATATTACCGACCGCAAGGCGGTAGAGAGCGCCTTGATTGAGGCTAAAATCGCTGCCGAAAAGGCCAATCAGGCCAAGTCAGATTTTCTTAATGTCATGAGTCATGAGCTGCGAACGCCGCTGACGGTGGTGTTGGGGAACGCGCCGTTTATCACCATGTTGAAAGATATCTCTTTAGAACCCGATGAAAAAGGGCTTCCGACCATAAAAAAACTGGCCGAAGCCCTCAACAGTGACCATCCCGATGTCCATGAGATTCGCCAGAGTTGCCTGGCACTGTTCAAGCAGCTCTCGGGCTTTGGTGGAAAAATTGAAAAACAGGGCAAACACCTGAAAAATTTGATTGATGATCTTCTGGATATTTCCAAAATAGAGGCTGGCAAGATGGTTTTAACGCCCTCCTCTCTGGATGCCTTGGTGTTGGTCAAAAATGTGATGATCGATATGCAGGTAAAGGCGGATGAAAAGGGGACGACCCTCTCCTGCTCTGGGGATAGCTCTCCCCTTGTTGCCGATGAGATCCGCCTGAAACAAATTTTGATCAATCTGATCGGTAACGCCATCAAGTTTACCTCTCAAGGCCGAATCCAGATTCATCTTGAGCAGGACGCTACCTCGACCACCTTTAAAATAGAGGATTCTGGCAGTGGTATTCCCGCTTCTCAGCTCACCCTTATTTTCGATAAATTTGTCCAGGCCGACTCCACCACCACCCGTAAGGTAGGAGGGAGCGGGTTGGGGCTTGCCATTACCAAAAGATTGATTGAGCTACACGGTGGTACCATCACGGTAGAGAGTCAGGAAGGGGTCGGAACAACATTTACTTTTACCCTGCCGAATGCGATAACACAGAAACGGTAAGACAACCCGCAACCCCTTCCAGGTGTCACGGTACACGGTTCAATGGGAATAACAGTGGGTGTTGTTTTCTGCTAAACCTGGTATGAGACACGCGACAAAAAGGATAAAGAGTGATGACTCTCAGTGAATTGAAAGAACAGAAGCTGGCCTTCGAAGCAGACGGCTCCCAGGCCATGGGGGTCTATCTTACCAAAGAGCAGTCCAAAGCGTTGCGTTGGGAGTTGCACCAGCTCTATGGTTTTGATAATGGGGAAAACCTAACCACTCTGTATGGTATTGAGGTTTTGGATACGGAGGCAGAAACCTTCCGTTTTGAGGGTTGATTGCCTGGCCACATCAGCTCCTCCCAATCGTCTGCTCTTTGGGTTTGATGTGACGAAATAGTCAGTCACAACCAAATTGGGACAAAAGGCAAAGGCAACACCTTGGGAGGCCTTGCAGGCCCCCAACCCCCCCCCCACGCTTTTAAAATTAAAATTAAAATTAAAAGAAAAGCAAAGTCAAAGGCTTAGGATCTTGGTCGCTGCCCAAACCTGCTGGGAAGGCATTCATGCCTTCCCAGACCCATCCGTTATTGGTCTGTAACCCTTTGGTTTGGAATCTCCATAGGCCTTGTTTATTCCAAACGTTCTGAAAAAAAAGGCGAATTCGGATTGTTTTTCCGAATTCGCCTTTTTTAATGCCATCGATCCGCTGTTTGATCGATTAGCCGATAATCCCGTTCAGCGTTGGGCTGGGACGCATGGCTGCGGCTGTTTTTGCCGGGTCGGTGTCGTAGTAGCCGCCTAGATCAACCGGGCTGCCCTGGGCTGCGAGAAGCTCGGCAATAATTTTTGTTCCTGCCGAGGAGAGCTGGTCGGCCAGCGGAGTGAAAAAGGCTTTCAGCTCGGGCTCTTCACTCTGGGCTGCGAGAGCCTGGGCCCAATAGAGAGCCAGATAGTAGTGGCTACCCCGGTTGTCCAGCTCGTTGACCTTCCGGCTGGGGGATTGGTTGTTGACCAGCAGGGTGGTGGTCGCTTCATCCAGGGTTTTGCCAAGCATCAGCGCTTTGGGGTTGTTGCGTGTTCTGCCCAGATGTTCCAGAGAGGCAGCCAGAGCAGCAAACTCACCCAAAGAGTCCCAGCGCAGATGACCCTCTTCTACCAGCTGTTGAACATGCTTGGGTGCAGAACCACCCGCTCCGGTCTCAAACAGGCCACCGCCCTTCATCAGAGGTACAATGGAGAGCATTTTGGCGCTGGTTCCGACCTCTAGAATGGGGAAAAGGTCGGTGAGATAATCCCGTAAGACATTGCCGGTAACCGAAATGGTCTCCAAGCCTTTTTTCATCCGATCCAGAGAAAAACGGACCGCTTTGATTGGAGAGAGAATACGAATATCCAAGCCGCTGGTGTCATGGTCTTTAAGATATTTTTCTACCTTGGTAATCAGTTGAGTATCATGGGCCCGGTTACTGTCCAGCCAGAAAACAGCGGGAGAGCCGCTGGCTCTGGAGCGGTTGACAGCCAACTTGACCCAATCTTGGATGGGATCATCCTTGGTTTGACACATCCGCCAAATGTCACCCTTCTCAACCTGATGCTCAAGAAGCGTCGTTCCGGCCCCATCGACAACACGGATGGTGCCGTTGCCAGGAGACTGGAAGGTTTGGGGATGAGAGCCATACTCTTCCGCTTTTTTTGCCATCAAGCCAACATTGGGAATACTGCCCATGGTGGTGGGATCGAAGGCACCATTCTCTTTACAAAACTGAATGGTTTCGGCATAGACACCGGCATAGCTGTGGTCTGGGATGACCGCTTTGGTATCGTGCTCTTTGCCATCGGGTCCCCAACCCTTGCCGCCACTGCGAATCACAACCGGCATGGAGGCATCGATGATGACATCGCTGGGTACGTGAAGATTGGTGATTCCTTTATCGGAGTTGACCATATAAAGATCGGGCTGCTTATCCAGACAGGCTTGAATATCGGCTTCGATCTCGGCTTTTTGGGCCGCCGGCAGAGATTGGATTTTGGTGGTTACGTCGCCGAGTCCGTTATTGGGGTCGATACCCAGCTTGGCAAACAGACCGGCATGCTTGTCGTAGACATCCTTGAAAAAGACCGTCACCGTATGACCAAAAATGATGGGATCAGAGACCTTCATCATGGTGGCTTTCATATGGAGAGAGAAGAGAACACCCTGTTTTTTGGCATCCTCAATCTGCTCAGCCAGAAAACTCCGCAGCGCTTTGGCGCTCATGAACGAAGCGTCAATCACCTCTTTTTCCAGGAGGGGGGCGCTGGCTTTAAGAACGGTGACAGAACCATCAGCAGCCACAAATTCAATTTTTCCCTCACCAGCCGAAGCGGCGGGGACGGTAATGGATTTCTCTGTGGAACAGAAGTCCCCCTGGCTCATGGTGGATACGTGGGTTTTGGAGTCAGGAACCCATTTACCCATTCTATGGGGATTCTTTCTGGCAAACTCCTTTACGGCAACCGGCGGCCGACGGTCAGAGTTGCCCTCTCTCAAGACCGGGTTGACGGCACTGCCTTTCACCTTGTCATAGCGATCTTTGGCCTCTCTTTGCGCATCGTCCTGAGGATCTTCAGGATAATCGGGTATGGCATAGCCGTGCTCTTGAAGCTCTTTGATGGCAGCCTGCAGCTGAGGTATGGATGCGCTGATGTTGGGTAGTTTGATGACATTGGCAACGGGGGTTTTAACCAGATCACCCAACTCGGCCAGATCGTCGGGTTGCCGTTGGGCATCGGTGAGCTTCTCTGGAAAGGAGGCTAAAATTCTGCCGGCCAGAGAGATATCTTTGGTGCCAACGGAGATACCTGCTGCTTGGGTAAATTTTTGAATAATGGGGAGTAGAGATCCACTGGCGAGCTGTGGTGCTTCATCAACCTTGGTGTAGATGATATCGGGCGTAGCCTGTTCTGACATGTTATTTACTCCAATAATAGAATCAGTTCGGGGACTCTGCTTGCATAAAATAATTCTTTTAAACAAAAAAAATACAAATGTCAATGGGAGACATCTAACGGGTATATACACAGAAAACAGCTTTCAGGGCAAACTCTTAATGGGGTATGGTCACCTGGGTTGATAGGTTTCATACCGTGGGAAAAACAGGAAAAACCCAGACAGGCCGAGGAGTAAGAGGAGCGGGAAAGGGGGGGGTAGAGTCTTTTACGTTAAGAATAAAAAAAAGAGAATTGAAAACAGCTTCCAAGATTACGATTGCAGCTAGAAGAGGTGGCCGAGGCCGATGGGTGAGAAAGCCTATTCCGAGGCCGGCTGCAGGCGGACGGTAATCAACGTCCCCTCCTCATCGGATGTCTGCAGATGGATGCTTCCCTGTTGGGTTTCGGCCATTAATTGGGCAGAATAGGTGCCAAGTCCGGTCCCTCCAGGTTTTCCGGAGGTTGAAAATTTATCAAAAAAGGTCTCGCGGATGGCGGTCGGAACACTGCCAACATTGTGCAGAGAGATCTCTGCCAGATCGGCCTGAACCAAAAACAGAGAGATGACCTCTCCCTCTGGTGAGGCCTCGATAGCATTCTTGAACAAATTGTTGAGCAGAGAGTAACAGAGAAGCTCCTCTCCGAAAACCATGAATTTTTTCTGTGGCTCAACCCGCTGACCGTTCAGAAAGAGTTGAACATCCAGCCCTTTTTTCTGCAGCTGAATTCCGTGGGTATTGATTATTTTTTCCACCATGGATAACAGATCAATGGCAAGGGGCTTGAGTCTATATTTGCCCTTCTCCATTTTATACATCTGCTGAGAAAGGTTGATCATATCCAAGAGTTTATAGCCGGAGTCGATTACCGCCCGGCACATTTTTTTCTGCTCATCATCCATCTCCAGAACATCTTGAAGGATGTCTGAAAAGCCGATGATGGCGTTTAAAGGGGAGATAAGATCGTGGCGAATAATCTGGTCGACATCCTCACGAAGTTGGGCCATCTCTCGTAGATCCTGATTCTGCTTCAGCAGGGTCTCTTGGGCAAATTTAAGGACAAGATGGGTGTTGACACGGGCTCTGACTACCGGGGCGTTCACCGGTTTGGTTAGAAAATCCACCGCCCCCAGCTGCAAACCTCTGGCTTCATCCCTTTCATCGTCTCTTGCTGTGACAAAAATGATGGGAATGGTTCGGTGTTTTTCCGACGATTTTAATCGTTCACAGACCTGGAATCCATCCATCTGCGGCATGATGATGTCGAGGAGAATCAGATCCACTTCGCTTGATTCAACCCGTGTCAGAGCATCCTGGCCGCTGGTGGCCATAAGGATTCGGTACTCTTGCTTGAGGATCTCAGAGAGGATCTTGATGTTTCCTGGAATGTCGTCAACAATCAGGATTGTCGCTCTTCTGGTTGCTTCAACCACATTACACCGCCCGTTTTCTTAAAGGTGTCACGTTTAGGATGTCAGACCATGAAACCGATCAGTGAGACATCATCCCGTCTCTTTTCATCTCCTTGATATAGGTTGAATTTTTTATAAAACGTTTTACCAACCTCCTGGATGGGCAGAGACTCCAGCTCCAATAGACCCCTCTTGACCCTGTTTTTGCCAAATCCCCGTTTTTTCTTGCCGCCAATCTGATCGGTCAGGCCGTCTGTTACCAAAAAGATGCGTTGTTGAGGGGTGACAGTGACGGTCAGATTGGTAAATTGATAATCAAAGGGGGTTCTGCGATAGCCAATCCCTTTTTTATCTGATTTGATTTCGGTCATCTCTCTCTTGCCGGGGGTCTGTTTGAAAAGGGAGAAACGGGCACCGGCAAAGGTGAGGGAGGTGGAGTCCGTCAAAGAGAGATAGCAGGCTCCCAGCTCCAAGCCGTCATCAGAATCCCCTTCGGGTTTGTCTTGTCCCAAGGCAATTTGAATGTTTCGGTGCATGTTGCTGATCAGAGCGGCACAATCTCCCGGCTTGGTAATATTGAAGGCCTGCTCCAAGGCGCCGTTGGCAATCAGGGACATAAAGGCGCCGGGTACGCCGTGGCCGGTACAATCTCCCAACATGACCAGTCGCCCCTCCCCCCACTTTTTAGCCCAATAGATATCCCCGCCGACCACATCCCGAGGCTCCCACAGAACAAAACTGTTGGGAAACAGCTCCTCCATTAACTCGGAGCTGGGAAGGATGGACTGTTGGATCAAGCTGGCATAGCGAATGCTGCTCTCGATAATCTCCAGAGCCTCGTTACGCTCAGCTTCCAGCCGTTTCCGTTCGGTAATATCAGAAAAAGTGCTGACAAAGCCACCCCCAGGCAGAGGCCCCCCTTCAATCTCCAGAATAGAGCCGTCGGAACGGGTGCGCTCATATTTGTGATAGACAAACTGTTTGGCTCGTGAGACCAGGTCCTCCAGCTTGGTTTGTGGATCTTCGTGGGCAAACTCATCCCGGTTGATATCGTAGCGCATCCACTCCTCGAAAGAGCAGCCCATTCGGGCAAATTGGTCCGGTACATCACGCACCTCTTGAAATCGGCGGTTGCAGACAATCAGGCGCAGATCTTTGTCGTAGGCCACCAGCCCTTGCAGGATACTGTTCAAGACAGTCTCCAGGAGGATGCTCTTACTAGCCAGTTGCAGCTGTTTTTCGGCCAGTTGGTCACTGTAGAGCTGGTTGAAATAGCGTCCCTTACTGGCGACGTAGAAGGCGGTAAACAGAACAAGCAGAAGAATAAACAGTGCCAGATTCAAGCCATGGAACGCTTTGCTGGAGAACCAACGGTCGGTGTTTTCCAAAATGACCAGGGTCCAATCCCCCAGAGGGTCGTTCCATTTAACCGGAAAGGTTGAGACTGCATACTGTACGGTGTCGATGGTCGTCAAGGGGTGGCTAACATCAAAGCCGAGAGGCTTTGGAGGGGAGTTGGTAAATTTTTTCCCGAACTGCATGTAGCGGTTCAACCCCTCGATTACCTCAGGGGTGATGGTGTCCCCAACCCGAAACAGCCACTCAGGTTTGTTGGTTGCATAGACCACTTTTTGTGGCGAGAGAAGAAGAGCCGGTTTGCCGGATTTGGCTAAGAGATTCTCCAGGCTGTCGGGTTTGATTTTAATGGCGACAACGCCGATGATCTCTGAATTGGAGTTGCTTCCTCGGTAGATGGGAGAGGCAAAATAGAGTCCTCTTTGACCGGTAGAGATTCCCAGGGCTGCGTAAACATTGGGAATACCTTTGATTGCTTGTTGAAAATAGGGACGAAAGAGCAGGCTTTTTCCTGTTCCCGTTTTTTTGCTGCGTGCTCTTTTATAGGCGACGATTATGCCCTCATTATTGACAACAAAGGCATTTCCTGCATCATACTCCTCCACCAGAACCTGCAGGCCCTCCATGGCTTGTGGTGAGTCGGGGGGAAGCTCTCCCAGAGCGGTCTTTTTAAGCGATTCATTCATAACCCCCATCAAGGCCGCTCCACCCATCACATTGCCGTTCACCGTCTTGTTGCTGACGGCAATGGCTTGTCTTTGGGTGAATTCTGTCAGGTCCATGGCTTTTTGCGACCAGATGAGCTGCTTGTAAGCCTCGGTAATCCCAAAGGCACATGGATAGGCAAGCAGCAGAATAATCAGTGCAACCATCCATAGGGGCAGGGTGGCGATGCGTTTTAACAGGGGCATGATGTTTTCCAGGATATCGTTTTGTTGAAGGATTTCCAGTTATTAATCTATACAAAAACTTGGCGATATTCTAGCCGGAAAAAAGTTTAACGGTTTGTTTGTTGGGAGATTAACTGTTCACGATGCCGGTTGTTACAGGGTGATGAGTCGTCAAGCCTGAGAGATGGAAGGGGGGTGTTGGGTGGTATGGCAACTATCTGGTTGCCAATTGACCTGCTCACTGATATCTTAACGATGTGTTGCTGAAGGGGATTTATAGAACTGAAATAATGGAACAGTATCGGGGTTGGCTCTTGGCGTGTCAAACCCTTCTATCCGGGTGTGTAAACATAAGATGATAGATGACAAGTTGGTTCCCTATGTAGTTGGCATGACCAAACAGACTGACCGGACCAGTTTGATTTTTCATCTCATCTCTTCCATCAATAAATGGCTCAAGACAGAGGGGGCCCGCTACTTTGACATTCACTGGGAGCTGTTCCAGGATGGGTTGGGTGACGAACCGATCAAACGCTATATTCTGCTTGAACCCCTTCACGAAAAGAGTGCCGCCATCCCTTCTGCCACCATTGAGGGCGTTGATCGCTGTCTGGCAAAAAGGCCGGAGCATCATCTGGCCCTTTTGGTTAAAAAGGGGCGCTCCAGGCGGTATGTTATCCCTATTGGTCGTGAGTCGGAGTTCAAGAGTATCCTGATAGTTGACTTCCCGGTTTCGGCCAAGGAAAAGCCACAGTTGATCTGGTTTTTTCTGGAGATGTTCAATAATCTTCAAGAGATCATCAAAGCCAAAGATCAGGACCCCCTGACCGGGCTGTTTAATCGCCGCTCATTCGATGAGACCATCTCCTGTGTCCTGGATGCCGCCTCCCATACCAGCAATCCCAACCGCACCAGCGGTGAAGGGGCCTGTCTGGCCATCTTCGATATTGACCATTTCAAGCGGGTCAACGATGTGTTTGGCCACTCCATTGGTGATGAGGTGTTGATTCTGTTTGCCCGTCTGATGGAGCGGATTTTCCGCCATGGTGATAAACTCTATCGTTTTGGCGGAGAGGAGTTTCTGGCGATTTTGGTGGAAGTGGACCAGGAGAAGGCCCTTCAGGCTCTGGAACGGTTTCGATCTGCCCTGGAGGAGTATAGCTTCCCCCAGGTTAATCAGGTCACGGTCAGTATCGGCTCCATTATGGTCAACCAAGATGATTTTCCCTCTGTTCTCATCGAAAAAGCCGATAAAGCCCTCTATTACGCCAAGGAGAATGGTCGAAACCAGGTCCGCTCCTACGATCAGTTGATTGAGGCGGGGGATATTGCAGCAATTGAACATGCCGCCGACGATATCGAACTGTGGTAATCTCCTCTCTCTCTCTTCATTGTCACTCTGCGGCTTGATCTTCTCTTTACGAAAGGAGAGGCTTGAGAGTCGAGTGTTGTGTGAAGATTAGGTAAAATGATTGTGAAGAATGTGTGAAACAGTTGGTTTGCCTTGTCATTTTTTGGTATAAGCTAACGTATATTCATACTACAAGCTGAATATTTTTCCCCGGCCTGGTCTTTCAGACGCGGCCGGGGTTTTTTTTAGCTTTTTTCTGTTAAGTCTGGATTAGGCCGATAGAAACTAGTGGCAAAAGCGGTTGCGCCCCTCCTTTTTCGCTTGATAAAGCTTGGCATCGGATCTTTGGAGCAGCGCTTCGTCGGTATCATCCTGTAAGAGCGATTCGGCAAGGCCCATGGAGATGGTGATAGAGGGGAGTGGGGTGCCATCGGGCATGAATATTTTGGCGTTCATGACAGCAGCCCGCAACCGTTCCGCTACCTCTCGTCCATTGTCCAGGCGGGTTCCAGGAAGAATGACGGCAAACTCCTCCCCTCCATAGCGTGCCGGAAAATCACCAGGGCGAACCGTCTCCTTCATGGTTCTCGCCAGAGCAATCAGGGCCTGATCACCACCCAGGTGGCCGTGGGTATCGTTATAATCTTTAAATTTATCCACATCGATCATGATCAGCACCAGAGGGTGTTGGTCATGAAAGCTGCGTTTGAGAAACCGCTGGAGCAGGTCATCAAAAGCACGTCGATTGTTGATACCGGTCAGCCCGTCGATACTTGCGACCCCTTCCAACTCTTCAATCTGTTTTTGGTGGTTGAGAGCCGCTTTGTTGCTGATAACAATCCATTTAGCCAGTATGTGGAGTAGATTCTTGGCAATAATGGGGGTGGAGTCGATCAGGGCCCAGAGATACCGCTGCTCCATAATGAGGAGGGTGGCAATATCCTGGCAGATAACAAAGGCCGATGTTTTTTTCGAGCCAATCAAAGAGAGCTCTCCAACGGTCTCTCCCGGTTCAACCACTCGGATCGGTGGATTGCTAGGGGTCTCCAGATGGATGGTCAGAGTGCCGGAGATAACCAGATAGACGTAGTAATTTTTTTCGCCGGGCGCAATGAGAATCTGCCCTTTTTTAAGGGGATGGACGGCACAATCGAGGGGCAGCCGTTCCAGTACCGCTTTGGGAGCCCCGTTAAAAAGTTCCGCCTCATCGAGTGCGCTCTGTAAATTCACCCCATCTCCTCCCAAGTAAAAATAAAGCAGCCCAATGAACCACTCCCCTTATCCTATACCCAATAAGCAGGAAGAAACAATACCAATAGGGGGGCTGGCAGCTCTGTTCCCTGACGGCGATTGTTAGGATAAAGGCTTCAAGTAAGCTCCATTTCGGATAGCATCTCTCGAATCTCCTTAGCCAATTCATACTTGTGATCATAAGTTAGATTGGGATCTTGCAGCCGTTCTATGCCGGTTTGGACGTTTTGGCAGAGGGTTAGAAACACCTCCTCATCCGGCTCTCTGTTGGCTGGAGGGGTGGAGAGGATCTCCTGTTCTCTATCAGAAAGTTCAGAATAAGTGTCCATTAGCCCAATACAGATTCTTTCATGAAAGGTCTCGGCCTCTTTACCCGCCGGGCAGACGGCAAAGGGATCATCCTCTTCAGACATGGGTTGACTCCAGAAGGAAAAAAAGGTGTGGGGGTTGAGGTGGTTTGATCAGGCCATAGGTCGAATCTAAACCTGTCTCAGTTGATCAAACAGCCCCGCTCTGTAAAAAGAGAATACTCCATTTTCGGAGGCAGACCAGTTTTTTCTCTTGCAACCAAGCGCAGCCGGTCGGTAGATTTGAGTGCCTCTCCACTCCTCTTTTTTACGTTGGTCAAACAGTGAACGCCATTCTCAACGCCTTGGGGCCGGTCTTTTTGATTGTCTTGACCGGGGCACTGTTGGGCCGCCTCCGGTTTCCCGGTGACGATTTCTGGCCGTTGGCTGAGCGGTTTACCTACACTATTCTGTTTCCCGCTCTGTTGGTCTATAAACTGGCTAAAGCCCCTTTTGAACAGGTCTCTGGTCTTCAGATTATCTGGTCAGTCTCTCTACCACTCATCATGGCTACCCTCGTGCTGTTGCTGCTCTCTCCCTGGCTGGTGGCAGGTGGCGCAGCTTTTACCTCCCTGTTCCAAGGGAGTATAAGATTCAACACCTATGTGGGGCTGGCGGCCGCCGAGCAACTGTTTGGGGAGGAGGGATTGGTGATCGCTGCCATGGTGATGGCGGTCATGATCCCTCTGATCAATCTGCTTTGTGTGCTGGTTTTTGCCCTTAAAACAGGGGAGCATTCTCTCTCGGTGGGCAGGGTTTTTCAGGATGTGGCTAAAAACCCCCTGATACTTGGCTGTGTGGTGGGTATTCTGCTTAATATCAGCGGTATTGGCCTGCCTTATTGGTTCGACCCTTTTCTCTCCCTTATTTCCCAACCGGCCTTACCTCTGGGATTGTTGGCGGTCGGGGCGGGGTTGGATCTGGCCATGTTAGGCATCAGCTCCCGTCCCATAATACTCTCTGGGATAATTAAGCTGTTGATTATGCCTCTGTTAGCTTGGGAGATTGGGACGTGGATCGGTCTTGTGGGGGTGGAGCGGCAGGTGGTTGTGCTTTTTTTCTCGCTTCCCACCGCCCCATCTGCCTATATCCTGGCCCGCCAACTGGGAGGGGATGCGGCGCTTATGGCTGCTATCATTACGGCACAAGCTCTGCTGGCTATGGTGACCATGCCGTTGATAATGGGTTGGCTTTTTTAAGAAAAAAAGGGAGCCTCGCAGCCCCCTCTCTGCTTTAGCTGAAACGTTTCAAACGCCTCATCCAACGGGCCGTCCCCCTGGTTTTCCAACCCCTGCTGACGATTGGGGAGCAAAAGCCGCTCGGGAAGAGGAGGGTGAGCGGCGGGTAAGGTTGTCGCCAAGTGTAACTATTCAGCTTTGTCAGGCTGCATGAATTTTGGCCACTCTCCATTAAAGGTTCTCCGTCTAATTTAAAAAAAACCCATACACCTCCAACGATGATTGCCATTCACATATCCACAAAAGTGGTAAATTTATTTGCTATCAACTGATATGGAAATTCACTTAACTACGATTGTGAATATACCACGCCTATCTTAGGGAAGGATAGGATCCTGTCAGACAACATAACTATGTCCAGCACGCTCCACCCAAACACTAATAGATGTTGTGTCTTAAGAGATGAAGTTGCCGGGTATCTGGAGGAGGGGGGGTTCTGGAATCGTTCGATTGTTCACTGAAGGTGCTTCATCGTACATTCCAGCCGGGCTTATGGTGGGCTTGCAAACAAAAAAGCCACCCTTTTTTAGGTGGCTTTGAAGTCATTTAACTTATTGAAATTAAATGGTGGGCGGTACAAGGATTGAACTTGTGACCCCTACCGTGTCAGGGTCGGGGTAGTCATTTCCGCGCATTTCCTGATGATGCTGTACACTGTAAAAACAACCACTTATTAAAATCTATCTTGCTTGACGTTGCCGCTAAAAGCCTGTAATTTGATTCCTGTTGGGTACTATGTGGGTACTAGGAAATTTTGACAATATTCAGGTTTAATGCGGTCTTGACTGCCATCCTGGGTGTTTGAAATCTTCATTTGGGTACTAGAAATATGAAAATCAAGCTCACCAAGCGATTTATTGATAATGCCAAAGCGGAAAAAGCCGGTGAAAATTCCAAACGCCGTGGCGAGATTGTAGACACTCTCTTTTTCGATTCTGATTTGATCGGGTTCGGGCTAAAGGTCACTCCACTAGGCCGGAAGACCTACTTTGTCCAGTATCGTCATGAAGGCAGAAAGAGGCGGTTATCAATCGGGCCGCATGGTTCCCCCTGGACTCCAGACATGGCCAGACAAAAAGCAGTAGAGGTTTTGGGTTTGGTTTCGTCTGGGGAAGATCCGGCAGAGGCCAAACAGGAATCCAAAAAGGCCATCACCGTATCAGAATTGTGTGACCTATATTTGAAAGATGGAGTAACCACCAAGAAAGAATCTACCCTGGAAATTGACCGGGGCCGGATCGAACATCATATCAAACCGATTCTAGGTAGAAAGAAAGTGGTCTCGGTAACCCGTGTTGATGTGCAACGGCTACTGCGGGATGTGGCCGCAGGGAAGACTGCCAGAGATATTAAAACAGGTCCAAGGGGGAGGGCTATTGTTAAAGGGGGGCAGGGTTCGGCCAACCGGGTTGTGGGGCTGTTTGGTGGCATACTCTCTTTTGCGGTAGATCGGGGAATCCGGCCCGACAATCCGAAACATGGGGTAAAAACATTCACGGAACCGAAGAGAGACCGTTTTCTTTCCGCTCAGGAGTTGGCCCGATTGGGTGAGACATTAACGGCGGCAGAGGGGGAGGGGGTCAATCCATCGGCTATCAATGCAATCAGGCTTATGGTTCTGACTGGGTGCCGGAAAAGTGAGATCCTAAAACTACGATGGAGAGAGGTTGATTTTGATTTTGGGTGCTTGAGATTGCCGGACAGCAAAACCGGCCAGAAGGTTGTTCAAATTGGACCACCAGTTTTTGAGCTATTGAACTCACTTCCACGAATCAAGGGCAACCCTTACGTTATTCCCGGAGAAAAAGCCGGAGGTCATTTTGTTGGGCTGGCAAAGGTGTGGGCAAAGATAAAAAAACAGGCTGACCTGTCCGATGTTCGCCCACACGATCTAAGGCACGCATTTGCATCTGTAGCGGTTGTGGGTGGGGCAGGGTTGCCGGTTATCGGAAAGTTGCTTGGTCATAAACATGCAGCGACAACTGCCCGGTATGCCCACTTATCCGACGATCCTTTGAAGGATGCGGCCAACCGTATTTCCAGCACCATAGCGGCCCATATGAACGGCCAAACAAAAGAGAACGTTGTTCCAATGAAGGAGGCAGCACAATGAACTACCAGGAACGCATTACCATTGAACCCAGCAAAAAAGGTGGCCGTCCCTGCATACGGGGTATGCGGATATCGGTTTACAACATCCTTGAAATGCTGGCTTCCGGCATGACGGAGCAGGGGATCTTGGAAGACTTTCCAGAGCTTGAAACAGAAGATATCCGGGCATGTCTCGCCTATGCCGCAGAACGGGAGCATAAGGCTTTGCAGGTATCGGCAGCATGAAGCTGTTTTTGGATCAAAATCTTTCACGCCGTATGGCTCCTATGCTCCAAGAACGGTTTCCCGGTACCGTGAGTGCGGCCCTTTTGAATATGAAACGCTCATCTGACCAGGAGATATGGGAATACGCTAGGGAAAACGGTTTTGTGATTGTTACCCGCGATTCTGATTTTCAGGATATGAGCGTGGTTCTTGGCTCTCCCCCACCGGTGATTCGGCTACTTATGAGGAACCCTTCCTGGCGGTATGTGGGTGGACGTCTCCTGGAGATAGAGTCATCCATTTTGGAATCCTTGGAATCCGGGGAAATTGCTTATCTGGAAGTCTCAGATTGACCAGTCAACACCGAATTGCCTGGATAGGGTAGCTCCCGAAAGGCCGGACACCTTTACCGGCTTTCCAGGCATGTTTTTTTAAAGGCACGTTTAAAAGGAAACGTTTCGATGAAACCTGATTGGCTACCAGACTGGAAAGATCCAACCGCATATCCAAACCCTAAAGATACAACCACCGAACAATGGGCATGGGAGTTTCTGAGAAGAAATCCAGAATACCAGAGTGACTACGTTCTATGGAAAGAAGCGCATGAGGGTAGCTACCAACCTGAAGGCGAAGCAACTCATCAAATGTTTGAGGAACTCAATAGGAGGATCGGCTTGCATAAGAAGTATGGGCTGTATGCTGCAATGACCGATCCTGCACGTAGTGAGTTGGATGGAGTGGCTCATTTGAGTGCAAAGTATACCAATAGTCTTTTTTACATGCCCCCAGTAAATGGTGTTAATCCATTGGAACATATCACCATGGTGCCAACCTCCCACAAAGATTTTACAATCAAATTTGATTTGGAACGACCTATTAAACCTCAAATTGAGAGAGCACAAACTCTGTTGGAGAAGTGGCAAAAGACATTCAAAGAGCAGGGGAAGATAAATGTTAACAATCAAAGAAATAGCGTTGAAATGTACCCTAGCTTTTTAAGGGTTCTGGATGCAGAAGCGTCTGAGATTGGAATACCAGAAATGGCTAGCATTATCTACCCTGAAGAGGACAACAGCAAAACTGCCTATGCAGTATCCAAGAAAATTCGAAATAATTTGAAAGCGGCAAAAAAATTGCGGGATAGTGATTACCTATTCATTCCATCATAAACTCTCTTTAAACGACTAAATAAGCATATAGCAGTTCCAAATTAAAACGGCACATGTTATAATACAAAGCATGAGCTATAGCATTGATCTTAGAGAACGAGTCATAGACTTCGTCAAACATGGTGGGCAGAAAACGGAAGCAGCCCG
>PEAM01000089.1 GCA_002753565.1 Magnetococcales bacterium | reverse complement strand
TCCATCCGCAAGCCGTCGTTGATCCTACCGCCCAGATAGAGGAAGGGGTCTCAATCGGGGCTGGTGCGGTCATTGGTGCGGAGGTAGTGGTTGGCAGTGGCACTCAGATTCATGGGGGGGTGGTGATTTATGACCGCTGCCAGATTGGAAAAAACTGTATCATCAAGGCCAACGCCGTCATTGGCGGCGAGGGGTTCGGTTATGAGTATCTGGCGGGGCGGTTGGAGCCCATCACCCACTTTGGAACGGTCCGCATCGATGATGATGTCCATATTGGCTCCGGCACCACCATTGATCGAGCCCGTTTTGGCGAGACGGTGGTTGGGGCGGGAACCCGAATAGATAATCAGGTTCAGATTGCCCACAACGTGCAGATTGGTCGTAGCTGTATCATTGTCTCACAGGTGGGTATTGCCGGTTCCTGTGTTATTGGGGATGGGGCGATACTGGCCGGGCAGGCCGGTTTGGTACCACACATTACCGTTGGGGCGGGGGCCCGAGTTGGGGCTTCGACTGGTGTTGCCACCGATGTCCCTGCTGGGGCCACCTGGACCGGTTGGTGGGGACAGTCTCATCGGGAGAGTATGATGCAGCTCTCTGCCATGGGGAAATTGCCAAAGTTCATGAAAAAGGTCCAGGCGTTTATTAAAAAACAAGAGGAGTCGTTGTAAAATGGTTATGGAAAATCATGTGCGTGATCGTTATAGCGAAGGGGCCAACCGGGTTGTTGATGCCCTCTGTTGTCCGGTCACCTATGATACCAATCTGCTGAAGGTTCTACCCAAGGAGATTGTTGATAGAGATTATGGTTGTGGGGATCCCTCTCGCTATGTACGGCCAGGGGATACGGTTTTGGATCTCGGCTCAGGCGGTGGCAAAATCTGCTATATGGCTGCTCAGCTGGTTGGCCCTGGCGGCCGGGTCATTGGGGTGGACATGAATGATGACATGTTGGCCCTGGCACGCCGTTATCAGGGAGAGATCGCCGAAAAGCTGGGTGAGGATCGGGTCTGTTTCCATAAAGGTAGAATTCAAGATCTTGCCCTCTCTCTGGATCGGGTTTCAGACTATCTGGCGGCCAACCCGGTTACCGATCTGGCCAGTGCCGATCAATTTTCACAGTGGCAGATCCAGCAGCGTCAGCAGACACCGATGATTGCTGATAACAGCATTGATCTTGTCATTTCAAACTGCGTATTGAATCTGGTCGATGATGACATGAAACGGCAGTTGGTTGAGGAGATTTTTCGAGTGGTCAAACCGGGTGGCCGGGTGGCGATTTCTGATATTGTCTCTGATGTGGTGGTTCCAGATAGCCTCAAGGTTGACCCGGCGCTTTGGAGTGGTTGCATCTCCGGGGCTTTTGAGGAATCGGAGTTTATACGGCTGTTTCAAGCGGTTGGTTTTACTGGGGTCAGCTATGACAAATGGGATGAAAAACCCTGGCAGGTGGTGGAAAAGATTGAGTTTCGATCCGTCACCCTCACCGCTGTTAAAGATAAAAATCCCCTACCCGAAATACAGACCGATCGGGGTCATGGGGTGATTTACAAAGGGCCGTTGGCGGTAGTGGAGGACGATTTTGGTAACCGTTTTCCAGCTGGAGTCCGTATTGCGGTCTCTGAAGAGAGCTTTAACCGTTTGTCTCTTGAGCCCTTCCAGGATCAGTTTATTCATCTCTCACCGGCAATCCTGAAAGATCCAAAACCCTTTACAGAACCTCCCGGCAGCTGTCGTCCGGCCACGGAGACCCGAGGTGGAGAGGCGACAGGAACCGGCGGTGGTTGTGGTCCTTCCGGCTGTTGCTGATCTCTCTCAATGTGCTTGGTCGTGCTCCGGTTTGCGGGCAGGCAAAGACCCGTCTGATTCCCGCTCTTGGGGCCAAAGGGGCAGCGGCGGCCCAGGCGGCACTTTTGACTCATGTGGTCTCTATTGCCAGAGATTGGTGTGAGGAAGAAGAGCAGCGCCGCTTTCGTCTCTGGTGCAGTCCAGATAACCGACACCCCTTTTTCTCCCAGTTGGCACCGGATCACCAGACCCGGAATCAATTTGACGGTGATCTGGGCCAGCGTCTGTTACAGATTGTCCAGAGTGAGTTGACCTCCGTGGAGGGGGTTATTCTACTGGGGGGAGATGGGGTTTCAGTCTCCCGGCAACTGTTGAGTCAGGTTGAGTCGGCTCTTTTGGAGGTTCCGGTGGTCATGGCACCCGCAGAAGATGGTGGTTATATACTTCTGGCGCTCAAACAGCTCTCTGCCGATCTGTTTTCCGGTATCTCCTGGGGTAGTGACCAAGTCGTGGCGGAGAGTCGTCAACGTTTGAAAAAACTGGGCTGGCAGTGGCGAGAGTTTCCTGGTCAGTGGGATGTGGATCGACCGGTTGATTGGCAACGATTCCAGGAGCAGATGGCTTGTCACCAGTAGTTACCAATAGCTACAAACTATGCAGCCTCTGGCCTTGAAGCGTTGATCCGGTCGGATTACCAAAGGGTTTCAGGCAGAGAGTGGAAAAAAACCAACTTTTTTGCTC
>PEAM01000088.1 GCA_002753565.1 Magnetococcales bacterium | reverse complement strand
CAAAAAATGTTGGTGGTTTTTTTTGTTTTTTCACTGGAGAATATCGGTGTCCGGGCACTATTGAATGGAATAGCCTCCTACATGGCCAGTCCAACCGACAAATCAAATATCAAACCCCTATTGGGCCATCACCCGGAAAACAGCAAGATCGACATCAACCCCAGACCAACCACGGAAGATCCCCTCTCTGCCGTCGTCTTCAAAACCATCATCGATCCCTTTGCCGGTAAGCTCTCTATTATTCGGGTATTTTCCGGCTATCTGGAAAATGATCAGGCCATCTACAACGGTACTCGCAAAATCAAGGAGAAGGGCGGTAGACTTTTCAAGATCCATGGTCAGGAGAAGATTGCCGTCGACCGTCTTTCCACCGGCGAGATGGGTGCAATTGCCAAATTGCTCCACACCCAGACCGGCGACACTTTGAGTTCCGAGAAACACCCTCTCAAGTTCAACCGTATAGAGTTTCATGAACCAACCCTCTCTTTTGCCATTGAGGTAGAGCCAAAAGATGAAGATCGGGCTATCACCGGACTGGAACGCCTGGTTGAAGAAGATCCCACACTACGCTTTTTCCGTGATAACGAAACCAAAGAGATGATTCTGGGCGGCATGGGGCAGACCCACCTAAGGGTGGCATTGGATCGTCTAAAGAGAAAATTCAATACCTCGGTAACCCTGAAAACCCCCAAGGTTCCCTATAAGGAGTCCATAACCAAGCCGGTGCGGATACAGGGACGTATCAAGAAACAGACCGGGGGAAGGGGGCAGTTTGGCGATTGTTGGCTTGAGGTCTCGCCAGCTCCTAGAGGGGCGGGATTCAGCTTTTCTGAACAGATAGTTGGAGGTGCAATACCCCGCTCATTCATTCCATCGGTAGAAAAAGGGGTGGTTGATGCCATGAAAAAAGGGGTGGTTGCCGGCTATCCGGTAGTTGACATCAATGTGGTGTTGGTTGATGGCTCCCACCATTCGGTGGACTCCTCCGATAATGCATTTCGGGCTGCCGGTGCCCTGGCACTCAGGAAAGCCCTGAAAGATGGCAAATCTGTACTGTTGGAACCGATTATGGCTCTGGAAGCCACGGTGCCCAATGATGTGGTGGGTGACGTAATTGGCGACCTGAATAGTCGCCGAGGTCGAATTACCGGGGCAGTTCCCACGGTCGGCAACCAGATGGTCAGTGCCGAAGTTCCCATGGCGGAGGTCTTGGATTATGGCAACGTCATCAGCGCACTAACCTCCGGTAGAGGTCTCTACACCATGCAGATCACCACCTATCAGGTGGTTCCCACCCATATTGCCCGGCTGTTGTTGGAAGAGTAGAAATTATACCCTCCACCCCATACCATCCCAACAAAAGGCAAGGGGTGGGGTGGGAGTGGGGAGCAGATTACAGCTTATCCCACAGCACCGCATCCAGGGGGAAAACCGGTCCCTCAGTACAGACCCGGCGATAATTCCAACCCCCTGCATCTTCAGGCTCCTTGATCGGTGCCACACAACCGGCGCAGCCACCAAAACCGCAGGCCATATGCTCTTCCAGAGATGCCTGGCCACCAAGATTGAACTCCTTGGCAACCCGAGCCGCAGCCTGCATCATTGGGGTGGGTCCACAGAGGTAGATATCGGTTTTATTCAACACCGTAGTCGACATATCCAAAAGGATCTCTTTGGCCAAGGTGGAGACATAACCCTGGAAAAAACCCGGTTTTGGCTCCAAGGAGGCAACCCGGCTGGGAATATCGAGTTGTTCAAGACGGGCAAGAGCCAGCGGGTCGACAACCATCTCCGGCCCTACCTCTCTGCTGGAGGCAATCAGGGCAAACGGTGGTGCCGCCTCCAGGCCGAGGAGCAGGGTGGCATCAAACCCCCAAATTTTAAGACGGCGAGCAAAAAAATCCAAGGGGGCATAACCGATACCACCGGCAATCAAAAGAGCCTTGCGTCCTGATTCAGGCCGCCTGAACGGGCGACCAAGCGGCCCCAGCATGGTAGTCCGGTGACCGGCCTGCCAACCCCGCATATATTCGGTTCCATCTCCAACCACCTGATAAAAAATATCGATGGTTCCCAAACCAGGATCACTATCCATGATGGAAAAAGGTCGGGGCAGGGTGAGGCTGGGGTGGCAGTTCAGATGGACAAAGTGGCCCGGCTCGGCCTTGAGCGCGATATCCTCCACCTGCAAACGCAACAAATATTTATTATCCACCAAATGTTGGTTACAGATGACGACAGCTTCCGACTGCTGGGAATAGACCGAATCACACATGATTTCATCCACTATCCTTATAGACACTGCGACCGGCAACAAAGGTCTGTTTAACCCGCCCATGGACCCGGCGACCATTAAAAGCGGTGTTGCGGGTAGAGCCGTGCAACTTGTTTGCATCCACCTTCCATATCTCCTTTTCATCAAAAAGGAGTATGTCCGCTGGCCGACCTATAGAGAGGGTTCCCCGATTGATACCCAGGAGTTTTGCCGGTTTCCAGGTCATTACCGCCAGGCAGTCGGCTAAACTCAACACCCCATCCCGAACCAGTT
>PEAM01000087.1 GCA_002753565.1 Magnetococcales bacterium | reverse complement strand
CCTGAATTCGACGAATTCGTGCCCTCATTCTTAATGCTGCTTTACTGTGGAGTTGGGAAATTCGGGACTCGGTCAGCCCCAATACCTCGCCAATCTCATACATGGTCAACCCTTCGAAATAGTACAGTGTCACCACCAACCGCTCTTTTTCAGGAAGACCCCCAACGGCCTCGCTCAGTGCCAGCCGCATCTCCTGAAGACCCAGTGTCTCAATGGGGTCTTCCACATTGGGATCGGCCATGACATCCAGAACATCCCACTCCTCCCCCTCATCCAAGCTGGGGCGCAGATCGTCAAAGGAGATGATGGAGATACCTCGAACCGCATCCAACTGCTGATAAAACTCATTCAGGGAGATGCCCATCTCCTTGGCCACATCCTCATCCTCAGCCGGAGAGCCTTTTTTTCCTTCAATCTCCTGATAGATATTCTGAATCTGGGAGGCGACCTGACGAACCGCCCTGGGTACCCAGTCGGTGGCCCGCAACTCGTCCAGAATAGCACCTCGAACCCGAAACTCGGCATAGGTCTGAAATTTTATGCCCCGTTTGGGATCGTATTTGGAGACCGCATCAATAAGACCAAGCACACCTACCTGGATCAGATCATCCAGCTCCACAGACTCAGGAAGTTTCATGGAGATTCGACTGGCGACATATTTAACCATGGGAGAGTATTTGATAATCACCTCATCCCGAGTCATGCCGTTCCACGTGTCGACACTCTCCTGAATCTTTTCCGTCTCTTCCCTGGTGGTGGTCATCATAAACTATTCCTTCGTATTCTCTTGGCCTTCATCTTTTGATTGGGCCTTTTTTTCCGCCACGTCCTTATTCAAGAGCCGCCGCCAAAAAAAGATCATTCGTCCATCATCGTGACGTTTCTGCTGCCACATCCGCATAATCCGCTCCGAGAGCTTGATAAAGGCTTTGGAGGCCGGGGCCTCTGGAAACAGTTCTGCCACCGGTTTCTGTTGACGAACCGACCGAACCAACAGGGCATCCTCTGGAATAGAGCCAGCAAAATTCATGCCGACATTGAGATATTTGTCTGCAACCTGTGACAAGGTCCGATAGACATCCTTGGCTTCCCGCTCACTGCTAACCTGATTGACCACCAGATCAAAGTGGGAGACCCGATGGTTCAAAAACATCACCTTCATCAAGGCGTAGGCATCGGTAATACTGGCCGGATCCGGGGTAACAACAATCATGATCCGTTCCACAGCCAACACAAAAAAGCGCACGTTGGGAGAGATACCGGCGCCAGTATCCACTAAAACCACATCAAAATCGGCATGCCAATGGTCAATATGGTCCATCAAAGAGAGTTTCTGCTGCTCGGTCAAGTTGCTCAACTCGGCCACACCCGAGGCAGCGGGGAGAATAGTAATACCCTTGGGACCGGCCACAGCCACCTCATCCAGGGTCAACTCGCCACTGAGCACATCCTCAATGGTATACTTGGGTGTCAGCCCTAAAACCACATCAATGTTGGCCAGCCCCAGGTCGGCATCAATCAACAACACCTTTAACCCCTGGCGGGCATAGTTGATGGCCAGATTAACCGTGACCAAGGTTTTTCCTACGCCGCCCTTACCGCTGGTAATGGCCATGGTATGAGGCACCTTCCGCTCGCTGGGACCCTTCTCCATACCGGCTTGGCTGGACTTCTTTGAGGGGGATTTCCGGCGTTCGTCATCCTTCTGCTGCTGCCGGGCCAACACCTTCAAAGTAGCGACTTGGTTATCAAGATCCTCAATCACGTGCAATCCTCATTTTTTGAGTTACCGTACCCACTATTCATCTGCAAACGCAGCAGCGGTATCTTTTTGAACCCAACCAGCCAAGGTCTTGGCTGACATCCAGCCCAGATTTTCAGGTACTCGTTGACCATCGGTATACATGGTCAGCGGCAGTTCCGATTTGATGGCCACATTCAGTACACCCCCGTAGGTGACAGTTTCATCCAGTTTGGTGAAAATCAAACCGGTGGGATTCAAGACGGAAAACCGACGGTGAATCGCCTGCTGCTCTGTCTCCCTGACATTGGCGGCCATACAGAGAATCACCTCCCGGTCATCCCCCATAATAGGCAGAAGCCCTGCCGTGGAGTTGACCTGACGACGGTTGTAAGGACTTGAACCAACCGTATCGACCAGCACATAGTCACAGCGATTCAGGGCGTGCAAACCGGCCTTGACCTCTGAGAGGGTCCGGGCAACCACCAATCGAATCTGCAACAGCTTAGCATAAGTCTCCAGTTGTGCCACGGCTCCAACACGGAAAGTATCCAGGGTAATCATACCCACCGAGCGTTGCCGATTAAGCATCAGATCAGCGGCAATTTTGGCCAGGGTGGTGGTTTTCCCCACACCGGTTGGGCCAACCAGACAGATCACCCGGGCTTTGCCGCTTAAGGGGTCATGAAACTTCAATACACTTTTAAGGGCTGCCTCCAAACCGGAGTCGGTCCCTTTCAGATTGGCCGAACGATCCGCCATGACAATTTTTCTGGCGATGGGCTCCTCTACACCGTGCATCAACAGCCAAC
>PEAM01000086.1 GCA_002753565.1 Magnetococcales bacterium | reverse complement strand
GCTTCTACTTGGGGCAGGGGCGTTGGGGGGGGTATTACTATTTTAAAAAGCGGAGCTTCTTTCCCTTTTAATCTGGGAAAAATAGGTTTCTAACTATCTTTAACCGTGGGATCTGATCATGGTCCTGCATGCCGGACAAACTAATGTTCACCATTGGGTGAGGAGAGAAGTATGCCTGTAACTAAAGAGTTGATTGGAGCGGATGCTCTGGCCGGATTGACTGGAAAATCCTTTACACTGGATGGGGTCGGTACTGGGAAAGCCGTTACCCTGCTCCCCTCTCCCGGCCCGGATGGTGTGGCGGCAGGTCATAAAATTATCCTCTCCAAGGGAACGGCCATTGAAGGGATCACCAAAACCACAGCGACCATGGCCAAGGCACCTGCTGCCCAAACGGTGACCCCGGTTGTCGTTCAGCAAGGAGCGGGTGGTAAGATCGTTGCTGCCAAGACAGTGGCTCCTACCCTGGTACAGATTGAAGGAGCCGGCAAAGTGGTTGGTATGGGTAAGGGAACAACAGCCATCCAATCTTTGGAGATTACCGGAACCCTGCAGCCGGGAGCAGCTGGCGGTTCAAAAGTATTGCTGACCGGTGGCGAGATGAAGGTGGTCCAAGCCACTGGTGCCAAAGCGGGTCAAAAGGCAGCTGTTGTCAAAGGGGGTAACGGTGTGGCCATGGCCCAGGCCGGGACTGGTGGCAACGCAACAGTCGTTAAAGGAGTGGCCGGAGCCAATATCAACGGCGGGGCAGGAATCGCCTCAAAAGCAGCGACCACAACCAGTAAGGTCTCTGCTGCCACCGGAGGCACCATCTGGACCGGCAAGGGCATGAGCCTTGGTTTGGGCTTGGGGCTGGGAGCCTGGGGTCCTGTTCTCCTGGCAGCGGTTGTGGCAACCGGGGGTTACGCCTACTACAAAAAACGCCAGTCACAGAAATTCTGGCCGTTTTAAGATTTCATTGAATTGAAATGAGGGCGACCAGTCACCCGCTGATCGCCCTCATTTGCATCACTTTCCAAAAAAATCTACCTGAAAAAAATAAACAACCTTCTGGCAGAGCCGAGGGGGTTCGTCGCACTGCTAGCCATTTTCGACCTTTTTTTGGACCTGATCCAGAAACTGGTCGATGTTATGCTCGCTGGGTTGCTGCAACACCGGTCTGAACTGAGCCCTGTAGTAAGCAATCAGACTGGCTCCGTTGCCGACCAGATCAACCAGCTTCCACTCCTGCCCTCCTTGAATCAATCGATAAGAGAGCTTCATCTCCCCTTTTTGGGTTGTAACCACACTGTCTACACGGACCTGTTGTTGGGAAAGTTTGGCCTCGCTGATGAAGTGAACCTTGCTGGGCACATATTGATCCAACTGCCTGATCTGGTTGTTGCCAATCAGTTTGGGAAAGAGGGAGATAAAGAGCTTTTTCTGGGCTTCTGTAAATTTGGTCCAGGCCAGACCGATCACCTCTTGAGAGACTCTTTCAAAATCAAACTCCAGCAAAATCACTCGGCTCAGCATGGCGTGCCGCTCTAAACGTCGATCTTCACCGGCCAGTTGTTGATCTCTGAGAATCGCACCGACCTGTTTGATCAGCCGGTTCAGCTTGGGCATGTAACTGCCTTCCTGGGCCGGCTGTGGCGGAGAATATTCAGGAATCTTCTTACCCTGCCGAGCCGCATCAAGGGCGGAACGAACCCGGCCGATGGAGTCTAGCTGACCATGTATCTCACTGGCCTTGATTAAATAGCTGTCGGCTTTTTTCCATAGTTTTTTACCCATGGCCCGTTCGGCCAGCTCCACATACCGTTCTGCCACCCGCAACAACCCCTGTTCAGCCTCATCATTTCCGGGATCCAGGGCCAATACATCACGAAGATTTTTAATGGCACAGTTATGGGTGGGGCGACTTAGTCGATCCACTTTGATATTTTTTTCCGCCGAGAGCAGCAGAGGGCGAATCTTTTTTTCCAACGCCGCCCGAACCAGACGCTGCTCTTCGTCCCGTATCTTCTGTAGCCGCTCCTGCTCAGCCTGTTGGGCCTGCTCTATTCGAGCCTGCTCGGCGGCTAACGCCTCCATTCTGGCAGCCTCCGCCCGCTCCTGTGCCTCCACCTCTGCCTGGGCCGCCTCATCGACCTCCTCTTGCCTAGGCTCCTCTTCAACGGCTTGGTCCATCTCACTCACCTCCGGTTCAGCCGCTTGTTGAGGACTCTTCTCCTTCTCCTCATCAGCGATAGCAACCGGTATGGGCTCAGGATCCGTCATCGTTGGATCGGTAGGGGCACTGCTGGTGGGAGGTAACTGCTCCTCTACCACGGTTGGGGGAGAGGGTGGAGTTGAACTCCAGTCCGGGCCAAAAGCCAACAGTAGCAAGGCGATAAAAATAATCCCCAACAGAACCGTTGAGAGACGGGTCTCTTGTTGAGGGGCACTCTCCGGCCCTTTGGTTGGATCAATAGGGGTGTTGGCTGCCGTTTGGGCTGCCGCCTCAGCTTCTGCTTCCGGGGGCGACTCTTTTTTTTCTTCCGAAAAGTCCAAAGTCGGCTCATCAGGCTC
>PEAM01000085.1 GCA_002753565.1 Magnetococcales bacterium | reverse complement strand
CCCTTTTAAGCAGCAACATCTTCAGCAGTACAACCAAAAACCGCAAGGAGAGAAAGAGTAGAATCAGGCTGACCACCAGAATGATGATGGGCTGCTTATTAGCCAACTGGATGATCCAATGGGAGGCAGGTTGAGTGATCATTTTAAGGGGATTGACGTAGGTAAGTCCTCCTACGGATTGGAATGCCTGCCCAAGCCCCGTTGAAAGAGTGGTCAAAAAGCCGGTAAAATATTGCAGGGGAAAGAGGATCAACACCGCCAGAACATTAAAAAAATCGTGCATGGTCGAGGCGGCAAAAGCGAGCTTGAACTCCTGCTTGCGGCTCATATGGCCGATGGAAACCAGGGTATTTGTCACACTGGTGCCAATGTTGGACCCCATGATAATGGGAATGGCATTTTCTACCGTCAGCACCCCTCCCGCCACCATGCTGACCACCATGGAGGTGGTGGCCGAGGAGCTTTGCAGTAGACTGGTGGCCAGAATGCCAATAAACAGTCCCACAAAGGCGTTGGAGGTGACATTGATCACCTCCTGAGCCAAGTCAGCCCCAAACAGCTTAAAGGCGGCCCCAATGAGACTGATACTGAGCAAAAAGCCATATAAAACAGCCAGAATACCGATTATCTTGGCGATCTCTGTCAGTTTTCCCCTCATGGCTGCATTATTCCTGGTATGATTGGCATCAGGCATTCTATCAAGAAATGGGTGCCAACACCATACCAACTGCCAGTGGTGGCACCCATTTTGGCTCTGCTTTATCTCTCAACACCTTCTAACCCGGCTCAGAAATCTCCAGTTGCAGGGTCTGGTTCTCTACACGGAGTGTTACCTGGCTGTTTCTCGGCACCTTTCCGGCCAACATGGCTTCCGCCAGCGGATCTTGAACCCGTCGTTGGATCACCCGTTTCAGGGGTCTGGCCCCAAACTCAGGATCGTATCCCTCATTGGCCAGGGCCGACAGGGCGTTTTCATCAACCTCCAGGGTGATTTTATGCTCCCCAAGGATTCGACGCAGATGACCCAGTTGAATCTCGACAATGGCACCCATATGGTCACGCTCCAGAGCCGAAAAGAGGATATAGTCATCCAACCTGTTAAGAAACTCAGGCCGGAAGAAGTTTCTTAAAATGGCTAACATCCGCTCCCGCACCGCCTCTTTGGCCAACCCCTTCAACTCACCATACTGGGTGCTGCCGATGTTCGAGGTCATGATGACAACGGTATTTCGAAAATCCACACTGCGTCCCTGACCATCGGTCAGACGGCCATCATCCATTACCTGCAACAGCAGGTTGAACACTTCTGGATGGGCTTTTTCAATCTCATCCAGCAGGATCACACTGTAAGGGTTGCGTCGTACCGCTTCAGTCAACTGGCCACCCTCTTCAAATCCCACATATCCGGGAGGGGCTCCCACCATCCGCGCTACGGCATGTTTCTCCATATATTCAGACATGTCCAGGCGAACCATGGCCCGTTCATCATCAAACAGAAACTCGGCCAACGCCTTGGTCAGCTCGGTCTTTCCTACCCCGGTCGGACCCAAAAACAGAAAACTTCCAATGGGGCGACCCGGATCACCCAATCCGGCTCTGGCACGGCGTACCGCTTTGGAGATGGCGGTCAATGCTTCACTCTGACCAACCACCCGCTTGGAAAGCCGCTCTTCCATTTTCAGCAGTTTGTCCCGCTCTCCTTCCAACATCCGTGCTACTGGAATGCCGGTCCAGCGAGCAACAATTTTGGCAATATCCTGCTCGGCCACCTCCTCACGAAGAATACCCTCCCGTCGGGATTGGCTGGAGTTGGCCAACTTCTGTTCCAGTTCTGGAATCAGACCAAATTTAATCTCTCCCGCCTTGGAGAAATCTCCCTGCCGTTCTGCACTGGCCAGATCGATGCGAGCTCGGTCAAGACGCTCTTTAACCTGATTTTGCTCCTCAATGCTCTCTCGCTCCTGCTGCCAACGCAGCGTCAGGGATTGTGACCGCTCCTTAAGATTAGAAAGCTCTTTTTTTACCGCCTGGAGTCGATCTTGAACGCCAGAATCACTCTCTTTTTTCAAGGCCACTGCCTCGATTTCAAGCTGGAGAATCTTACGGTCAATATCATCAATCTCTTGCGGTTTTGAGGTCACCTCCATGCGAATTCGAGCAGCCGCCTCATCCATCAGATCAATAGCCTTATCCGGTAGAAAGCGGTCAGAAATATAGCGATGGGAGAGTGTCACCGCTGCAATAATGGCCTCATCCTTGATCTGCACCCCATGGTGTAGCTCATATTTGTCCTTGATACCTCTGAGAATGGATATGGCATCTTCCACCTGAGGCTCAGAGATGACGATGGGTTGAAACCGCCTCTCCAGTGCCGGATCTTTCTCCACATGTTTCCGGTACTCATCCAGGGTAGTTGCTCCAACACAGTGCAGATCTCCTCGGGCCAGAGCCGGTTTGAGCAGGTTGGATGCGTCCATGGCCCCATCGGTTCTACCGGCCCCTACCAGGGTGTGCATCTCGTCTATGAAAAGAATGATTTTACCGGCACCGACCTCTTGGGCCTCT
>PEAM01000084.1 GCA_002753565.1 Magnetococcales bacterium | reverse complement strand
GTTATGTCTGCCAGTTTTCAACTAAGCGTCATCACTCCAGAAAAAATGCTCCTGGATACTGATGTCGGGTTTTTGGTTGCCCCCGGTTCTGAAGGGTCCTTTGGTGTTCTTTCCGGCCATGCGCCTCTGGTGACGGTTCTTAAAGCGGGAGAGCTCTCCGTCGGTTGGGGTGAACGACCGGACCGTTATGCCATCAGCGACGGTTATGCTGAAGTTCTGCCAGATCGGGTGACTATTTTGGTCGAGAGAGCCGCTGCCAAAACAGATATAGACAGCCACAAGACTGAGGCGGATTTGGAAGAGGCCTTGAAAAAACTTCAGGTACTCTCCTCAACTGATGCTGCGGTCCCTTTCTGGACCAAACGACGTGACTATGCCAAAGCCTGTTTGGAGGTTTACCGCAAGAAGGAGTAGTTGTGGTGAACCATGGATGATATTTTTGTAATCATGAAAGGGCTGGGTACACTGTATGTGCCTGGCCTTTTTTTTATTGGCTCACTGTATTCTGACCTGTTGACATTGTAGTGGTGTAATTATGAGTGGATTAGCTGTACTGATATTAGCTGCTGGCCAGGGAACACGAATGCGGTCTAACCTGCCAAAGGTGCTTCATGAACTGGCTGGAATGTCACTTCTTGGTCATGTTTTAAAGGCCGTTGAGCCGCTGCATCCGGAGCGGACCATTATTGTAACCGGCCATCAGGCCGAAAAGGTAGAGGCCTCGCTGGACTCTAAAGAGATAAAGTGGGTTCGTCAGGAGCAGCAGAAGGGGACCGGTCATGCGGTGTTGTGTGCTCTTTCTGCCTTGGCTGGGTTTGAAGGGGAGATACTGATTCTCAATGGGGATACCCCCCTGGTAGAGACAGAAACACTACAGACCTTTGTTGGCCATCACCACCGGGAAGAACGGCAGCTCTCTCTATTGAGTATGACCATCGATCCGCCAACCGGATATGGTCGTGTGGTTCGGGATGCGGCCGGGGCGCTTTTACAAGTGGTTGAAGAGAAGGATGCGGATCCTCAGATAGCCCAAATTACTGAGGTCAACTCTGGCATCTACTCTGTCAGCAGCCAGAATCTGGCTACTTGGTTGGAACAGGTGACCTGCGAAAATGCGCAAGGGGAGTATTATCTGCCGGATATCATCCCCATGGCAGTGGCTGCAGGGGTGGGGGCGGCTTATCATCATCCGGACTCTCTCTCTCTGGCTGGGGTGAATAACCGGCAGCAACTGGCTAAATTGGAAAAGGTTTTTCGGGATCGCAAGGTTGGTTGTTTAATGGATTCCGGGGTTACTTTTATCGATCCAGACTCCTGCTGGTTGGCTGCGGATGTTCAGATTGGCCAGGATACGGTGATCTTTCCCAACGTCATTTTGGGACCTGCTGTTGAAATTGGAACCGAGTGTCGTATTGGCCCATTTTGCGAGATCAGCCAGAGTCAAATTGGATCGGGTACCGTTATAAAATCGTTTAGCCATCTGGTCGGTGCCCGGTGCCGGGGGCCGAACGAGATTGGACCTTATGCCCGTTTGCGGGAGGGCTCTGTTCTGGAGCCCAAAGCCAAAGTAGGAAATTTTTGTGAACTGAAGAAAGCCCATATAGGGGCAGGCTCCAAGGTGAACCACCTCTCTTATGTGGGCGATACCGACATGGGGGAGGGGGTTAATGTGGGTGCGGGGACCATTACCTGCAACTATGATGGCGCCAATAAACATAAAACCACCATTGGTGATCGAGTCTTTATTGGCTCTGGTACCCAGTTGGTGGCACCGGTTACCCTGGCTGAGGGAGTTGTGATCGGAGCGGGCTCCACCATAAACAAAGATGTTCCCGCCAATGTTCTGGCTTTAACCCGTGCCCCCCAGCGGGTAATCTCTGGTTGGTCTCGGCCGAAAAAGGGTCAGGATCGGTAGTGTTATTTCTGCTTTGGAGTTGATATGTGCGGAATTATTGGTGTGATCGGCGAGAGAAATGCCACCCCCCTGATTTTGGAAGGTTTAAAACGGCTTGAATATCGAGGCTATGATTCGGCAGGTATTGCGGTCAGTCACCGAGGAGAGATTACCAGTCAACGGGCCGAAGGCAAGTTGCACAACTTGGAGCAGCTGCTAAAAGACCAGCCCTTGGTGGGTTTTTCCGGTATTGGCCACACTCGCTGGGCCACCCATGGGGCTCCTGTGGAGGCCAACGCCCATCCTCATCGGTCCGCTCGGGTTGCGGTGGTTCATAACGGTATTATTGAAAACTATACTCAACTGCGACAGCAAATGCTGGCAGAGGGCGTGGTCTTTAGCTCCGAAACCGATACAGAGGTGATCCCCCATCTGATTGAGCTGGAGTTGGATCGGGGTGTTGAGCCTGAGCAGGCGGTCAGAAATGCGGTTGGCCATCTGGAGGGGGCTTTTGCTCTGGGTATTTTGATTCAGGGGGAGTCGGAGAGACTTTTTGCCGTACGGCGGGGAAGCCCGCTTATTTTAGGTTTGGGGGATGGAGAAAACTTTATTGCCTCTGATGCAACGCCACTGGTCCCCTACACTCGGGACATGCTCTATTTGAATGATGATGATGTG
>PEAM01000083.1 GCA_002753565.1 Magnetococcales bacterium | reverse complement strand
TCCTCTTCATAGAAGGATTATTAGAGGAAGCAGGTGTAAGACACAGCCTTTCGATCCATAGAGGCGGGCCGCCGCTTGACCCCCGGTTTTCAATTGAATCCACTATAGTAAGTTCAAACCGATAATCGACGCTATTGGTTTGAACTTACGATATCCCGCAACGGCTCTTTCCCCCCCCGACCATGGTCATCTTTTACAGCCATGATGTACAGTTGGCGGTGGGTGGGCAAATTTGCCTTTTGATCTGACTTTCTGTTGCCGCCGTGGGCCATGTTCGCCAACCTCCACGCCACCATTATTGGGTAAGGTACATCACCAGGATGAAGATAATGTTGACGGCGACGATTAGACGTAGCCGATTCTGACTCTTTGGTTTTTTATCCTGTATTGGGGGTAGAAATTTATCAGACACGACAGGTCTCCTCTTATCCGTTAAAGCTCAGCCTCCAGCCACGCCCCGAGTTGGCCGTGAGGGCGTTGTTGCCAATTCTGGCGTTACACTCTTTGACTCACCAAAACGGGGGAGCCAAGCTCTCCTGAATATCCGGGGGAGTGTGGATCAGATCAGGGGATGAGCTTGATAGCGGCGATGATAAAGCCGGTTTGGGCCAGCATGAGGCCGGAGAAGCAGAGACCTTCAAACGGATGAGAGCAAACCAATCCTCATCTCCCTGATGCGGACTTATTGCTGACTCAACAAAAAAAGGGGCCAGACCATTTCCAGTCTAACCCCTTGATATATATGGTAGGCCGTGGGTGGATCGAACACCCGACCCGCTGATTAAGAGTCAGCTGCTCTGCCAGCTGAGCTAACGGCCCATGGGTCTTGAATCCCCTACTTTGCCACAATCTTTTGGAGTAGGTCAACCGAGAAGAGATGTTTTAATCTCCTTCTCTACTCTTCCTCATTTAACCCCAGCCTGTCAATCAACGGTTTTAGCTGTTTTTTATAGGATTTCCACCGTTGTTTCGATCCGGTATGGATTTTCTGCCGGACCTGCCAATGGCTGGCCGTATTGACTGTTCGCCTCTTCTTATGAGGAGCAAGACAGGCTTCATCCCACTCCAAACCGAGAAAATCGATTAGCTTTCGACTCTCCTCTTCCGGCTCCGAAACCAACTGCTCATAGTGTACATCGTGCATCCTAAGGCCCAAGTTCTCTTGCCAGTAGGCCATCAACTGCTCGTATATCCGATAGTAGTCACCCAGATCGGAAAGATCGTTGGTATAGTTCAGGGTGGTTGTAAAATCTTGGAAATAGATGGAAAGGCAAGTATCCAGTGGATGACGCCGACAGTGAATAACCCGCGCATTTGGAAAAAGCAACGCAATCAATCCAAGATATAAATAGTTATGGGGCATCTTGTCAGAAAAACGGATATATTTATCCGATCCTGCAAGGCGCAGCAGCTCAGCCTCATACTCAGAGGCCAACTCCTCTACCATTGCGCTACTCAACTGTTTGACGTTTTCTGGATAGTTTCCCTGCAGATGATAGCGACTGGAGAGCTGTGATGAGACCTGACTGAACCACAACAACTCCCCGGCCCCAAATACCTGAGGATGGCTGGATAGTATCTGCTCCGTCAGCGAGGTACCCGATCGATACATGCCGACAATAAAAACCGGCCCCTCACCGGGGGAGCCAACAAGGGTATTGCCAGCCAGATACTCCGGAGTAAACGTTTTTTTGATCTGCTCAAAATAGAGTCGATAGACCTTTGAATCAAAACGCCGCCCCATCCCCTTGCGCAGATCGTTGCCTAGCCGATACTGCTCGAAGGCCTCCTCAAAAGCACGACAATCATCATAAGCCTTGCCCAGGGCAAAACGTATTCCCGCTTCATCGTGCGGGACTAAACTTACTTCCTCTACCACCTTCCTGGCCCGAACCAGGTCTGCATCGTCCAGACTCTTGATTTTCCGGGTCGAGAGCAGACCCGCATGAGCCTGACCATGGTCTCCCCTGATCTCCAGAGCCTGACGATAATAGCCCTCCGCCTCACTACCCCGTCCAAGGACAGAAAGTGCATCCCCCAGGTTGGTCAGCAGAGAGAGATCATCCGGTGCCCTCTCCAAACACCGAATCAATTGTTCAACCCCACTCTCCGTCTCTCCATTTTGAGCGAGCGCCACCCCTAGAAGCTTCTCTACCATCATATCTTCGGCAATAAGCCTCAGGAGGTGCTGAAAGCGGACAATCGCCTCAGGAAATCGACCTGTTTCAAAATAGACGATACCCAGCAGTCTGATCGCATCGACCAGATCAGGCTCCAAATCCAAAGCGTTGAGCAAGGAGGGTAAGGCGTTGAGGTGGTCGTTTTTGAGAAAACGGACCCGACCCAATTGATAATGAAAACCAGCCACTTGTTGATGATAGGGCTGAAAAGCAAGGAGGGTGTTTTCAGCCGAGTCGATCTTACCGGAAGAGATCAGCAAATGGACTAATTCAATAAGGTATGCGCTATTTCCGGGTTGAGCGCGACAACGCTCAACCGCTTGATTCAAACGCTCTTCTAAATCGTGAGAAGATTGCATGGGCCTTTCGAGAGATGCCGTAGGTCTGCTATTTGA
>PEAM01000082.1 GCA_002753565.1 Magnetococcales bacterium | reverse complement strand
GCCAGGAAGGTTTCCCGCAATGGAGCATCCTCCGTCAGCACTGACCCGGATGAAAAAGAGACAGAAAACACCACCCCTTCAGATTCTGAATCTACCGACATTCCATAGGAGATAACCTTGAATTTTCTACCCCGCATGGCGGCCCGGGTAATCGGGACACCGCTGATGGTTGATCGTGCCCGCTTGGAAATTATTTTATCAGTGGTTGGTCCCCGTGTCGGTATTGAGGCGGGTGTTCTGCCACCGGAGATGGATGCAGCATCTGACCGGCATGGCTTTACCGTCACTCCAAACGGTATCGCAATCATCTCCATCATCGGCACGTTGGTCAAAAGAGCTGGAGCCATTGATGCCGCCTCTGGTCTGCTCTCCTATGCCACAGTCGAAAACATGATCCTGGAAGCGGCTACCGATCCAGAAGTCAAAGCCATTTTGATGGATATCGACAGTCCCGGTGGTGAGGTGGGTGGGGTCTTCGATCTGGCCAGCATGATCAATGAGGCCAAAGAGACCAAGCCAATCTGGGCGGTAGCGGATGACGCCTTTTCCGCCGCTTATCTGCTGGCTTCCACTGCCGATCGGATCTACCTGCCTCAGACCGCAGGTGTCGGTTCCGTCGGTGTCATCGCCGTGCATGTGGATGAGTCCGAGCGAGATGCTAAGGAAGGACGGCAATTCACCACCGTGTTTGCTGGAGCCAGAAAGAATGATTTCTCCAGTCACGCGCCTCTCTCGAATGATGCCCAGAGCAACCTTCAACAGGAGGTGGATCGGCTTTACAGGATGTTTGCCGGGATGGTTGCCAGCAATCGAAACATGACCGAAGCGGCGGTCCAGTCTACTGAGGCTGGGCTGTTTTTCGGAGAGAATGCCATCCAAGCCGGGCTGGCTGACCAAGTCGGTACTATCCGTGAAGCCCTGTTTGATCTCTCCTCCCTGCTCGAATCCCCCAAAAAATCCATCTTTCACCGTGCGGCCCAGCCGCCTGAACAAAAGCAATTGGAGGCCAATATGCCGAATGACCAACAACAGGCGACTGACAATCCAGCCGCCCAACCCGAACCCAAAGCGGATACGCCCGCACCGACCCCGGCAACCACGACCCAACCGCCTGGAGAAACCATCGACCTGGATAAAATCCGGGCCGAGAAGGAGACCCAGTTGCGCGGTGAAGCCCAGACCATCGTCGATTTCTGTGGGCTGGCCGGTATGCCGGATCTGGCTGGGAGCTTTATCGCCCAGGGTTTAAATCTGGAGAGTGTCCGCAAAGAACTCCTCTCCAGACGAGCCAGTGGAGAGGATATTCAATCCCAGGTCATGCCCGGCGATGGAACCCATATGAAACAGGGGGCCAACCTGGAAACCAACCCGGTCGTCTCTTCCTGCCGGAAGATGGCCCAGCAACACAAAATGGAGGTGTAGGTCATGCCCGTTCTCTCTGAAGGTAACAATCTCGGTGATGTCCTCAAATTTGAGGCGACACATTTCTACAGCCGTGATGTTCTGACCGTGCCCGATGGCCAGAATCTGTCTCTTGGTGCCGTAGTCGGCATTCAGACGGTGGATGGCAAGGCTCGGGTTTTGGACCCGGCCGCATCCGACGGTACCGAGGTGGCCGCCGGAGTCATCGTTCAGGATTCCGCCCCCTCCGGAGCCGATGAGGATGTTCCGTTCATCGTCCGTCACGCCATCGTCACTGACCACGCCCTGGTCTGGCCGGGTGGAATCACCACTCCGGAAAAAACCACCGCCATCGCCCAACTGAAGGCGGTTGGCATTCTCGTCCGTAAGGGAGCCTAACCATGTCGATGACCAACCCATTTTCTAATGACGCCTTTGGAGCGATTGCTCTGACGGCGGCTATCAATATTCTCCCAAACCGCTACGGCAAACTGGAGGAGATCAACCTCATGCCTGCGCGCCCGGTAAGGCTGCGCCAGATCGCCATTGAGGAGCGCAACGGCGTTCTCTCCCTACTACCCACCGCTTTGGTCGGTTCTCCGTAAGCGGTTAGCAAAACCCAGGGTTCTCTCCATATAATAATTCTGCCATCCTGATTCCAAATTCAACCAGAAGGAGGATCAGATGGAAATAAAGAGTGGAACTTCAACGATTTTGACCAATCGGCAGAAATATTGGTTAGAGCATTTTCGTATTTGTAAGGTAGCAGGCAGCAATTACAGCGATTATGCAAGAAGCCACGGGCTGAATATCAATACCTTTCACTCCATGATCAACAGGCTCCGCCGTCTTGGTGTCGTAGAGAGGCCACCAGGGAAAACCGTCAAACTTTTCAAAAAGATTTCAGTTCAGAAAAAAGTAAGCTCCTTTTCAGAAGTCAGGCTCTGCCTCCCTAACGGGGTTTGCATCGAATTCAGTTCACACTTTGAATCGACGACATTGCCAGCACTTCTGCAATCAGCAGCACAAATCAAATGATGCGCCTGGCAGATAATCTGGTGGAGGTATACGTATGTCTAGAACCCGTAGATTTCCGTAAAGGGATCAACGGGCTATCAGTGCTGGTGGAATCAGAACTGGAGATGAATCCATTTTCCGCACGCCTATTTGTTTTTACCAATCGAAACCGGGACAAAA
>PEAM01000081.1 GCA_002753565.1 Magnetococcales bacterium | reverse complement strand
GGTTAGTGTAACCGCTGGTTTCGTCATTAATTATCTCCCGGTTCATAAGCGAATTCATGAGCAGCTCAGCTCGGAGGTACGCGCCATTGCGGTGGATCTGCAGGCGCGTATGGACGAGGAAGTCTTGAGTCTTCCCCGGCTGGCTCGGGTTCTGCAATCCGACCGGCGTCTGCAACGGGAACTGCTGGCCTTCAACCGACAAGAGACCGAAAAAACCGATCGTTTTCACGACTATATCAACCGCCAGATCGAGCTTTTCGATATCGATTTTTTTCAGATTGTTACGGCTGAATTCAGCCTGATCCACGGTCTGGACGATGCGTTTTATGGCGCGGAATTGGGGCAGGAAGAGAGATCTTCTCCTGCTTTTCGTGAGGATATCCAGACTGCATTGGATAAAAAACGGATTGTTCTGAATATTTCTCAAGAGGGCTCCGTTTACTCCATCCATGCGACAGCCCCTCTCTTTTATGCGGGAGAGGTGTTTGGAGCCATAACGGTCGGCACCTATGTCGATGATACGTTTGCGCTTACCTTGACCGAGTTTACCGGCGTCAAGTTGGCGTTGATCTCTCTTACCAATGGTATTATCTCCACCTCTCTGAGGGGTGAGGAACAGAAATCACTGATCAACCACGCCATGGTCCATCAGGTGATGGTGGGGGAGGTTTCATCGCTCTACAGCGAAGACCATGGCCGGGCTCAGGCACTTTTCTATCAGTCGAGCCGTATTGTGGATGAGGTTCTGGGCTTGGTGATCTATCTGGACTTGACCGAGTCTCACTCTCCGCTGTTTGAGAGTGGCAAGCGGCTGCTCTATACGGCCATTACCATCTCGATGTTGGTGGTTTTGTTGGGAATCATGACCTATTTTATTCTCATTAATCCCATGCGTAAACTGTATGGAAAGGCCAGAATCCTGCTGGAGGTCTGTAGTACCAGTGCCGGGATTGTGCAGCCTGATCCGGGACGGTTCAAGGGGAATGAGCTGTTGGTTTTGGATAACGCTTTGGAGACCGCTTCCATGACGGTCTATGCCAATATCGGTCATCTTCTGGAGCAGAAGGAGAGGTTTGAGTCTCTGGCGGTTCGGGATGCGTTGACTGGTCTTGGCAATCGGCGGATGTTTCAGGATCTGTTGGAGACCAGTACCTCATTTAGTCGACGCCACGGGAGTCGCCTGGCCCTGTTCTATATGGATCTGGATAAATTCAAGCCGATCAACGACACGCTAGGTCATGATATCGGAGATCTGCTGCTCAAAGAGGTGGCCCATCGTCTTCAGGAGGCGGTTCGGGATTCGGACGTGGTTTTCCGTCTGGGAGGAGATGAGTTTGCCGCACTGCTGCCGGAGTGTCAGGATTCGGAAGAGGCTCTGGAGGTTGGGCGTCGGGTTCTGGCGTCGGTTGGGGAGCCCTATTTTCTTGAGGGGAATCAATGTTCTATCGGTATTAGTATTGGCATTAGTCTTTTTCCTCTCCACGGGGAAAATGTGAAGGATCTGCTTAAAAGTGCTGACTCTGCTCTCTACAAGGTAAAAGAGTCTGGGCGGGGACGGTGTCTGGTCGCTCCTCTTCCTGATTCGGTTGCCTGATCTTTCTTTCGAAAAGTACCTCTTCAGGATCTATTTTATCGGATGGGGGGTGACATTCTCTATTTCTCCCGGTTATTCTAATGGTCAGATTTAGCAATTAATGAATAATCCGAAAATATAGAGAGATGAAAATATGAAAAAACTATTGGTAATGGCGGCGCTGTTGACGGCACTTTCGGCAACGCCCTCTTTGGCCGGAGAGGAAGGCCTGTTGATTCAGGAGAGCAGGGGATTGGTCAAGCAGTTTTTTGGTGACCTGAAGGGACATCTGGTGGGGGCTCTCAAGTCGGGGGGGCCGGTGGAGGCGTTGGGAACCTGTTCTGTTCAAGCCAGTGAGGTGGCTCAGGAGCATTCGGAGCGTTCTGGTTGGCAGATCGGGCGGACCAGCCTGAAATTGCGTAATCCGGACAATGCACCGGATAGCTGGGAGCGGCAGGTATTGGAGCAGTTTGAGCAGCGTCTTGAAAAGGGGGAAGATCCCCAGAAAATGGAGCATTCCGAGATACTTGCCATGAATGGTAAGCGGGTATTTCGCTATATGAAGGCGATTCCCACAGCAGAAAAACCGTGTCTGGCCTGTCATGGCAAGGAGTTGAGTGATGAGGTAGAAGAGACCATTGAGGCTCTCTACCCGGAAGATAGTGCGATCGATTACGAGGCGGGGGAGATCCGGGGAGCTTTTACGCTGATCAAAACCTTTTAAAAATCAATGCTATTGGGGGGAAGTTAGGTCAGTTCCTTGTGGATAGCAAGGCAAATCCTTGATGCTATTGGGGGTCAGGAGGGAGCGGTCAGTCCCTTGTGGGTTACAAGGCAAAGCCTTAATACTATTGGGGGTCAAGGGGCGGTCAGTCCCTTGTGGGTTACAAGGCAAAGCCTTAATACTATTGGGGGTCAAGGGGCGGCCCGCCCCTTGTGGATCGTAAGGCGAAGCCTTACACCAACTGCCTCTAAAATGGATGGGGTGTAACCCCAAGAAAAAGAGCCGCTTTTGGCTCTTTTTC
>PEAM01000080.1 GCA_002753565.1 Magnetococcales bacterium | reverse complement strand
CGCCAAAAATTTTGAAAAATGGCTGTTTGAGCGGGAAAAGACCAAAATCTGATCGTCATTTCATCTGAATGCCGTTCAAAAAAATTCTGTTCTCAGGTTCATGCAATATGCGGGCTAGTCACAAATTGAACGAGAATTGGTATCAGAGGACACCGGCAATCATCACACCTTCCTGTTTGAAGTTTTGTCCATTCAGAGATACTCTTGAGTTGCCTGAGAGAAGAGAGTCCTCTTACCCATGGCTTACACAGCCAATCCCGGACAATTGAGCCGGACTATTTTTTGGTGACCATCCAATGCGCCAGATGACACTACCGTTCATGGATCTCGAAACGGTTCCAAAAGCGGAAACAAAGATAAATACCGACCCGCCCTGCGTATCCGGTCCAGAAAAACCTGTAGACGAACCTGTGGATGCGCAAGCCTGGGCAGAGATCCTCCTGGAGGCTTTCGACTCACGGAAGAGTGATCCGCTGAAACTGTCCGAGCAAGCGTTGAAAGCCCACCCCACCGACGGCGAAATTCTGAACCTGGTCTCACTGGCGGCGCTGCTGGAAGAAAATCCCGATGCCTGTCTCCGTTACCAAAAGCGGCTGGCGAAGCGTTTTATTCCCAACACGAGAGATCATCTCCTTCGTGCCATCGCCATGGCCCAGAAGGGCCTTTGGAATAGCGCACTACAGATCACCTTGAAAGAAAATCTCTACGAATGGGTGCCCAGCACCTTTTACCATTATCGCCCCACCCTGACTCGATGGATTACCAGCTGGTTGAAAAAGATGGAGCGGAGACAATGGCCTGAGGTGAAAAAGCCATCGGCAACGAGAAAAAAAACCACCATTGGCCGAGATGGCGGAAAATCTTCTCGGCCAACGGCTCCGACAAAGGCCGACCCTCCACCCTCAACGGTCAGCACGAATGGGCCGGTTTCTCCCATCTGTCCGGGTCCACCCGAGCTGCCCCGTTTTGACCCCGACATCCCCATCCGCTTCAGTTGGCCGGATGATAAAGCTCTCACCCCTCCTTCGAATATTCATGGCGCTGAGTCGGCCATTTGGTTTCGGCTGCGGGGGGAGTTGACCCAATTGGGACTCCTTCAAGGTTTTGATGAACTTCTCTGCCTGCCTCTCCTCCAGCAGGTGGATACTTATTGGTACCAGGTGGAGACGGTGCGCAAGGTGCTCCGACAGTTTCGGGGTCGAGTGCTGCTGGCGGATGAGGTGGGGCTGGGAAAAACCATCGAAGCCGGAATGACACTCAAGGAGTATCTTCTTCGGGGCATGGTCGATCGGGTTTTGATCCTGACTCCGGCCTCTCTGGTCGGGCAGTGGCAAGAGGAGATGGAGAGCAAGTTTGACATCCCCTTTGCCACCAGTTACGACCCCTTGATACGCAAGGAGCCGGAAACGTTCTGGCAACAGAAACGGATCATCGCTTCCATTGCCGCCGCTCGTCGGGCCCCCCATTTTTCCATCCTTACCCAGCAGGGTTTTGATATGGTCATCGTCGATGAGGCTCACCACCTCAAAAGCCGCACCACCCAAAACTGGAAACTGGTGGATGCCCTCAAAAAACGTTTTTTGATCCTGCTCTCCGCCACCCCGGTTCAGAACAATCTTCTGGAACTCTACAATCTGTTGACGTTGCTGCAACCCGGCATTTTCAAGACTGAAAAAGAGTTTCGCAGCGCCTACATGACACCACGCAAGCCCCGGGTACCCCTCAACCGGCAACGACTCAGGGATCTCATGCGTGAAGTCATGATTCGCAACACCCGGTCCCTGGTGGACGTGCGCTTGCCGCCACGTCAGGCCATCACTCTGCGACTGAACACCACCGGAGAGGAGAAGGCCTGTTATGAGGCATTGACCGAACGGGTCCGCAACGCCTTCGTGAAGGGCGAATCGCAACATCGGCTGGCACTGCACAACCTTTTGACCGCCGCCGGTTCCTCGCCAGCGGCGGCGGCTGCTGCGACGGGTCGCCTGGCCGCCAAATTTCAGGAAGATCTTCGTTGGCGGCAACTGCATGACCGTTATCAGGCCGTCGTTGGAGGAGCCAAGGAAACGGCTTTGTTGGAGCTGTTGCGCCGCAATCCTACCGAGAAAAAGATGGTCTTTGTTCATCACCGGGAAACCCTGGCACACTTGGACGGCGTATTGCGGGAACAGAAAATCGGGTTCGCCAGTTTCGATGGCAGCATGAGTGGTCCTGCCAAGGATGCCGCCATTGCCGAGTTTCGGGATCAGGTTCCGGTGCTGCTGTGCACGGAATCCGGTGGCGAGGGGCGCAACATCCAGTTTTGCAACACGTTGATCAACTTCGATCTGCCCTGGAATCCCATGATCATCGAGCAGCGGATCGGTCGCATTCACCGCATTGGTCAAACCCGGGAGGTGTTCATCTTCAACATGGCGATCAGCGGTACCGCAGAGGATCAGGTTTTGCAAATCCTCGATGAAAAGATCAACATGTTCGAACTGGTGGTGGGAGAGGTGGATTCCATCCTGGGAGAGTTGGACGATCAGCGGGAGTTTGCCGAAATGATTTTTTCCGCTTGGATCGAGACCACCGAGCAGGGCAGAACCTCTGCCTTCGCCGA
>PEAM01000079.1 GCA_002753565.1 Magnetococcales bacterium | reverse complement strand
CATCGCCCCCTTCTATGCCACAGAGAGCATCTATCTGATGGAAGATGGTGCCAATTTGACCCGATTGACCCTACCCGGCATCAAGGCAAAGGGAGATTTTCTTCTCAAACGACACCTGAACACCATGCGCCGGATCAATATCGGGCTGCCTCCTCAGAAACAGGAACCCACTTCCCGTCTTTTTGGCCCCAACGGCTTGACTTTTTTTGGCGAGCTGTTATGGGACCACAACTGGCGGGATCTTTATGGTGACGCCCTGCTGGATCCCATCAGTTCTCTACTTAAACTCTCACCAACCTTTCTTGAGCAGGTGTCCTCTCTGGAGCGAGATCGACGCTCCCTACTCAATGAACGACTGGATCAACTTTCCGCCCACCTGGAGAGCAAAGGGAAGATCAGCGATCCGGCACTGGGTTTTAAAAAATTGGCCAAAGAGCACCAGAAACCACCCGCTACCCACAGCTGTCACGGCTGGATAGACAACAAAATCTGGAGATTGGAAGGCCACTATGACCAGAAGCAGTTTATAATCGACAGGCTGGTAAGTTAACCTCTATTATCGAATCACGGTAGTGAGCATGTCTTCAACCACAGATAGCTGATTTTCCTATCTCCTAACAACCTTACAAGGATTTACAAATGGAAGAAGTTGTGACAAAGGACGCCAAACCCCGGGATATTGTGGGCGACCGGGAAAAAAGATTTCAAGCCTCCAAGCGGGTAACAATCGTGGGAGCGGTTGCCAATGTCATCCTCTCAGTGGGTAAAATTCTGGCCGGTGTTTTTGGCAACTCACCGGTGATGATCGCCGACGGTGTCCACTCCGCCTCGGATCTGGTTTCCGATGCCGTCGTAGTCTGGGGGATGCAACTGGGCAAGGCTCGGGCTGATGCCGATCACCCATACGGTCATGGCCGCTATGAAACTTTTGCCACCCTGTTTCTTGCCCTGGCACTGTTTGCTGTTGCAATTGGAATTATTGTAGATGCGGTGGATCGACTGGCCAGCCCGGAACTGATCACCCCACCGGAACTGATGGCACTCTGGGCAGCCATTCTCTCCATTGTCATCAAAGAGTCCCTCTACCACTATACGGTAATTGTTGGGAAAAAATATAATGCCAAGGCGATCATTGCCAACGCCTGGCATCACCGCTCTGACGCCATCTCGTCCATTGCGGCCCTGGCAGGCATTGGTGGTGCCATGCTGGGCCTGCCTCTACTGGACCCGGTCGCAGCGATCGCGGTTGCGGTCATTGTTGGAAAGATGGGGCTGGAGTTTGCTCGGGATGCCCTTAAAGAACTGGCCGATGCCGCCATCGACCAATCCATCAAGGAGAATATCAACGCGATGGTTGAGGCGATTCCCGAAGTTCAAAATGCCCATTTTCTCAAAGGACGACAGATGGGATCCGACATTCTGATCGACGTTCATATTGAAGTTCACCCATACATTTCAGTCTCCGAAGGTCACCAAATCGCTGAAAAGGTTCGCCATAAACTGCTGGCACAGATCCAGGAGGTCAATGATGTCATGGTCCATGTGGATACCGTTGATGATCATGCCATACTGGTACCGGTGCTCCTCTCCCGCAAACAGATGCTGGAAAAAATTGAACAAGCCCGCAATGAACACCCATCCATAAACCGCCTGGAGAATCTCTCCCTCCACTACACTCCGGAAGGGATCGTGCTTAATCTAAGCATCTCCCTGGATCAATCAGACACCTTTCAAGCAGCCCAAGAGAGGGCAGAGCAGTTTCATCGGTCTCTTATGAAAATTGACGGTATTCAATCTGCCATCATCCATATCTTTGCAACCGACGGTCAACAGTGGAACCGGGAAAGTCGCTTTGAGGAGTGGGTGTTGGCCTCTTGATCAAACACTTTAGAAAGGAGCGTTGGCAATCCATCTCGGGTTTCCAACGCTCCTTGGAATCTTCAGAAACGGAAATAACGGGATACGACTGTCTGGAAGTTTCCGACTCCTCTTGTTTTGATGCCTATTTTCAGGGTAATTAAATCGTTGCCAGAGGTTGAGATAGTCTTTTTTAGCGTAGCACCCCCTGAATAATCAGGTGCCGATCTCCAATCCCTGTCACCGTTAAATAGTCCAAGTTGATCTGTTGCAACTGCTCTTCAACCTCAAAAACGGTAAAGGCGGCACAGAGGGAGTTGAAAAAATCCTCCTTTAATATCTCCTAATATCTCCGCCTCGCCGGCCCCATAAAGCTCAACCATTTTTCGAGCCTGGGATTGCCCGTCGGGTCGTCGTAGATCCATGATGAACAGGGCGGTACCGGGCCGACTGAATCTCAGTACAGTGTGCCAGAGAACCCCTGGGTCGTGAAGATGGTGTCGCTTCACCATAGCAAAACCCTGCAAAACTTGACAAGTTCTGCCTTCACTTCCCATATTCAAATCTCCCAATCGTTTTAATATTTAGCACTCCAACGCCAGGAAGAATAGAGAACAGATCCGTTTGAGCAACCCCGGCCCAGGTTGGGGTTGCTCTCCTCAGCAGGGCCATACTATTAGAATGTTGAAAATGATATGAAGGGAGAAAGCGGTGTTTCAAGGTTTCTTTGGCTTGCTGGTTCTGTCGCT
>PEAM01000078.1 GCA_002753565.1 Magnetococcales bacterium | reverse complement strand
GCAGGGGGTTTGGGGGGGCGCAGCCCCATAAGCGCTAACATAAAAAAGACCAGATATCAGTAAATTTTAATTATTACAAATGGTTGCGGTGTTTTCGGGGCTTTTCCCCGGACCCCATTGAGGGGGCAGGCAGAGCCTCCCCCTCAAACTCCCCCAACCACTTTTAATCTCAAATCCAAATCCCCGTCAGGCTAAAAACCAACTCGGCCTACGGCCTCTCAATGAGTCGCCTTTGGCGACGGATGGGGGCGAAAAAGAGCCCAAAGCGGCTCTTTTTCTTGGGGTTACACCCCATCCATTTTAGAGGCAGTAGGTGTAAGGCTTTGCCTTACGATCCACAAGGGGCGGGCCGCCCCTTGACCCCCAATCGTGTGGGTTTTGGTGTCGGGAGCGGAAATTAGAACCTCTCAAACTCGTCATCCCCCATACTCATATCCAAAGAAGCTCCCCCCTGGCTTCCCGGCCCGGACAGTTGCGGAGCCGGTTTGGCCGCTGGGGGTCTGGCAGACGAAGCACGTGGTGCGGCGGGGGTTGAAACGGAGCGGGCCGGGGCGGTTCTTGAGGTTTTTCTCTTGGGGGCAGCGGATTGAGCGCCCACTTTGAAGAAGGACATGACCGATTTAAGTTCGTCCGCCTGAGCCGATAGTTCTTCAGCCGTACCCGCCATCTCTTCGGCAGATCCGGCATTCTGCTGGATGACCATATCCAACTGCTGGATTGCCGAGTTGATCTGGCTGGCACCTTGGCTCTGCTCTTCGCTTCCAGCCGAGATCTCTTGAACCAGCTCAGCGGTTTTCTGGATATCCGGCACCAGTTGATTGAGCATGACACCCGCTTTTTCCGCAATCTCGACACTGGACGAGGAGAGCCCACCGATCTCTCCAGCAGCCGTTTGACTGCGCTCGGCCAACTTGCGCACCTCAGCCGCCACCACAGCAAACCCCTTGCCGTGTTCACCGGCTCGGGCCGCCTCGATGGCCGCATTCAGAGCCAACAGGTTGGTCTGGCGGGCAATCTCCTCAATGATGGAGATCTTCTCAGCGATCTGCTTCATGGCCACAGTCGCCTCAGCAACCGCTTTACCACTCTCTTCTGCATCCTGTGAGGCTTTTCTGGAGATCACCTCAGTGGTGGAGGAGTTGTCATTGTTCTGCTGAATATTGGAGGTCATCTGCTCCATGGCCGACGAGGTCTCTTCAATGGAGGCCGCCTGCTCGGTCGCCCCTTGGGATAGACCTTGAGAGGAGTCGGATAGCTCCTGACTACCACCGGCGACACTGTTTGCCGCCTCGTTGACTCGACCTACGATGCTTCTCAATTTAGTCGTCATCTGAGTCAGTTGCTGAAAAATCATCCCCAACTCATCTTTTCGGTCCAAGGTGCAGTCGATATTGAGGTCGCCCTCGGCAATCTTCTGGATGTTCTGCCCACAAGTCTTGAGAGGGTTTGAAATATGACGGGTAATGATGATTCCCAGAGCAATGGAGAGAAGCAGACCGAATAGAATACCGATAATGGTCTGGGTGATAGCCGATTCGGCGGTTTCATCCGCCAGCTTCCGAGCATGTTCCATGGCCCGTGCCGCCAACTCTTCCACCCCGCCAATGATCTCCTGCATCTCTCCGCCGGTCTCATCGGCAGTCTTATCCGTTTCACTGCGGATATCGATAACCCGAACCAGCTCTCTCATCGAATCGAAAAATTGAGAGACGTTGGTCTGAAACTCCTGATCATGGGTGGAATCAATGGCCTCAACCATGGCCCGGAGAGCAGGATCGCTAACCGGTGCAACACGCCCTTCGTCGGTTACTGCGCCGTTTTTAAGCGCGTTGATCCAACCATCAAACTCCTCAATGGTCCGGTCGTACCGACTACGAACCTCAGATTGAGTCTGTTGGTCCAACCCCTGGGCCAGCTCTTCGATGGCGATTCGGCTGTTGGCCAGAGTGGTTTTGATCTCCATGGCCATGTCGGCCCAGGTATTTTCTGTGTTGAGGATAGAGGAGGCAGACGCCCCACTGTTAAGTCTAGCCTGGATTTGATCTTTGACCTTACCTTCAAAATCGGTGGCCAACATCATCACTTTATCGAACGCTTTTTCCATGCCGACCATCTGCCGATCTTTGGCCGCCTGTTGGTCGTAGATCTGCTGGCTATAGGCTTTTATCTTCACCAGAGCCGGTTGAAACCGCTCGTTGTGAAAGGCATCGGCACGTTCGACGATGGAACGCATGGCGGGATCTTCTGTGGCATAAAAACGGTTGCCATCAATGGTGGCCCCCTTGAGAATGGCGTCCGCATAAAGGTCAAAACGTCGCACCAACTCTTCATGCTCCCGCCACACCTCTTGGAGATCCTGGCTGTTTTCGGCTGCCAACAGCTCCATGATCATCTGCATGTCGGTGGCGACCGATAGTTTCATCTCCAGAGCCGCCTCGCTGAACGGAGCGGCCTTGACGATATGGTCGGTGGCGTTTTGGATGGTTACGATATTTCTGTATCCTAAACCGCCGACCAGGACCAGAATAGCGGAGATAAGCAGAAATGCGGAGGTGAGCTTGGTACCAATTTTCCAATTGCCGATATTCATCGATTTTTATCCCCGTTCCCTAGACCTGATATTA
>PEAM01000043.1 GCA_002753565.1 Magnetococcales bacterium | reverse complement strand
AAACCAGCGTCCAGAAGTTCACGAATTGAAAATTTTGCCATGTTACCTGTTAAAACCTCTTCTTTGTTTGCCGTTCGGTTAATCTTCCGCCAGCCTCCTTGTTATGTTCCAACCCAATCAAAACGGGCACCGGGAACATGGACCACCAGCGTGTAGAATAGATGGATCCGTGAAGGTGAACAGAACACCAACACGAAAAAAACGAATAATGATAGGCTTTCTTGATAGGCAGAAGCAACCCTTTTAATCCACTTTTTCACAAGCCAGCCATGTGGCTCTTACTTGAACACCTCTGGGCTGCCGGAGCCGGCCCGTAAAACCACCGGGGCTCCCCCGGTCATATCGACGATGGTTGAGGGTTTTTCTGGTAAGATACCCCCATCGATGACCAGCTCCACCCGCCCTTGTATTTTTTCGGCAATCTGCTCCGGGTCGCTCAAGATCTCCTCATCGGGCAGACGAAAAGAGGTGGAGAGCAGAGGCTCATTCAGCTCTTGTAAAAGCGCAAGGCAGATGGCGTGATCGGGAATACGCAGTCCGATGGTTTTGCGTTTGGGAAGAATGGACTTGGGTACCTCCCGGGTGGAGTCGAGGATAAACGTATAGGGTCCGGGCAGAAACCGCTTGAGCAGGCGATAGGTCTGGTTGTTGACACGGGCATAACGGGAGATGCCAGAGAGGTCCGGGACCAGGATGGAGAGTTGATGGGAGGAGGGGAGTCGTTTGATTTTCATGATCCGCTCCACCCCCTTACGGTTACTGACCAGGCAGCCCAGACCATAGTTGGTGTCGGTGGGAAAAACAGCAACCCCGCCGTTGCGAATGATTTCTGCTGCTTGAGTGATCAACCGTTTTTGGGGATTATCTGTGTGAATGCGAAAAAATTGACTCATGGACCTATTCTTCTTATAAATCGATAGAGGTGGTTTCTCTCCACCATTTGAGGCATTATTGATCAGTTATATCAAATGAACAATATACAAAAGAATTATTTTTCCAAGGGAGAACACAATGGCCGATTATCGTTCCAGAACCTCTACGCATGGACGAAATATGGCTGGCGCTCGCTCTTTGTGGCGGGCAACCGGTATGAAAGAAGAAGACTTTGGCAAACCCATCATCGCCGTGGTCAACTCTTTTACTCAATTTGTCCCCGGTCATGTCCATCTCAGGGATATGGGGCGACTGGTGGCCAGGCAGATTGAAAATGCCGGTGGTGTGGCCAAAGAGTTCAACACCATCGCCATCGATGACGGTATCGCCATGGGCCACAGCGGCATGCTCTACTCTCTGCCCTCACGAGAGCTGATTGCCGACAGTGTCGAATATATGGTCAACGCCCATACCGCCGATGCCATGGTCTGTATCTCCAACTGCGATAAAATCACTCCCGGCATGTTGATGGCGGCCCTCCGATTGAATATTCCAGCTGTTTTTGTCTCGGGTGGCCCTATGGAGGCGGGTAAGGTGACCCAGGCTGATGGGGTTGTGCAAAAGTTGGATCTGATCGACCCCATGATCGCTGCCGGGGACCAGACGGTCAGTCGGGAGACTCTGGATACCATGGAGCGTTCCGCTTGCCCGACGTGTGGCTCTTGTTCTGGCCTGTTTACTGCCAACTCCATGAACTGCCTCATGGAGGCCCTGGGTCTGGCTCTGCCCGGTAACGGCACCCTGGTTGCTACCCACTCCGACCGGCAACTGCTTTTTCACAAAGCCGGACGAACCATCGTCGAGATGACCAAGCGTTACTACGAAGAGGATGACCGGTCGGTGCTGCCCCGTGCCATTGCCACCTTCGAAGCCTTTGAAAATGCCATGACTCTGGATATTGCCATGGGGGGGTCTACCAACACCATTCTCCACCTGTTGGCGGCGGCTCAAGAGGGGGAGGTACCTTTTACCATGGCCGATATCGACCGTCTCTCTCGTCGGGTTCCCTGTCTTTGCAAGTTGGCCCCTTCCACCAACCAATACCACATGGAAGATGCCCATCGAGCCGGAGGGGTTTTTGGCATTTTGGCGGAACTCAAACGGGCCGGGTTGATTCATGGTCACTGCCACACCGTCCATGCCCCCACCCTTGCCGAGGCTTGTGAAATCGAAGATATCACCTTGGAGAGCGTCAGCGATGAGACCAAACAGCGCTATCTGGCAGCTCCCGGTGGCATCCCCACCACCGAACCCTTTGGTCAATCTGCCCTCTGGGAGAGTCTGGATACTGATCGGGAAAAGGGGTGTATTCGCCGCCTGGATCATGCCTACTCCCAAGATGGTGGTCTGGCGGTTCTGTTTGGTAACATTGCTCTGGAGGGGTGTGTGGTCAAAACGGCAGGGGTCGATGAGTCCATCTGGACCTTTTCCGGCCCGGCTCGTATTTTCAGCAGCCAAGATGCCGCTTGTGAAGCCATTTTGGATGACAAGATCAAGGCGGGTGATGTGGTGTTGATTCGCTACGAAGGGCCGATTGGTGGCCCCGGCATGCAGGAGATGCTCTATCCCACCAGCTATATCAAGTCCAAAGGGCTGGGCAAGGCCTGCGCCCTGATTACCGATGGTCGGTTTTCCGGCGGAACCTCCGGTCTCTCCATTGGTCACATCTCTCCTGAAGCGGCGGAAGGGGGGGCCATTGCCCTGGTAGAGGAGGGGGATATCATCGAGATCGATATTCCCAACCGATCTCTGCGTGTCGACCTCTCCGACGAGGTGCTGGCTGCCCGTCAGGCCAATATCAGCCGTTATGAGCCAACCGGGCGCAACCGGGTGGTCTCCAAGGCGCTGCAGGCCTATGCCGCCCTGACCTCTTCTGCGGCTAAAGGGGCGGTTCGGGATTTAAGTCGTCTTAACCCCAAAAAACAGTAGGCTATTTCTGAAAGGGTGCCAAGGGTCTGCTACACCACGCTTTTGGCCCCCTCTCCCGGACGCTCTTCAACCAGCAGCGGCACCCCATACCCTGGCAGATGCTCTCTCAACCCGGCGACCAGCGCTTTACCCCGGTCGCGGTCTACCTGAAAATGGGCCGCTCCGGCGACCCGATCCAACAGATGAAGATAGTAGGGGGTAACCCGTGCCTGCAGCAGCACTTCGCTGAGTTCGACCAGGGTCTCCAGACGATCGTTTATCCCTTTGAGCAGCACTGACTGATTATAGAGCGGGATGCCCGCATCTACCAGTCGAGCCAGGGCCTCTCTGACTGTCTCATCCATCTCGGCCGGATGGTTCATATGGATGACCAGGGTGGTAACCAACCGACTTTTTTTCAACCCCTCCACCAACGCTGGTGTGATCCGTTTGGGATCGGCGATCGGCATCCGGGAGTGGATTCTCAACCGCTGCAGGTGGGGAATCTCTGCCAAGGCATTGGAGAGGGCAAAAAGTTTCTTGTCACTGACCATCAGAGGGTCACCCCCGGAATAGATCACCTCTTTAATGCGCTCATCTGAGCGAATCATCTCCAGTCCGGCCTGCCATTGGGCCAGGGTATTGGGGATCGTGTCCTGCTTGATATGACGACGAAAGCAGTATCGGCAGTGGATGGGGCAGGCTCCCGTCAGTTGCAGAATAACCCGACCCTGATATTTTTTTAATACCCCTGGGGCGGCTCGGTACTCTTTTTCGTCCAGCGGGTCCGCATGGAACCCCTCTCTCTGTTCCAGTTCCAGGGGGGTGGGCAGAACCTGTAACAGAAGAGGATCGTTCTGGTTGCTCCAGTCGATGCGAGAGGCAAACCCGTCGCTGACCAAAAAAGGGAACCCCGCCAATACCGGTTGCATCTCTTTAGCCTGTCTGGCTGTCAGGGGGGTGAAATTGAGAAATCCATTTGGCGTAGGCAGACTCATATGGTACTCTTTTTTGTTTTACTTCGTTTCGTTTAGCGCTTTATTCATTTCGAGGATGTCGTTAACATGCTAAACCACAATCAGTTGCGTCAAGGTACCCGTGTTGAGATTGACGAAATACCCTGGATTATTGTCGATGCCCAGTTTGTCAAGCCGGGCAAAGGTCAGGCTTTCACCAAGATCAAAATTAAAAACCTTATCGATGGACGGGTGATTGAGCGTACGTTCAAGTCCAGTGACTCCGTCACCAAAGCGGATGTGATGGATAAGTCCATGCAGTATCTCTACAGCGATGGGGAGTTCTGGCACTTTATGGACCCTGACTCCTACGAGCAGGTGGCTTTGACCGAAACCCAGGTTAGCAATACGATTCTTTGGTTAAGAGAGCAGGAGACCTATGAAGTCACCCTCTGGAAAGGCAAAGCCATTTCGGTCAATCCTCCTCCCTTTGTCATTCTCGATATTACCCAGTGTGACCCCGGCATTAAAGGGGACACGGTTTCCGGTGCCACAAAACCGGCCACCCTGGAGACCGGGGCTGTTATCAAGGTCCCTCTCTTTGTCAATGAAGGGGAGCGGGTTCGGGTGGATACACGAACGGGGAATTATGTTGAACGAGCTAAAGATTAGATTGGGGCGGTTTGAATAACCCACTCCCCCCTCTGTGGCAACCCTCCGCGAGCCGGGATATCCTCCTGGCTCGTGCCGATATTATCGCGGCTATCCGCCGTTTTTTTCAACAGCGGCAGGTTCTGGAGGTGACAACTCCTGTGCTGGTTTCAGCCGTTGCTCCAGAGAGACATCAAAATCCCCCCTCCTGTCAGACCGGTTTTCTCCAGCCCTCCCCCGAGACCGCCATGAAACGGCTGGTTGCCAGCGGTTCCGGTGCCATTTTCCAGCTATGCCCCGCTTTTCGAGAAGATGAGGTGGGCAGATTGCACAACCCGGAGTTTACCCTGTTGGAGTGGTATCGGCCCGGTTGGAGCTATCAGCAACTGATGGAGGAGGTAGGGGCGTTGGTTCAAGAGATTCTTCGCTGTCCCCCTCCTGAACAGTTGACTTTTTTGCAGGCATTTCAAAAATTTGTCGGTATCAACCCTTTCAAAGCTCCGCTCTCCTCCATGGAATCCGCCCTCTCCTCTCCCCCGCCGGCCAGGCTGGACAGGAGCGGATTGACCGACCTTTTATTGGTGGATAGATTGGAGCCAGCCTTGAAGAAACAAGGGGGTGGACTCTTTTTAAGAGAGTATCCCCCTTGGGATCCAGCCATGGCCGAAGTGGATGAAGGCCCCCCTGCCTTTGCCCGTCGTTTTGAGCTTTATGTAGATGGCGTGGAACTTGCTAATGGGTATCAGGAGTTGACAGATTGTCGAGAGCAGGCCCGACGCTTTCAAAAGACCAATCAACAGCGGCAGGAAGATGGTGAGGAGACCCTTCCGGAAGATCACCATCTTCTCGCAGCGTTAAAGCACGGCTTGCCCCGTTGCGCCGGGGTTGCTCTCGGGGTTGACCGTCTCATTATGTTGGCCTTGAGAAAAAAGCGTATTAGTGAGGTTATGGCCTTTCCTTTTGATCGATCTTGATAGCCAAAAACTGGCGGTCTTTTCTAGTGGGAGTTTAAAATGGTTTTATTACACACACCACCCGGTGAGTTGGGGTTTGTTGCACCGGATTTTTCGTTAAAAGGGACCGACGGTAATAAACATACTCTCAAGGATTATAAAAAATCCTCCGTTCTGGTGGTGATGTTTATCTGCAACCACTGCCCTTATGTCAAAGCCATCGAGTCTCGGTTGATTGATCTGGCTGCGGGGTTTTCCAAGAAAGAGGCGGTGTTTGTGGCCATCAACAGCAACGATCAGGTTCGCTATCCGGAAGATAGCTTTAAAAAAATGAAGTCTCGTGCCAAAAAGAAAAAGTATCCCTTCGACTATCTGGTCGATGAGAAACAGTTGGTCGCCAAAGAGTATGGTGCGGTCTGCACCCCGGATTTTTTTGTCTTCAACAGCGAAAGAAAACTCTGCTACCGGGGGCGGTTGGATGATAGCCCGCGCAATCCCAAAGCGGTCAAGAACGAAGATCTTAAATTGGCTATTCAGGCGCTTCTGGCCAATGAACCCATTGCCGAGCCTCAACACGCCTCCATGGGATGCAGCATTAAATGGATTGACGGGGAGTAGTCGGGATACGGATCACTTACCCGCTCTATTTTAACACCTTTTGCCACTGTTTAAGTAGTCGTTTGCTGGATATGGGTATGGATGTTTTTAACTCCTGGGCAAAGAGGGAGACCCGAAACTCCTCCAGCATCCAGTAGTAGTGGGTCAACTCGGCATCTTCAATGCCCTCTTTGGCCTGTTTTTTGGCAGTCTCCAGATAGGACTTCCAGAGGGGGGCCAGCTCCTGGGCTTTTTGGTTATCTTTTTTCGGGTCTTGAATGCGTCGTTCCAGACGGAGTTGGATGGCCTTTAAAAAACGAGGGGTATGCCTGAGCCAAGCCTTGGGGGTCTGCCAGAGAAAGTCTGCGGGGATTAAACGGTCCAGCTGTCCTTGCACCTCTTGGGTAACCTCTTTTAACACCCCCGACTGCTTATGACTTTTCATCATCAGCCGCACCCCATGGAACGCCAGTAAAATTTGTCCACTCAACGCAGCAATCTCATCGGCCTCACGTATTAATTTTCCTCGTCCGGCCTGCAGTCGATCCTTAAACCCCTCCGCATCTCGAATCTCCTCTACTCCCTTGGAGAGAAAGACCCTCTCCACCGCCAAATCGATCATATCGGCAATCAACCGCTCTTTTTTGCCCAATTCCGAATAGGCCAGGGCGATGGGTTGGGTGATTTTTAACGAATGCTTGAGCTGTTTGACCTGTTGGGGAAGCTGCAGGGCAAACAGTCGCACCAGACCACGGCGCATGATCTGTTCTGCCAGAACAGGGTCATCAATCAACCGCAGAGAGACGCTGCTGCCGTCATCCTGAATGGCCGGAAAACCGTTGATAGTTCGATCTCCAACCGTCAGGTCGAGCCGTTGAGGAAGAGGACCGAAATCCCATCGAACCCGGTTTTTTTTCTCAAACGCCCCTTTGGGAAGATTTTGGAACTGGTTTTTGGCCACCCCGCCCATTTTTTGTTGCAAGGCGAGTAGATCTCTCCCTTGGTCCAGCAGGGTTTCTCCCCCCTCATCAACAATCTTGAAATTCATGCGCAGATGGTTGGGTAGCTCTTCATGGCGCCAAGCGTGAGGGGGAATGGTCACCCCTTTTTTTTGGGACAGGATCAATCCCAGTGTAGCACAAAGAGGTTGATCCGGCTGCCAGCCCGAATCCAGGCAGAGAGCCACCGTTTGTGGCAGGGGGACCAACTCTCGCCGAAAAACCTTGGGCAGCCGTTTTAAGAGGGCTACCAATTTATCTTCCAACAGACCCGGCACCAACCACTCAAACGGGTTGGGCTGAACCTGATTGAGGTAGGGCAGGGGGATGAGAACCGAGATACCATCTTCCCCCTCTCCAGGTGAAAAGTGATACTCCAGGGGGTACTCCCGACCGTTGATCAGCAGATGACCGGGGAATCTCTCTCCGGTAATGCTCTCCCCCTCATGCTGCATCAAGGCCTCTTTTTCAAAATAGAGCAGTCGAGGTTGTGCTTTTCTTGCTCCCTGATACCAGTGATGAAAATGGGCGGCGGTGTAGCAGCTTTCTGGGAGGATCTGATCGTAATAATTGAACAGTGTTTTCTCATCGACCAACAGATCCCGCCGACGGGATTTATGCTCCAACTCCCGGATCTCTGCCACCAGAGCCTGGTTGTAACTGAAAAAAGGGGCGTTGGTCTGAAAATGGCCCTCTACCAAGGCCGATTGAATAAACAGACGCCGAGATTCCACCGGATCGACGGGGCCAAAATGGACTTTACGCCGGGTAATGAGGGTTAAGCCAAACAGGACACTCTTTTCAAAGGCCATCACCCGTCCCGGCTTTTTTTCCCAGTGGGCTTCAGAGTAGTGGCGTTTACACAGGGGTCCTGCCACCTCTTCGATCCACTCCGGCTCCAAACGGGCACAGATTCGGGCAAACAGCCGGGTGGTCTCCACCAGTTCAGCCGTCATGATCCAAAGCGGTGGTTTTTTAAACAGGGCAGAACCTGGATTGATAAAAAATCGGATCTGTCGGGTTCCGGTAAACTCATGTTTTTCAGATTTAAAACCAATCTGACCCAGCAATCCAGCCAAGATTGCCTTATGGATTTGGGTATAGGTGGCCTCCTGCTGATTGAGCGGCAGGTCCATCTTTTTGACCTGTCGGGTGAGTTGATGGTGGATCTCCCACCACTCCCTGGTACGGGGGTAGGAGAGAAAATTCTCTTTTAAAAATTTTCGAAACTGGCTTTTGGAGGGGGCTGTCTGCCGACCTTTTTCGATAAAGTTCCACAGGTTGAGAAACCCGACAAAATCTGACTCTTTACTCTGATGTCGCTGATGCCGTTGATTGGCCTGCTCCCGTTTTTCTCTTGGGGTCTCCCGTGGGTCTGGCACACTCAAAGCCGCAGCCAGCACCAACACTTCACGTAGGCAGCCGTGCTTTTTGGCAGCCAGAATCATCCGGGCGATTTGTGGATCGAGGGGGAGCCGAGCCAGCTGTCGGCCTATGGTGGTCAACCCCCCTTGGGCATCGATGGCCCCTAACTCTTCCAGGCCCCGTATGCTGTCTCGAATAGCGGTCGGTGGCGGTGGGTCGACAAAGGGGAACGCATCCATCTCTCCCAGTCCCTGGGCCTTCATCTGCAAGAGAGCGGAGTCCAGGGAGGTGCGTAGAATCTCCGGGTCGGAAAAGAGCGGGCGCTCTTCAAACTCCTCCTGGGTATAGAGTCGAATGCAGATGCCATCACTTAACCGACCACACCGCCCTTTTCTCTGGTTGGCGGAAGATTGGGCTATTTTTTCGATGGGCAGACGCCGCACCTGTCCTCGCCCACCCTGACGGCTGATACGGGCCAGACCCGAGTCAACCACATACCGAATGCCCGGAACCGTAATAGAGGTTTCAGCCACGTTGGTGGCCAAGACAATGCGTCTGCGGCCACCGGGATTGAAAATCTTATCCTGATCGGAGGTAGAGAGACGGGCAAACAGGGGGAGAATGTCGGTTCCTGGCAGATTCTGTTTGTTGAGGGCCTCGGCCGCCTCCCGAATCTCCCGCTCTCCGGGTAGAAACACCAGGACATCTCCACGATCTTCTTGAGAAAAAAGCTCATGGATCGCATCAACAACCCCCTCTTCCAACTCTTTTTCCCGACGGTCAGACACCATCTGCTCGGGATCGTTACCGGTAGGCTTGATCTCCAAAGAGCGATAGCGGACCTCAACCGGGTAGGTTCGGCCAGAGATTTCAATGATGGGTGCGTTATCGAAATGGCGGGAAAATTTTTCGGTATCCAGGGTTGCCGAGCTGATAATCAGCTTCAGGTCGGGACGGCGGGGCAGCAGCCGTTTGAGGTAGCCCAGCAGAAAATCGATGTTTAAACTACGCTCGTGGGCTTCATCAATGATCAGGGTATCATACTGGTTCAGATACCGGTCACTCTGGATCTCCGCCAGCAAAATGCCGTCGGTCATGACCTTGACATAGGTGCTCTCTTGAACCTGATCGGCAAAGCGCATTTTAAAGCCGACAGCGCTGCCCGAATGGGAGCCAGCACTCTGCAGGTCGGAGAGGATGAACTGGGCGATGCTGCGGGCGGCAATCCGTCGTGGTTGGGTCATGCCGATAAAGCCAGCCACCCCACGTCCCAACTGCAGGCAGATTTTGGGAAGCTGAGTGGTTTTGCCCGAGCCGGTCTCCCCACAGAGGACAATCACCTGGTTTTCGGCAATCAATCTGGCCACCTTCTCCTTCTGCTCCACCACCGGAAGAACAAGGGGAAAGTGGGGCTTGGGGAGGTTATCAGCGCGAAAGGTTCGCTGCTGGATGGAGGCCGACAGATCTTTTTTCAGTCTCTGCAGATTGCTCTCGGCCTGTTTACCCCCTTTTTTCAAGGCAGATTTGATGCTTTTCAGCCGCTGCCTGAAGGGGTGTTGATCCCTGTTCATGGCCTGTTTGATCTCTTGGCCGATCAAGCGAAGGAGATGGGGGTGGTCTGGTTTGGGGGGTGGGTTGGTAATGGTCATCATGGGTTACGGGTGTCTGTTTTGGGTCAGGTAGATGTCAAAGCGACTTTTTTTGGTGGTAATGGCAAAATCCGGCGCCAGCCCACCCAGAGGGGAGGAGGGGTGAGGTCGTTTGACCACCACCCTGTTTCCGGCATAGTTGAGGGCTGTCTTCAAAAGATCATCACCATCGGTATCATCCCCTACCAGGGCACGAAGACGGCGCATCTCCTTTTTGACCAAGGCCGATTTGGTTCGGTGGGGATACATGGGGTCCAGGTAGACCACCTCCTCGGGGTGGCGACCAATCTCCAGACCGCTGTTCATGAAGTGGATTCCATCTCCCACTTCCAAGGAGATGTTTTGGTCGATAATGGTTCGGGTTTGGTCGTCGTCCCTGGCCCGCTTGAGACCATCCTCCAGCAGGGCGGCAATCAGGGGGGACCGCTCCACCCATCGGACAGAACAGCCCAGACAGGCCAGAATAAACCCATCACGCCCCAGACCCGGTGTGGCATCCAGGATGGAGGGAACGTGACCTTTCTTAAGCCCCACCGCTCGCCCTAGGGGTTGGCGGCTTCCCAACCCCCTGGCCCGTCTATAGCCCATCTTTCCACTAATAAAGTCAGCAAATACCGGACCTTCCATGGTTTGACCACCCTGATGAAGCTCCAACCTCTGCTCGGTCAGAAAAAGATAGAGGCCGCTGTTAGGGTTGGGCTTGGATAGATAGGGCACGGCCAATCTTTTAGCCAGCTGGCGGGCAGCGGTAGCCAGATAGGGGGTCTGGGCGATGATCGATACAGAAGGGGTAGATTTTGATCTATTATTCATTAAACTGGCAAAAAAAAAGAGCAGTCGGTATCGAGAGGGTGCAATTAGGAGAATATAATGGACATGGCTGTTGGTTTTTTGCAATGGTCGGGATTTTTTGGCACACTTGCCTCAGCAAAAAGTGTTGTCAGCCCGTTTGTTATGATTGAACCTGTTGGATAAGGGTTGGCGGATAGGTTGAAAAGTCGATATGTTAGCTGTTCTCAATAGAACCACACGGGTTGTCACCCGGCTTGGTCGTCAAGGAGCTACCCATTGAACCCTGGAATTTTAATTGTTGATGAAAATCCAAACAGTCGCAGCAGGCTGGCCGATCTGCTTAAGGAGATGGGCGGGGATGTGCTGGAGGCTCAAGAGGGGAAAGAGGCTAAACAACAGATTATCGACCGCCCCTTTGCCCTTATTCTGCTGGAAACCCACCGGATTGATATCGAGGCTCTGGAGCCTCTACGACAGATTGCCACCATCAACCGAACCCGGCAAATTCCCATCCTCCACCTCTCGCCCCTTGCTGACGATGTAAACGCCTACTCCCACAGTTTTCACCTGGGTGCGGTAGATCTTATGGTTAAACCGGTCCATCCCGACTTTCTGCGGAGTAAGGTTCGGGTGTTTTTGGAGCTTTATCTCCAGAGAATCATCATCGAAGAGCAGTCGGAATCACTGCGAGAGAAGCAGGTTACCCTGGTCAACGCCACCGAAAAAGCTCAGGAAGCGGCCCGAGCCAAGAGTCTGTTTCTGGCCAATATGAGCCATGAAATCCGCAGTCCCATGAATGCGGTCATCGGTCTGAGCGACCTGCTGTTGGATACCCCCCTCAATGATGAACAGCGGGAGTATCTGCAACTGGTTCTAAGCTCGGCAGAGTCTCTTATGTCCCTGCTCAATGATATTTTGGACTTTTCTAAAATCGAAGCTGGAAAGCTCTCCTTGGAGTCGGTCCCTTTTACCCTCTCCGAGGTGGTCAGCAAGAGTTGCGAATCCATGGAGGTGGGGGCCAAGGTCAAACAGTTGAGCATCCATTGGAAGATCGATAAAACGGTTCCCTCGGTTTTGGTGGGTGACCCGGATCGGCTGCGGCAGGTGATACAGAATTTGGTCAACAACTCGGTCAAGTTTACCAAAAAAGGTGGTGTGACGGTTGATGTCAAAGGGTTGGGTGCAGAGAGTGATGGGCCATCCACAGAAAAGGTTGAACTCCATTTTCGGGTTTCCGACAGCGGCATCGGTATTCCATCCCACAAGTTAAATGCTATCTTTGACAGTTTTGCCCAAATTGAGGGTGGCTACACCCGTAGCTATTCGGGTACCGGCCTGGGGTTGGCCATCTCCAAGCAGTTGGTCCAACTGATGGGGGGGCAGATCTGGGTTGAAAGTGAGGAGGGGGTGGGCAGCACCTTCTCTTTTACCTGTCAATTCATCCCGGCTACCCAAGAGGAGACCCTGACCCGCACCAACCAGGACTCCCTGAATCTCCCCCCCTCCAAACGCTCCATCTTGTTGGTGGAAGATGACGCCATCAATCGAGAGGTCATTACAGAAATTTTGGTCAAGAATGACCATCAGGTTCAGGTCGCTGTCAACGGGCAAGAGGCGTTGACTATCCTGAAAGAGCGCTCTTTTGATATGATATTGATGGATGTTCAAATGCCCATCATCAATGGCAACGAAGCGACCCGAGCCATTCGTGCCGGGGAGGTGGCCGATACGGTCGTACCCATTATCGGACTGAGTGCCAACGCCTTGAAGGATAATATTCAAGAGAGCCTCTCTGCCGGAATGGATGACTTTATCACCAAACCGTGCCGAAGCCGCACCCTGTTGAAAGTGGTCAACAAGTCGGACTATTTCAGAAATATCAACAAAAAAAACCGTAGCACCCGTTCCAGCGATGCCACCGCCACCCCCCTGCGGGATCAATCCATCTGGAACACCTTTTTGCGTGTTGAAAAATCGCTCTCCGCCGGCAACCACCAAGGGGCCTTGCAGGGGATAGGACAGATGCGGGATTGGGCCAAAAGCATGGGGTATGAACAGATTGCCGGATCTATCTTGCGGGTTCATGCCATCATTCGAGGCAATGATCTCGACCGGGCAGCCGAACAGATGGAGCGGCTGAAAAAGCAGTTTCAAGAGCTGTTGCAGCCCTGATTCCACGCCGGATTGGCTGACACACCGGTTGGAATCAGATAGGATACCTCTCTTGGCATCATTCAGATGTCTTAACACCATAAAGGAATGCCAAATTCATGGGTAGTCGTGATCAGACAGTGGCTTTTCAGGGAATGCGTGGAGCCTATAGCGAACAGGCCTGCCGCGAAAAAATGCCTACCTGGGACTTTCTTCCCTGCAGCACCTTCGAAGATGTCTTTACTCAGGTGGAGTCCGGCCGTGTCGCCTTGGGCATGGTGCCGGTAGAAAACAGCATGGCAGGGGTTGTCTCCGATAGTTACGACCTCCTTGCCATCCACAATCTCCGTATTGTCGGCGAGCACTATCTTCAGGTTCATCACTGTCTTTTGGGTAACAGCGGGGCAACCCTCGACCGGATCGGTGCGGTCTACTCCCACCCTCAAGCCCTTGCCCAGTGCCACTCGTTTATCCGTTCTCAGGGTTGGGACCGCTGTTCGGTCTATGATACGGCCGGGGCTGCGGCTGATCTGAAAAACCGGGGGTTCCTGGAGGAGGCCGCCATTGCTTCGGAGTTGTGTGCCGAACTGTATGGCTTGACCATCCTTAAGCGGGATATTCAGGATAGCGCCAAAAACACCACCCGATTTTTGGTGATCTCCAAGAAAGATGCCCCCCATCAGGAGGATCTGCCCCATAAAACCAGCCTGCTGTTTGAGGTGCGTAATATTCCGGCCTCTCTCTATAAATGTTTGGGAGGCTTTGCCACCAACGGGGTCAACCTGACCCGTCTGGAGTCCCGGCCTGTTCCCGGTAAGAGTTGGAGTTACCATTTCTATCTGGATTTTCAGGGCCACCCCAACCACCCTCCCTGCCAATTGGCTCTGGAGGAGTTGGCCTTTTTTACCAACAGCCTCAAAATGCTTGGCTGTTATCCTGAAGCCATCAGACAGACGGGATAGATTGAGACACCTATGATCGCTTTTCCTCAAATTGACCCGGTTTTAATAGAGGTCGGGCCGCTGGCTGTGCGCTGGTATGGGGTGATGTACAGCCTCTCTTTTCTATTGGGCTGGCCCCTCCTGAAACGACGCGCCAAAAAACTGCAGCCGGATCTCTCTGACGACACCTTGGGGGATCTGCTGGTCTGGGTTCTGATGGGGGTGGTCCTGGGGGGGCGTATGGGCTACGTTCTCTTCTATCAACCCGGTTTTTATCTCTCTGACCCCCTTGCTATTGTCCGGGTGTGGGAGGGGGGGATGTCTTTCCATGGGGGGCTGTTGGGGGTGGGGGTGGCTGGCTGTCTGTTTGCCCACCGGAAAAAAATCCGTTGCGCGCTTCTGGTCGACCTGTTGGTTCCCATCGTTCCTCTTGGCCTTTTTTTGGGACGGATTGGCAATTTTATCAATGGCGAGTTGTGGGGAAGAACCACCGACGTGCCCTGGGGGATGGTCTTTCCCCATGCCGGCTATCTGCCCCGTCACCCCAGCCAACTCTATGAGGCCTTTTTAGAGGGGGTTGTGCTGCTGGCCCTGCTCTGGTGGCTTGGTCGGAAAAAACGGCCACCGGGCTATCTTTTGGGTGTTTTTATTTTCGGTTATGGTCTCAGCCGCTTTTTGGTGGAGTTTTTTCGTGAACCCGATGCCCACATGGGCTTTCTCTCTCTGGGCATGACCATGGGCCAATGGTTGAGTCTGCCGATGGTTCTGGTGGGAGGGGTGCTGTTTTTTTTCTCCCGTCGATTTGCTGCAGGCAGCTAGTTGAACCACCAACCCCTCCAAGATGCGGTCAAAACCCTGCCACGTCAGCCCGGTGTTTACCGCTATCTGGACGAGCAGGGCAAGGTGCTGTATGTGGGCAAGGCCAAACATCTTAAAAAGCGGGTAGCCTCCTATTTCAGCGGTCAGAACAGCCCACGCATTCAAGCCATGTTGGTGCTGGCCAGGGGGGTTGAGATTACGGTTACCGACTCCGAAAATGAGGCGTTGATTCTGGAGGCCAACCTCATCAAACGGTTTCGGCCCCCTTACAATGTGCTGCTCAAAGATGATAAATCCTACCCCTATCTCCGGCTCAACCTGGAACATGACTTTCCCAGGCTCTCTCTGCATCGTGGGCGACGCAACAGGTCGGGGCGCTACTTTGGCCCCTATCCGACGGTCCATGCCCTCCGAGAGACCCTGAAACATCTGCAGTCGGTCTTTCCGATCCGCCAATGCAACGATCGACAGTTTGCCAACCGCTCCCGCCCCTGCCTGCAATATCAGATCAAACGCTGTTCCGGCCCCTGTTGTGATCGGGTTGCCACGGAGAGCTATCAGGAGTGGGTGCGGGATCTGGTCCTGTTTTTAGAGGGGAAGGATCGGGGATTGGAAAAGGGGTTGAAACAGCGTATGTGGCAGGCTGCCGAGTCTCGGCAGTTTGAAGAGGCCGGTGCCTTGCGTGATCGGCTGAAGTTTATGGCAAAAATTCAAGATCAACGGCGGCTTAATCTCAGTCGAGAGTTGGATCTGGATGTGGTGGCCTGTCTCTCCCTGCCGGGGGGGGCGGTGATCCAGATTTTTTATGTTCGGCAGGGGATCAATCTGGGCAACCGCCATTTTTTTCCCGATAATACGCAAGATCTCTCCGAGGAGCAGATTTTGGACACCTTTATCGCCCAATATTATGCCAATCCCGACTATCGTATGGACGCATCGGGAAAATCGGGATGGCCTCCCCCAGAGATTCTGGTCAACCATCCTCTTCAGGAGAAGCGGTGGCTGGAGAAGGCCCTTAGCCGCCTGCGGGGTGGAAAAGTTACCATTCGCCAACCTCTTCGAGGCGAAAAAAAGCGTCTGGTCCAAATGGCAGAGGCCAACGCCAGCATGGAGTACAAACGGCGTAAAAGCCAAGCGGGCAACCACAAGCAACTGTTACACGCCCTCCAAGAGCTTTTGGAGCTCTCTCAACTCCCGGAGAGAATCGAGGCGTACGATATTTCTCATACCCAAAGTACGGAGCCGGTTGGATCGTTGGTGGTTTTTGGTCCTGACGGTTTTAAAAAAAACAGCTATCGACGTTTTATCATTAAGGATACGAGCGCCAGGGACGATACGGCAAGGATGGGGGAGGTGCTTACCCGGCGTTTTTTAAGCCTGAAGCAGAAACAGGATGCCAACGAATCAAAAATGGAGTCGGGGGGGGAAGCGTGGCCGGATTTGGTGCTGTTGGATGGTGGGGTAGGGCAGTTGAATGCGGTGCTGGAGGTGGCTGAAGAGCTGCAGGTGGATGGGGTGACCTTCTGTGCCATCGCCAAGGGGCCGGATCGAAATGCCGGAAAAGAGCGGCTTTTCTTGCCGGAACGAACAGATCCCATTATACTCCCCCAGGATTCACCGGTTCTGTTTCTTTTGCAGAATATTCGTGACGAGGCCCACCGGTTTGCCGTCGGCTTCCATCGGGTTCGCAGAGCCAAGTCTCAGACCCGCTCCCTTCTGGATGAGATTCCAGGTGTGGGACCTAAAAAAAAGCAAGCACTTATTCGCTGTTTTGGCTCTGTTCAAGCCCTGCGGGAGACAGATGTCGAGGCGTTGATGCAGGTGGATGGTATTTCGGCAGAGTTGGCGGGTAATATCATCCATTTTCTCCAAGGAAAATGACAAAGGGGCCAGATGATTTGGAATTTACCTAACGGATTGACGGCACTGCGGATCATCTTGATCCCGTTTTTTGTCGGTTTTTCCTCCTTACCAGGAGATCAGGGACATCTTTTGGCCTCCGTTTTTTTTGGTCTGGCAGCCTTGACCGACTGGGCGGATGGTTATGTGGCTCGTCGCCAGGGGCTTTTGACCAGCTTTGGTCGTTTTTTTGACCCCGTCGCCGATAAGCTGTTGGTGATCTCTGCGCTGGTGCTGCTGGTCTCCGATGGTCGAGCGCCTCTTTTTTTGGTGATGATCATTCTGGCCAGGGAGGTGACGGTCATGGCGCTGCGGGAGCGGATGGCCGGGTTGGGGGTGGCGGTGCCTGTCTCCAGAAGCGGAAAGTGGAAGACAGCCTTCCAAATGGCTGCAATCATTATGCTATTACTTCAGGATTCCCTGCTGGATATTCCTTTTCAGTATTCTGGTTTAGGCTTTTTATTTGTCTCCACCCTCTTTTCTCTTTTCTCTGGCTATCGCTATATGGTCAATGCCTGGCCGCGACTGCAACAGGGAAATTAAGAAAAGAGTAACTCAATCCTTGACGAAGTGATTTAGTTTTTATATGTTCACAACCCTGTCCGGTACGCAACCGGAAAGCAGGAATGACAGTCGGACTATCAGCCAACTGTTTGCGGGAGTAACTCAGGGGTAGAGTGCAACCTTGCCAAGGTTGATGTCGAGGGTTCAAATCCCTTCTCCCGCTCCATTTTCTGTTGGCCGGGTGGCGAAGAGGCTAACGCTGAGGTCTGCA
>PEAM01000077.1 GCA_002753565.1 Magnetococcales bacterium | reverse complement strand
GGGAGAAAAGGCGCCGGGATGAGGTTGAAAAACTCAGGAACGGCAGCGGATCATGACCCACTGGTTTGTCATCTGCCACCCCAGAGCTGAAGCGCTACGGCGCAAGGATTGAATGGAATAAGTGATATGACGGTGCTAATCACCATCCTTGGGCGGCCACAAAAAGATGCCAACAACTGTTATCGGAAAACCCGCTACCGCTTTGGTGATAATGATATTACCGAACCACTGACATTTTTTGGTTGGGCCCTGCAACAACGGATCAAACCGGAAACACTGATCATTCTTGGGACAGCGGGTAGTGCCTGGGATCACTTGATAGAGGGTGATATCGATTTGGGACAGGTGGAGCTGGAGGGGCGAGAGGCGCTCTTGACCTCTTCTGAAAGAGGTGAAGTCAGCCAACAACAACTTAATCAACTCGCACCTTATCTTAGCAGTGGCTTAAATAGCGAAGTGAGGCTGGTCATTATCCCCTACTGCCGGAACGAGACAGAGCAGATGGAACTGCTACGCATTATTGCTGACCAGGTGGGGCAGGGGGAAAAGGTGCAGCTCGATGTGACCCACGGCTTCCGCCATCTGCCGATGCTGGCACTGATGTCTTCACTCTACCTTCGTCAGGTCAAGGAGGCGGATGTCACCCGCATCTGGTACGGCGCCTATGACCCGGACACCGGCAATGCCCCGGTACACGATCTAACCGGGCTGTTACGCCTGGCCGATGGAATCCAGGCGTTAAACTCCTTCGACAAGGATGGTGATTATGGCGTCTTTGTGCCACTACTTCAGCATTCAGGTGTTGCGGCCAACATCACCGAACCCCTGGGTCGGGCCGCCTATTATGAGAACATTTTAAATGTTGGGGCGGCAACAGGAGAGCTGCGTAAGGCGCGCAAAGCCATGGATGAAAGTGAGTTACCGCCGGATATCTCGCTGCTGCTGCCCACCATTTTGCAGCGACTCGACTGGGTTGCTGAAGAGCGCCAGTTTGAAAAGCAGAGACACCTTGCTGGAAAAGCGTTGCAACGCCGGGACTATCTGCGAACGGTGCTGTATGCATACGAGACCGTCATCACCCGCATCTGTCAGATCAGGCAGATCAATGTTAGTGATTTTGAAGGTCGCGAAAATGCACGCAAAAAGTATGAAGACGCTGTGAAAAAGGTTGGTGGGGAAGAGTATGACAACTACAAGATGCTGAAAAATTTGCGTAATCAGGTGGCCCATGGCACTCGAGGCGATATCCAGCGGGTTCAACAGGCCCTACTTAACGAAACCGTAATGCGTGAGGTGCTGGAAAAATTGCTATCACAGATAGGCCAGCAGCAACTTCCCGATAAGAACACAATCAACAGCTGAACCACCCCACACTGCCGGCTGCCCGGGGCAGGGTAATTGTTTATACCCAAGATACTTGGTAACACTGAATTTCGGGGAGCCGAGTGAGAAGTGTGGCTATTCAAAGGTTTCTTAACGCTCGAGCGTCGCGTTTCACGGCTTTCTGCAACCAGCCTTTTCAGGGTTCTTGGGTATAATAGTCCATCTCCTTAATCTTCCATCTGCCAACTAGCCAGATACTCCTCAGGTGCTGTGATGTGTAGTCGTTGCAGTTTGGTATTATCGGCCTGAAAGATCTCTTTCTGGCCAAACCATCGTTCTGCTTTTTCTACAGCAGCTTGCAGTCTCTGAAGGGCGTCGGGACGGGTTCGATCGATGAAACGGAATGGCTGACGGTTTGCGATATAGAGAATGGAGTCCCGGTATCGATCCTCTCCGTCGCAGCCGACCACCACATGCGGGCAAGGGGAAGCCATAAGGAGTCTGTCGAGTGTTTTTAGGGTCGTAGATCGTAGTGGGAATTGTCGTTGCCAGATGATGATGCCTCTCCATCTCTTCAGTTCACTATTGGCCGCCTCTGTTAAATTTAAAGTCACCGTTTTATAGGGTAGTGCGGATAACATGGGTTCACATTGTTCTAGAAGTAGCGCATCGTCCCCGCACAGTAACCAAGCCTCTCTCTGCCCTTCTGGTTCATTACACTCATTTTCCGGAAATTGCTTTTGAGTCAGTTGGTCAATCTTCTCCATAAGCAGCGTAATGCTGTCGCGTATCTCTCCTGTCTCATCCTCTATCGATTCATCTTTGGCAATGTAGCCAGCGCAGTGGACACTGGCAGCATCAAACCAGTGGCCAACGGTTCCTGCACCACTATAGAGAATGACCTTTGCCTGGTTATGTAGTGACACAAACCGTTTAAGCAGCTCCACACCATCACCATGTTGATCTTCGGCAACATGACTCATGTCGATATCGAGAATAAAAAAATCGTAATAGTGATGGTAAAACGCTGCAATCGCCTCACTTATTGTCTCTACATAATTTACCGTATAACCCGCTTGCCGTAGACGGATCAGACAGTTTTGGATAATGGGGCTTTCGGGTTCATCATCCATAAACAGCAGCTCTATTTTCTGAGTTTGCTCCATTTTGATTCCTATTTTGGGGTAACCATTCACTCCCCTGGCCTGTTTTAGCCCTCACCCCGGCCCTCTCCCAATGGGAGAGGGGGATTTAATGAAGGGGGACTAAACGGTTACATTTTGGGAGTGTTATTCTGAATTGCGTTCCGTCATCAGGCTGTGGTTCTATCAGTTTTAGCTCC
>PEAM01000076.1 GCA_002753565.1 Magnetococcales bacterium | reverse complement strand
GGTCATTGCACTCCAGGTGACTGAGATCTCAACCCCATGCAGAAAACGCATCCCCAATGTCAGCGCTGTAGAGTGCGCCTCTTCACAACCATTTACTTCATCGTGATCGGTCAGGGCGAGAAGCGAGATCCCGGCACGGTGTGCTCTCACCACCAGTTCGCCAGGGGCGAGAACCCCGTCAGAGGCGGCAGAATGGGTATGAAGATCGATGGAGTGGGGCAAAAGCGGATCCGATCACAGTTGGGGCGAAAAGTGGCAGGGCAGAGGGGTATACCATCCACAGATGGCCAATTCTAATCCATCTTCCCTCTGCTGTCGCCCCATACTGCACCGACTCCATAAGAATATCACTAATTAAGTAAAAACTAATATAAATACAAGGGCTTTACAACGGGTCAATTGTTCCGTAGGATTCACCCCAGAACAATAAGGGGTAGAGAGAACGAGGTGTTGTCAGCCTTCAGAATTACCCACCAGTAGCTGGTGCATCAAACTCGGAATCCTGTGTTTGGCACTCGCAAAATCTGACTCTAACGGTCACCTCTCTGTGGGTCCGTGAGTCGTTATGTAGGAAAGTACGCACCACAATGATGAAAACCAATATAAGGAGGTATCATGGCGTATAACATTTTTACCAAGGCTGTACTAGCCACTGGGTTAACTTTTGCCGTCTCTTCGGCATTTGCAGCAGATGTTCCGGTTCAGTCAGGTGCCAGCGACGGTATGCTCGCCAACACCTGTGCGGGTTGTCACGGAACCAACGGTAACAGCACCGGTCCTTCCGCACCCACTATCGCCGGTTATAATCCGGAGTACTTCAAGTTTTCGATGGCCGCTTTTGCCAGCGGCGAGTTCCCCTCCACCATTATGGGTCGAATCGCCAAGGGGTACACCGAGGATGAGATCGCCCAGATGGCAGATTTTTACGCCAAGCAGAAATTTATCCCTGCAAAACAGGAGTTTGATGCTGCACAAGCAAAGAAGGCAGACAAGCTGCACGACAAATACTGTGAAAAGTGCCACGAAGATGGTGGAGCCTCACCGGAAGATGAGTCAGGTTTCCTGGCGGGTCAATGGGCACCCTATCTGAGAATGCAGTTGGCAGATTACTACGCCGGTTCGCGTGAACCTTCAAAGAAGATGAAGAAGAAGATGGAGGAGCTGCACGAAAAAGCGGGTGACGCTGGAGTGGAAGCCCTTGTCAACTATTACGCCAGCAAGCAGTAAAACAGGAGGAGATTAAGTATGAGTATTACCCGTCGTGGATTTATGCAAAGTGTTGGCGCGGCAACCGCCGTCGGTCTGATTGGTGCCCCCCATCTCGCTCTGGGTGCGTCAAAAAAGGTCGTAGTGGTGGGTGGCGGTACCGGTGGTGCCACTGCAGCCAAATATATCCGTATGGCTGATCCCAGTATTGAGGTCACCCTAATCGAAGCCAATGAGCACTACTACACCTGCTACCTCAGTAATGAGGTACTGAGCGATGAGCGCTCGATAGATAGCATTAAGTTTGGTTACTCCGGTCTGCAGGGGCACGGTGTCAAAGTGGTACATGATACCGTTTCGGAGATCGATGCCGCCGGAATGGTCGTTAAGACTAAAAGCGGTAAGAGCTACGGTTACGATAAGTGTATCGTCTCTCCCGGGATCAGCTTGAACTACGGGGCTATCGATGGCTACTCGCATGAAGCTGCCGAGTCTATCCCCCACGCCTGGAAGGCAGGTCCTCAGACCTCTCTTCTGCGCAAACAGCTCCATGAGATGAAAGATGGCGGAACCTTCGTCATCGTGGCTCCACCCAACCCCTTCCGTTGCCCTCCCGGGCCTTACGAGCGGGCGAGTCAGGTGGCGATGTTTATGAAAGCGCACAAGCCCAACTCCAAAGTGCTGATCCTCGACCCCAAACCCGCCTTCTCTAAGAAGGGGCTGTTTGAGCAGGCGTGGAAGAAGTTCTACGGTTACGGCACTGACAATTCGATGATCACCTGGAAAGGGACCCCCTCTGGCTCTGATGACAATGTCGTCTCTGCCGTAGATGTCGCTTCCAAAACAGTGACCACCGGATTTGACGATGTTAAAGCGGATGTCCTCAACATCATCCCACCCCAGATGGCGGGCAAGGTGGCGATCGACTCTGGCTTGGCCAATGACAAGGGGTGGTGCCCGGTGAAGCTTAAGACCTTTGAGTCGACCCTGCACAAAAACATCCATGTAATTGGTGACTCCAGTGTCGCGACCGGCATGCCGAAGTCTGGTTACGCTGCCAACTCTCAGGCCAAGGTTACCGCATCAGCAGTGATCGCCATGCTCAATGGTCAAGAGCCTGGAATTCCTAGCTATGTCAACACCTGCTACTCCATCGCTGGCCACAACCACGGCTTCTCTGTTGCTGCTGTCTACAAACTGGCAGAAGACGAGTCGAAAATTGTGAGTGTCGCAGGGGGACTGACCCCGATGGATGCGAGTGAAGAGCAGTTACGGCGCGAAGTTGAGTTCGCCTATAGCTGGTTTAACAATGTCACCAACGACGCCTTCGGTTGAGCACTTAAACCGATAGCTGATTAAAAATGGGGCCTCACGGCCCCATTTTTTTTTCGTAACCGTTCAGACCTCATCACCTGATCTCCCTCTCCCAGCGGGATAGGGTGGGGGTGAGGGATAAAAGCGC
>PEAM01000075.1 GCA_002753565.1 Magnetococcales bacterium | reverse complement strand
GTAGAAAAACATCTGGAGCTGCTTACCGTCGCCATTCTGGTTTTGGCTGTTGCGGCATTAACTCTGGTCCGACTGATTAAGTGATGATTCCCACAACCCATCCCATCTCTACTCTACTCCCTGTCACGCTGCTTTTTGTAAGCGTATTACTTGCTGGCTGCTTTTCCAATCATCAGCCCGTCAATCCACCCAAAGTTCGGATTGCGGCCGGACCACCCTTGGCCTGGGGAGAGGAGCCAGCAGAGAAGATCAACCGCTCTGCCAACGATATTTATTGGGTCCAACCCGGGGACACCCTTTGGGCGATTGCAGCCGTACACGGCATCGAGGTAGAAAATCTGGCTACGTGGAACCATTTGGCCAACAGCGATCAACTCCTGGTCGGGCAAAAACTCCGATTAGAACCGGTCGAGCCGTCGAAACCCGTCGCACCAGTCGTCGAAGAGCAATCAGTGGTAGAAGAGCAATCAGTGGTAGAAGAAGAAGAAGAAGAACCGGTGGTGGTAGAAAAACCACGCATCAACCAGCAAGAGATTACCTCCAGTTCATTGGCACCGTCCCGACCTAGCCCTCGCCTGGATAGCAAGCTGGATATCCCGACGATTAAAACCCCGCTACCCAAGCAAGAAAAACCAACTGTCAAAATCGAGGAAAAGCCGGAACCCAAAAAGTTCACACAGGTTAAACCCCGACTCAACAAATGGCGTCTACCCAAAGGACCACCGAAGAAATGGCTTTGGCCTCATAAAGGAAAAATCATCGGACGCTATGGGCGCAAAGGTCAGCACCGCAATAACGGCATTGACATTGCCGTGCGGGTTGGCGACCCGGTACGTGCTTCAGCGGATGGAGTAGTCGCCTATGCGGACAGTGGGCTGCCTGGGTATGGTAAAATGATCCTGCTTCGTCACGGCGGCTCCTATATGACCGCCTACGGCTATGTGAATCAAATCTTGGTGCGCCGGGGACAACCGGTCAAGGCGGGAGAGCGGATTGCTCTAGCCGGTCAATCAGGACATGCCACGACCCCACGACTTCATTTTGAAGTCCGGCACCGGGTCAAACCTTTAAATCCACTGCGGCATTTACCTAAAAAATAAAGAGAGAAACCGTTCAACATCCAAACAGGATTTGTCAGCCATGGATAGTTTAGGATTGCAGGTTGAAACAGCCGGTTTTATCGCATCAGCCGGTGAAATCGGAAAAAGAAATTTAAGCCAGGTGCAGCGGAAAATCAGCACGTGGCATGGTCAAAATCTTCCACCCTTCATGACCCTGCCACAAGATGAAAATATTTTCTCAACTGTTGAGGAATGGAAAAGAAAAATCATTAAGCGATCAGAACAACTGATTGTTTTTGGTATAGGTGGTAGCTCTCTGGGTGCAGAGATGCTGGTCAACGGGCTGGGTAGGAAAGGGGGAATTCCGGTTCGCTTCTACGATAACGTAGACCCGGATACTCTGACCGATTTGGACAAGGTAAATTGGAAGAAGAGTTTTCTTCTGGTTGTGAGCAAGTCGGGCGGCACCGCCGAAACCCTCAGTCAATTTCTCACGACCCTGCCGGATCTAGAAAACAGTTTGGGGCAGAGAATCGGCAAGCAGGTGGCGGTCATCACGGAGAATCCAGAGGGGGATCTGGGTCACATCGCCCGGATTCTTGAGATTCCCATTATCGAGCACCCTGCAGTGGGTGGACGGTTTTCCGCACTCAGTGTGGTGGGTCTCCTACCGGCTGCGGTGGCCGGTGCCGATGTGAAGAAAATTCTTGAAGGAGCCGCCACCATGATGAAGCGGTGTTTATCGACCGATTTTAACAAAAATCCGGCTCTTCAGGGAGCTGCTGCACAATATTTGATGGCAAAATCAGGGAAAAACATCAGCATCTATCTGAGTTATGGTCAGCGCCTGGAGCGAGTGGCCGCTTGGCAGAGCCAACTGTGGGGTGAGAGCCTGGGAAAAAATGATTCAAAAGGAAAAGCCCACGGCCTGACTCCGGTTTCCGCCCGAGGGGTCACAGACCAGCACTCCCAACTGCAACTCTATCTGGATGGCCCGTCCGACAAGCAGTATACCCTCTTTTATGACCCAAAATCAGCGCAACGGGGGAAAAAAATTGGGAAAAAATTTCGGAAATTACCCGCCGTCGCCCCCCTTGTCCAACAAACCACCGGCAAACTGTTTGCAGCAGAGTTTCTCGGTACCCGGGATGCCCTCATCGATCGAAAACTGCCGATTCGGACATTAAATGTATCCACAGGAGATGCTGGTGCTTTCGGAGAGATGATCATCCTGTTAGAATCAGAGACGGTTATTTTAGCACAATTTCTAGGTATCGATCCCTATGATCAACCAGCGGTAGAGGATAGCAAGGTCCGGGCTCGTGCCTATTTAGCACAATCTTGAAATTTTTGTACAAAACCCTCAATTAGGAAAAGCCGATGAACCCAACAGAGCTAGAAAAATACCATATTACCGGCGTCACTGACGTGGTCTACAACCCCTCCTATGCACAATTATTTGAGGAAGAGACCAAAGCGGGATTAGAGGGTTTTGAAAGAGGTGTCCTGACCAAAAGTGGCGCAGTCAACGTAATGACCGGCATTTTTACCGGTCGATCCCCCAAAGATAAATATTTGGTTGAAGATGAGACCTGCAAGGCGAACGTCTGGTTGATCATAGGGATCGATACCTAG
>PEAM01000074.1 GCA_002753565.1 Magnetococcales bacterium | reverse complement strand
TCTTCTTATCACACTCTAAACTGTTTAAAGGCAGAATTTTTTTGCCGATTACTGGCTTCATGTGGCCGGGGAGATTTCATGGAAGCATTAGCTGATGGCATGCTGGTTGAGTTAGCGCAAAAAGGAAACAAAAAAGCCTTCGCGACATTGCTGGAACGCCACTACCAGCCCATATATAACTTGGCCTTCCGCTGGTGCCGGATACAACAGGATGCTGAGGAGATTGCTCAGGAGGTGTGTATCAAGCTGGTTAAAGCCTTGATCAACTATCGAGGCGAGGCTGCTTTCAGTAGCTGGCTTTATGGCATCACCCTCAATACCGCCCGAGATTTCCAACGGAAAAAGAGGGGCCGGGATAAAAGAGAACAGGTGGCCGAAAATCTCGATCAATTCCAAACCAACGAGGAGAATCCAGAGCAGGCACTCATATCTAGCCTGATTCGACGCTGTATCGCCCTGCTGCCGGATACCCTGCGCATGGCCGTGCTACTGGTACACGGTCAAGGACTCAACCACAAACAGGCTGGAAATGCCCAACAGTGTGCTGAAGGGACCATCTCCTGGCGACTTTCAGAAGCCCGCAAGCAGTTGAGCAAATGCCTGAATAGAGGAGATCTCTCATGAAGAAAACGGATCTCAATGATGCCACCCTGAAACAGGCACTCCATGAAAAGCAGATTCCAACCGGCTCTGAAACCGCTCGCCAAAGCGCAATAACATCGGCCCTGACTGAATTTGAAAATAATTTCCAAGGATCTCCTACCGAGCAACGTCCAATCTCCACAACAGCACCTTTACTCAAAACAATTGGAGATTGGATTATGAGACTGAGTTACAGACAGATGGCCACCATGGGCAGCCTGGCGACCGTGGTTTTGGTAGTGGCACTTCTGCCACAACTTCATCAGCAGATGCCAACCATGGGAGAGTCAGTTTCACCTGCTGACAATCGAGCCGCCATAGAGAACAGAGTACCGGGCACAAAACAAGAGCCCCCAAAGGCCCGACAGAATTTGTCGGAAAAGAAACAGCTGGAGGCTCTTAAAGAGACAGTCCAAGCCAGCCTTCAGACAGCTGCTCCACAACCCCAGCCAGAGCTTTCTGAGGCAACTGTCTCATCCTATTCTATCGCCCCGCTTAGTGGAGGAGCCGACAGAGAAGCCGACCTGGACATGGATGATGAGGGGGGGGGCGGACCGGTTAGATCAGCCCATATCGGTACGGCCATCCAACCGAGCCTCTCAACTCAATCCCTCCCAAGCAGTAGAGTAATGGCGCTGGCAAGGCAGAAAAGAGGGGATTTGGATCGTGCTGCCATATCGGGACAACTCAAACCGACGAACACGCCTCATATTTTTTCTCACCCCCAAGAACAGAGATTACCAGGGGCCAAAGAGGAAGAGCGAAATCGGTTTACCGCCAAGGCAGCCAACCCGGTCCATCTCACCTCCGAGCAGCCGGTCTCCACCCTGTCGGTAGATGTGGATACCGCCTCATACAGCTTTGTCCGCCGACAACTCAACAGTGGTCGTCTACCCCAGCCCGATGCAGTTCGGGTTGAGGAGATGATCAACTATTTCAACTACGACTATGCCACTCCAGAGGATAACCATAAACCCTTCAAACCAACAGTTGCTCTCTATCCAACCCCTTGGAATTCAGAGACTCAGATTCTCCACATCGGCATCAAAGGGTTTATGGCCAACCAAAAACCCCGCAAGAGCAATCTGGTTTTTTTGGTTGATGTTTCCGGCTCCATGCAGGCGGCCGACAAACTACCTCTGCTTAAAAATGGTTTAAAACTGCTTATCGACTCACTAAAGCCTGAAGATACTGTAGCCATAGTTGTCTACGCAGGAGCCGCCGGAACCGTCTTAGAGCCCACGTCAATAAAAGAGCGACACAAGATCTCTGCCGCCCTGGAAAAATTAAGTGCAGGGGGTTCTACGGCCGGAGGAGCTGGGATTCATCTGGCCTACTCTCTTGCTGAAAGCAACTTTGACCCGGAGGCAGTCAACCGGATTATTTTGGCCACGGATGGCGATTTTAACGTAGGCATGACAGACCATCGAGCATTAAAGGGGGTGATTGAGAAAAAACGCAAAAGTGGGGTTTTTCTCTCGGTTCTCGGTTTTGGTCAGGGCAATTATAACGACCGACTGATGCAAGAGCTGGCACAAAACGGCAATGGTATCGCCGCCTATATTGATACACTTAACGAGGCCCGCAAATTTTTGGTTGAAGAGGCCACCGCCAACCTGTTCCCTATTGCTCGTGACGTAAAAATTCAGATAGAGTTTAATCCTAAGCAGGTGGCAGAATACCGGCTGATCGGTTATGAAACCCGAATGTTGGCACGAGAAGATTTTAATAACGATACCGTAGATGCCGGTGACATTGGGGCAGGACACACCATTACCGCCCTCTATGAGATTGCTTTAACCGATGGAGCCGGACACCGTATCGAACCGTTAAGATATGGGAAAAAAACAGAGCTGGCCAACCCAACAACCACAGACCACACAGATGAGCTGGCTTATCTGAAAATGCGTTATAAACTCCCAGGTGAGAGTAAAAGTCGTCTGATCAGCCGCTCCATTGAGCAGGAGGACGAGGTAGCCCAGCTCACTCAACTGCCCGATGATCTCCGCTTTGCGGCAGCCGTTGCCGCATTTGGACAAAAGCTTCAGGGCGGCCAT
>PEAM01000073.1 GCA_002753565.1 Magnetococcales bacterium | reverse complement strand
CACCTGCCTTAAGGCCGGCCAGCACCTTTTTTTCAACCTGTTGAGCGGCTTGGACGGTCTTTTCAAGTGGTGTTCCCACCGGCATTTTAATGTTGACATAGAACAGTGGAATGGGGTCCATGGCAAAAAAATTCATCTTGACCATCCCCCCACCCACCGCCGCAACGGCAAGGCAAAAGGGAAGGACCGCCACCGTCAGGGAAATTTTTGGCCGACGTAGAATCACCAATAAAAACCGACTGTAGAGCCGTCTCAATCTTCGCAGCATACGGCTTCTCAATTTCTGAACAGAGCCGGATTTTTTGAAATTCAGATTCAGAGCCGAGATATGGGAGGGCAACATCCAGAACGCCTCAATAAGACTGATGGCCAGAGCCAGGCTCACCACCATGGGAATAACCCGCATAAACTTACCCAGAATGCCAGGCAGCAACATGAGGGGTAGAAAAGCGGCCATGGTAGTCAATACCGAGGTGGTGACCGGGGCCGCCACCTCATCCAGGGCCGCTAAAGCGGCATCCATGGCCTGCATGCCCTGTTCAATCCGAGCATAGATCGCCTCGACCACCACCACCGCATCATCCACCAACATACCCAGAGAGATAACCACCCCCAGTAGCACCATGACGTTTAGAGAGTGGTCGTAGATCTGCAAGACCCCAAACACCCCGGCCAAGGTAAAGGGGATGCCAATGCCGATCAGCAGGGCAATGTGGCTACCCAGAAACAGCCAGGTGGTCAGCATAACCAACAACAGTCCGACCAGAGCATTTTTTTCCATGGTTCCCAAGGCATTACGGACCATATGGGTCTGGTCGTCAGCGAGAACCAATACCACACCGGTCCGATCGCTCTTGGGCTGCCAGGCGGCAATGTACTCTGAAATGCGGTCAGTCAACTCAAGGGTGTTGACCCCGGGCCGCTTGGTAATGGAGAACATGATGGCCGGTTTCCCCCCATAACGGACCATTTGACTGGGTTTTTTCCTACCGCCAACCACCTCTGCCAATCGTCCCAGAGGCAGCTCCCCCTGGTTGGTGGGAACAACCATTTTTGCCAACGCCACCGGATCAGCGGTTGAGCCCTGCAGTCGCAACAGCCAGGCACTCTCCGGCCCCTCTACCGCACCCCCGGCGATATCCTGATATCGAATCCGAATCAGATCAGCCAGCACATCGGGATTGAGACCAAACCGCTGAAGTTGGAACGGGTCAAAACGTACCTGCAACTCAGGATCATTCAACCCCACCGCTTTGGCACTATCCACCCCCTTGATCCGCTCCAGCTCTTTTTGAATCAACACTGCATTCTTACGTAGGTTTTCGTCATCGGCTTCACCTACAACCACCACCGTTGCCGTCGGAAATCCATTGGAGCTGGTAATTTCAACAATGGCCGGATCCAACACATCGTCCGGCAGCTCCGATTCTACATTGCTCACCTCTCTTCTTAAATCACTCACCCGTTTATCAAAGGTTCGATCATCAAGTTCCTCAAAGCGGATGAGAATATCTGAAGAGCTCTGCTGACTGGTGGAGAGGACAAAACGAACATCAGGAAGCTTTTGCAACGCCTCCTCAAGAGGATCAGTGACCAGTTTTTCCACGTCCCCGGCTGAGGCCCCCGGTAAAATGGTGATGATACTGATCCAGTTGAAATTCATGTCTGGATCCTGCTGGCGAGGAAGAAGGCCATAGGCCAGGGAGCCAATAGTCAAAATCAGCAAAAACGTGAGGTTGGCAAAAACATGATTATTGAGCAGACGACGAAGCATAGACTGCCTCAGCTGAAAATGGGCAAAAAGTAGACAGAGACTCTACCAGCCGATCAGGACCGGCCAAGCCTCTACTATTGTGGCTGCAAAGAGATTATTTCTCTGTCGGGTGTGGGGAGAAGCCACAATTTTGTTTTTCCTCTTTCAACAAAAACCCAGGCTTATTTCCCAAGCTACCCTGCAAAAAAAGACTTTACATTTTTTGACAAGGCAACGCTTTTTGCCTGACCATAACCGTTTAATCCAGGCTGCCCAGCAAAGGATAAAGCCATAACAGCAGGAGGTTTCTTTAAAACAGCCAATTACTCCTTGCCGGCAACCACCGTAACCAGGTCCCCCGGATTTACGGCGTTCCGGCCGGCTATAATTACCTGCCCGGAGAGGGGCTTCAACCAGCGGGCTGGCAGCCCCTCCCGAGCATCCGGCAATGGATAGAAACCGGCCTTTCTCTCTTCAAAAAGAAAAACACCCAGCTGGCCATTACGACGGACCAATATCCATGGGGGCAGATAGTTGTCTGGATCGCTCCAGACAAGCCGCCCAGCCACCCCCGGTGACGGCTTGGTATCGGTAAAAACCAGCCTTGCCTCATAGGTCTGAGTACGGCTGTCAGCCACCGGCAGAACCGTACGAAGCGTCATGGGATAATGATCGTTGCCAACTTTAAACATCATCCGACGACCTTGTTCCAGTTGAACAATCCGATCCAACTCTATCTGGGCAGATAACTCCATCCGATCCAGGTCCACCAATCGGAACAGAGGAGTACCGGGACCGACCCAGCCCCCGATCTGACCACTGCGCTGCGTAATCAACCCGCTGAAGGGTGCGCGAATCGTCGTCTTTTCCAGGCGTAGACGACTCTCTTCAACACGGGCATTCTGCCCGGAAACCTGGGCACTCAATTGGGAGACACGGGCCTGCTTGCTCTCTAAAGCAGCTTT
>PEAM01000072.1 GCA_002753565.1 Magnetococcales bacterium | reverse complement strand
CCATCCGTTAGGGTAAAGGCCCAATACGCCAAGGTAATGATCATGTAGACCTTGAACCCCATCCCCTCTCCTTCACTCTTATCCATTGCCTCTGACGTACTCATGTTTCTTCCTCATTATCAGAAAAAAAGGGAGGGGGAAAGGCACCCACCCCACTGAAAAGCCGCCAAAAACACCGGACCGGCCCTTCCCTGTTCATCCCCCGCCTATCATCTTCCACGCCTCGACTCTACAAAGAACCAATCGGTTTCGGCATCAAGATATGGATCTTGCCACTTTGTCAGCCAACTCTACCAAACGGTTGGCATAACCCACTTCATTGTCATACCAAGCCAAAATTTTCACCTGGGTTCCGTCGATCACGTCAGTAGACAGTGCATCGACAATCGATGATCTCACGTCGTTGTTGTAGTCAATGGAAACCAGGGGTAACTCTTCATAGCCGAGAATACCTTTCAACTCCTCTTCAGAGGCAGCCTTGAGAAATCCATTCACCTCCTCAACCGTTGTCGGCCTCTCAACTTCAAAGACCATATCGGTCAGAGAAGCGTTGAGCAGGGGCACCCGCACCGCCAGTCCGTTCATCTTACCGGCCAACTGTGGATAGATTTGGATGATGGCTTTGGCCGAACCGCTGGTGGTGGGAATCAGGGACATGGAGTTGGCCCGCGCCCTGCGCAGATCCTTGTGCCCCAGATCGATAATCACCTGGGTATTGGTGATGTTGTGAATGGTGGTAAACGAGGCGTGGCGAATACCCAGTTTTTCCAGAACCACTTTGACCACCGGTGCCAGACAGTTGGTGGTGCATGAAGCAGCGGTTATCACATCATGACGAGCCGGATCGTAGAGGTGTTCGTTAATGCCAACTACCACGTTCAATGCCGCATCTTCCTTCACCGGGCAGGCCACCACCACCTTCTTTACCCCCTGCTCGAAATAGGGTCGCAAGGCCGCCATGGTTTTGAATTTTCCTGAACACTCCAACACCATCTCGACGCCCATTCCTTTCCAGTCCACTGCCCCTGGAGTGGTCGCCGTGCTGTAACTCATCCGCTTGCCATCAATACAGATCGCCTCACCGTCCGACGAGACCTCCGACCCGAATTTACCATGGACGGAGTCATATTTCAGTAGATGAGCCGCGCAGGCGGCATCTCCCAGGATCTCGTTGACATGCACGAACTCCAACTCCGGCAGTCGCCCCCAGGCGGCCCGCAGTCCCAAGCGTCCCATCCGGCCAAATCCGTTGATTCCAACTTTTACCGCCATTTCTCTCTCCTTGTTGATTACATGGTTTACTTCCACATTCCAGGGCTGAAGTTGCGACCGTTTCCTCTGCGCCGAGAGACCAGTCCAGCCACTTCAAAACCGCAACGATCTGTATTATTCAGGAGCCTTTCCGCAAATAACCGGCTCCTTTTCCATCCTCTCCCCTATATTCTCCAAGCAGATAGGGCGACCCCGTTGAGAAACGGATGAGAACCGATATGCCGGTTGACCGACCGTTTGTTCATCCTGAAAACCCCTTGCAACCAGGTTGATCGTGGGCAAACAAGCCGGGACCACTTGCCCCGGAAGAGCCTCATCGGGACGGGATGCCCCGTTCGTACCATTCCTTGGTAGCCAGGGTAATGCGCACCAAGGAGAGCATCACCGGTACTTCCACCAGCACCCCCACCACGGTGGCCAAAGCCGCCCCGGATGCAAAGCCGAACAGGCCGATGGCGGTGGCTACCGCCAATTCAAAAAAATTGCTGGCTCCAATCAACGCCGACGGCGCAGCCACGCAATGAACCTCACCCAGTCTCCGGTTGAGCAAATAGGCCAGTCCGTAGGTAAAATAGACCTGGACCAGAATGGGTACGGCCAACAGCAAAATAACCAGAGGCTGGGCCAGAATCTGCTCTCCTTGAAACCCGAACAGCAACACCAAGGTGGTCAGTAGTGCCAACAGGGAGACCGGACTCAGACGCTTGAGCGTGGCATCCAGTGCGTGTTGACCGCCGTGGACCAGAATCCGTATCCGCCACAGGTGGGCGACGATCACCGGCACGACGATGAACAACCCGACCGACAACAGCAGCGTCTCCCAGGGCACAGTGATGGCGGAGAGCCCCAACAGCAAGGCCACGATGGGCGCAAAGGCAAAGACCATGACCAAGTCGTTCAATGCCACTTGGCTCAGGGTGAAGTGGGGTTCACCGTCGGTGAGATTACTCCAAACAAACACCATCGCAGTACAGGGAGCGGCACCCAATATGATCAATCCGGCAATATAGGAGTCGATCTGATCGGCGGGCAGCCAGGGTTTAAACAAATAATCCACAAAAAGCCAGCCAAGCGCGGCCATGGAAAAGGGTTTGACGCACCAGTTGATGAATAGAGTGACGCCGACCCCTCTCCAGTGTTCCTTCACTCGGTACAGAGCGCGAAAGTCGATCTTCAAGAGCATGGGAATGATCATCAGCCAGATGAGAACAGCAACCGGCAGGTTGACCTGGGCCACTTCCATTCCGCCAATGGCCTGAAAAGGTGCAGGAGCCACATGACCCAGGCCGATCCCAACCACGATGCACAACCCCACCCAGAGAGACAGCCAGCGCTCGAAGAGTCCCATTGTTGCGCTCGATTCCTTACGGGAGACCCCTTCACGGTTTCCGCTCATGATATACTCCTCACTCCTGCCCCTTTGCCCGCCTGACCCCAAGATGATTCCAGATCACCTC
>PEAM01000071.1 GCA_002753565.1 Magnetococcales bacterium | reverse complement strand
AGGACACCTTCAATCAACCATTTGCGTTCAGGTGGTGGACCCATATAGCGGTCAAAAGTCCAATCTTTAAAGCGGATTCGGCGTTTCTTCTGTGGGGGCTCCTGCTGTTTGGCGGAAGCTAGAAAATTCTGAACATTCATGCCCTCGGTCACAGCATCGGCAGCATCCCACTTGTTTGGTTTGTCATCGGGTGGAATCAGGATAGAAAGCACATTGGCCCCAGCGGTTCGTGCCGCCATGGCAACCGCCTCGGCATAGCTCCAACCGGCCTTATCCTTATCCGGCCAGATGACCACACGCTTGCCAGCCAATGGCGACCAGTCGGTTTTGTTCACAGGGCCGTTGGACCCGTGCATAGATGTGGTGGCTGTGATGCCGATATCAATCAGAGCCTGGGCGGATTTTTCCCCTTCAACGAAAACCACGTCGCTGGCACTCATAATACCGGGCAGATTATAAAGTGGGCGGTTCTCAATTGGTGCTTGCCACTTACGGGTTTTTACATCTAATGGTCGGAATTGTTTCTTTTGGCCCGGTGGATCATAGCGATAAACACAGACCAACAGCGATCCGTCCTTATCGAGGTAGTCCCATTTACCTGTATGAGCTCCAAGCTCATCCATGGGCGGTTCCTTACGGTGTGAGGATGGAGCGTGGGGCTGGTGATTGGACTGTGTTGGCTCACCCAACCACCCTCGTATTTCTTCCATCACCTGTGGAAATTGCGTTGCTGTGTCCAGTCCCCTGGTTGCTGCCCACAGGTTGAAAATATCACCGCCTTCGCCAGTAGCATGGTCATACCAAACACCGGCCTTTTCACCAGTCAACTCAACTTCCATGCTGTCGCCTGGCTTTCCTTGGATATCACCTATATGGAATTTGTTATGCCGGATTTTGCCCGCCGGGAGTAGATAGGAGAGCACATCCTCAATACGGCTATGGAGGCTGGTTTTGACTACCTCCGTGTCAGCCGGATTGGAAACAGTAAGTCCACCATTTCCTTGGGAATCGGCATTGTTGAAATCCATCCAGGCGATGTCCATGTTCATGCGTGTAGACTCCAACAGCGGTCTGACCATGAACACATTTTGCATTCGAAATGGGTGGACTCCCGGCTGATGCGAGGCAATAGTTCACCAGCTTCGGTGGCCTGGATGATTCGCACCCCCTTATCGCTCATTTTCTGAGCCAGAGACGAATCAAACGGGACCAACTCGTGATATATCTCTGCGGTATCCTTATTGATGGCAGTGAATAGAGCCGGATTGTTTGATATGCCTTCAACCTGAGGTTCCATATAGGCTTGGTAAACGGCGATTTGTGCGGCATATACCGGCTTGGAAATGGCAACGCCTCGTTTGACGGTATCCTTCCATGATTTGTTGTTCATGGATTTGCACTCCCATAGGGCTGGGTAGCTCATGGAGAGATCATCTGGTCCAGAGGTGAAGATGCCATCTACATGGCCTTGGATGCGGCCTGCAGCGGTTTCAAAACCGAACTGCTCACAGTTGGGCTTATTGCCTTTGGTGGTGAAAAGCTCAAACCCGGCGAGTCGCAACCATTTGATCGCCAGATCCTCAAAGAGATGACCAGCGGCAAAAATTCGCAAAAGCTGACCGGAAAAACCCCTGCCTTCATCTTTTGGGGCTTGGGCATATTCAAACTGCAAGGCCCGTTGACAGGCCACGCCCAGTCGGGAGCCACCGAGATAAGAACGAGATTTACTGGCCCGCTCCTCTGTTTCCAGGGCGGTGTCAATCCGGTGATTGACTGCCTCCATGAAGGAGGCTGAATGATTAAAATCCAACATTGTCACCCCCCCTAAAATGGAATTGAGTCAGAATCGGCGTTGGCCATATGGTTCTGGTAGGCGGTGACCACCACCTCGATCAGGGTCAGAACCTCCTCTTTTTTGTAGTCAGCCAGTGGGCGTTGCATACCGATGCTGGTCACATATTCGCCCATTGGTGCGAGTGCTGCGGTCATTGCCGCTTTTTCTAAATCTGTGGCATCTGTCATGGTTGTTACCTCCAACAGCATATCTTTGGAGACCGCCCTGACCCCGTTCATGAGCCAGACCAGGACGTATCTCGGATTACGTTTTAAAATGGACTTGAAAATCTTTTGCTCTCGTTTGGGTACAGCTCCAAATCCCACATACTGGGTACGCAGACCGGGTGGCAAAGAAATCCACCCCTGTTTTGGGTCGTGCCAGGAACTCCGGCGGCGTGTCCAGATGATGGGCATTGTTATGCCACCTCCTTCATGGCCAACCGGTCAGCTTCAAAAATCAGATTCCTGATTGCCGACTTGTTGAATCGGAATGTAAGTAGGGCTGAAGCTTGATAGCGGGTCATGCCCAGGTCATGACGGGACTCCACCGGGAGAAATTTGAACTGTTTCTCCGTAGGGGATTGGTTGAGCCACGACCGGGTTTTATGGGCTGACTCGTCTGTTTCATTCTCATTGAGCCAATCGTCCGAGGCGGCCAGACAGACGGCACGTTCACCGATTGAAAGCAGGGTGGCCCGTTTTCCCTTGGAGCCACCCACGGCATGCCAACGACCGTTGAGAAAAAAGATTCCACCCCAGGCGTTAAATCCGTTTGCCATCATGGCGGCATCATCACCGAACAGATCCACCCAGCGGAAACTGGAGCGTTTGAGCAGATCCACCTCGGTCATGATGAAATCGGTGATTGGTTCGGAATTGTTGCCCGGTTTTTCCTGTATCTCC
>PEAM01000070.1 GCA_002753565.1 Magnetococcales bacterium | reverse complement strand
CAACCCCCCAAAAAAGGATGATACCCTGTTTTTTTAGAACGGTTTTGATAAGGTCATAATCACCCACCGAGACCCCGCCTGAACTTATGATGGCGTCCGCTTCTGCTCCCCCACGTTGTAGAGCCAGCTCAATATCGGAGAGGGAGTCTCGTACCACACCCAAGTCCAGCACCTCTACTCCTAGTGACTCCAGTGCATTGTAGAGTGTGGTGCGGTTACTGTCATAGACCTCACCCGGTTTAAGAATGTTTCCTGCCTCAATGACCTCATTGCCGGAGGAGAGCAGGGCGACTACCGGTTTTCTGAAAACCGAGATTTCAGCAATGCCGACCGAAGTCAGCAGTCCCAAGTCAGCGGGACTCAAACGCCGACCAGCAGGGAGTACCTGGCTGCCCGCCGAGATATCCTCTCCCGCCTTGCGAATGTGTTGATGACGTTGTTGCCCCCCAGGAACGGAGATCAACTCGCCATTTCGTTCAACTGCCTCCTGCATGACAACACAGTCACAGCCGGGAGGGATTGGCGCACCGGTCATGATTCGCACCGCCTCTCCCCCACGGATCGGGTCGGTAATGCGGCCTCCGCCGGGAAGATCAGCTATGACCTGAAGTGTAACAGCCTGCGTGAGCTGCAGATCGTCAAAGCGTAATGCATATCCGTCCATGGCCGAGTTATCATGATTGGGGACATTGGCTTTGGCCAAAACCGAATCACAGAGTACCCGGCCCAGACCGTGCAAGGGAGAGAGTAACGCCCGGTCGGTTACCGGGGTTACCTGTGCCAGAACCTGTTTTTGTGCCTCACTAAATGAAATCATGGTGCTCCTTGCCCTGAATGGGCTTTTAAGGGGGTTCTATTTGGGGTTTGCTCTGGAGATTAGCCATGGCCACCGCCTCGGGCCATTCTAAGGGCGTGGGGAATCAGCTCCTTGATCGCTTGCAGGCTGTGCAGCGCCCCACGGGTAGAGCCGGGTAGATTGATAATGAGGGTGCTGTTCCGAAAGGCGGAAACTCCTCTGGTCAACAGGGCAGTGCGTACCTGCTTCAACCCTTCCTGGCGAATCTGTTCTGAAAATCCCGGCAACTCCCGGTCAGTGACTGCACGAGTGGCCTCCGGAGTAATGTCTCTGGGTCCCGGTCCGGTTCCTCCGGTGGTAAGAATCAGATCAAGCTGCCGTTTGTCACTCCAATAACATAACAGAGACTCAATGGGTTTCTGTTCGTCGGCAAGGATTGCACGTTCAGCCACAATGCCACCGAGATCCCTTACCTCTCCTGCCAGGGCGTCGCCGCTCTTGTCCGTGTTTCGGTTGCGGCTGTCAGAAAGGGTTAAAATACCCACCTTCATGTCGATCCAGCCCGACTGATGGTGTGGATGGTCAAGATATTTGCTCTGGTGCTTCTGAGAGTTATGGGGCTGCTTGAGGGTGGGGTCAGTGGTGGATTTGAGAGGGGGATGAATATGCTCAACCGAGGCTGTATCGTGCCACTGACTGGCCGCTGCCTCACAACCGGGACAACTCTCTACCCATCTCTCCTCTCCGCTCTTGAAAATCTCTTTTTTCCAGAAGGTAGCATGTAGCTTGAGGTGATCAATCATATATCGGCAGGCATCAAATGCGGCCGCTCGGTGTCTGGCTGCCGCAATGACCAGGACAATATTCTCCCCCGGCTTAAGCCGGCCAACCCGATGGATGACGAAAATCTGTTCAACCTGAAAACGGATTCGTGCCGCCAGCTCAATTTTTTCCAGCTCCGACTCAGTCATCCCCGGATAGTGTTCCAGAACCATGGCAATCACATCATCATTCTGGGTATAGTCTCTAACCGTTCCGACAAATGCGACAATTCCACCTATCTTGGTGCTGCCCAGAGTGAGTCGGGCAGTCTCCTCCTCAACGGAAAAATTTTCGGTCTGAATTTTTATCACGGGCTGTCTCGTCAAGAAGGATTTGATTGTCTCATTTCAACCAGGAGCTTATCATGGCACGGTGTGCTGAACAAAGAGCAAAGAGGGAAGGGGTCGGTATTTTGCTCTGGATTTATCTGCGGGTGGTTTTTCTTGTAACTAAATGAAAAGTATAGCAATAAAAAAGTTGTGGCTGGTCCAGGTATTTTTAACAGCGCTCTTTATGGTTTTGAACAGTACTCCTGTTCTACAGGATGTGGAGCTTAATGCTTACGATCTGGCCATACGGTTAAACCATCAGTCCCCCAATGCTGAGGTGGTGGTGTTGACCATTGATGATAAGAGTCTTGTTCGTCTTGGTGATTTGCCTTGGCCGAGAGCCTGGTATGCGGAGTTGATTCGTCGCCTCTCCAAGGAGGCGGGGGCGAAGCTCATTGTTAATACCCAGTTGTTGCACAACCCGGCTCCAAAATATCATTCGGTTGCGTTTCAGCGTCAGTTCAAACATCTACCCGCTCTGGCTTCCGTTAAGGAGAATGGTGGGGTTCATGAAAAGGGCCTGTCACATGTTTTGCCAGCCATCAACCCATTGGATGACGATCTGAAGCTCAAAACCGCTTTTCTTTCAGCCAACGTGATCCAGTTGATGAAGGTCTCTATTGCCCCATTTTCGTTGATGGATAGCAAGTTAAAGTTGCCAGACTCTCTTTTTCAAAATCAGGCATCCGGGCTGCTTCGCTTCAACGGATTGCCACAGTCTGCTTACAGTGTGACTTCCCTGAAACCGCCTTTGGTAGAATATTTGCCAAGTATCGACTCCTTCGGCTTTTTTCTTAACGAACCGGATGAAGACAAAACGGCCAGGAA
>PEAM01000013.1 GCA_002753565.1 Magnetococcales bacterium | reverse complement strand
CGGGCTGCTTCCGTTTTCTGCCCACCATGTTTGACGAAGTCTATGACTCGTTCTCTAAGATCAATGCTATAGCTCATGCTTTGTATTATAACATGTGCCGTTTTAATTTGGAACTGCTATAAAACAAAAAAAGCAAAGTCAAAGGCTTAGGACCTTGGGCGCTGCCCAAACCCGCTGGGAGGGCATTCATGCCTTCCCAGACCCATCCGTTACTGTTTTGCGACCATTTGGTTGGGTATCTCTATTTTACTGAATGGCCCGCAGTTCAGCAGCCTCTTTCACCGCCCCCTGCGCCTGCAGAATCCGGGCTGCCGCCTCTAGAGGGTCCAGAGGTAGGAGCCGGTCGCGTTCCGATCTGTCCGCTAATCCATCCCCCTCAACCGCTAACTCAAGATAGAGGGTCAAAGCCCCATCCAGCTCCCCCTCCAGCCGCTTATCCATAGCCTGCTGGAATCGCAAGGCACGACGAACCGGAATATTCTGCTTTAATAAAGAGAGCTGCCGACGCAGGAGAGCCGCCGCAATCACCTGTCGTCGTTGGGTCAAGGCATACATGGCATCCACCGCATCCCGAACCCTCTCCTCTCCCTCCAGGAGAAGAGGTTGACGCAACACAGCCAGCAGATCAACAGAGGCAGGCTGCTCTCCTGCCCCCAGAATACGCAGCCTGAGTTGATCGGCCCGCGGGCTTTTCAGCCCCTCCAGCAAGTTCCAAGCCGCCGTCCCCCGCTTCAACTGTTGATTGGCCTTGGCCAGCAGCAGTCGCAAAGTGGGGTCGTAGGGGTGCGGAAAAAAAGAGTCAGCCGCCAACACCCCCCCCTCTTCAAACAGACCAACAGGCTGCTCACCCTCTCGGACAAGCAGACGATCCAGAGCCGCCTCCCGCTTTTCCAGAGAGGAACCGCCCCGCATCAAATCCATCACCGCAGTTAAAACCGACTGATCCTCGCCTCTTTTTTTGGCATGAGGAAGAGACAAGCCCTGCTTCAGTAAGGTGCGATAAAAGCGTCGCAGTTCCAAGGTTGGATAGAGTTGCAGCCCCTCTTCAACCAGCGCAACACCCTTTTGCCACCGACCGTTGCGCAGATGCCAATGGGCCAACGCCTCAATCCGTTGCTGATAATAGACCCCCCTTGGAGGCAGTGGCTGCCCTTCCAGTTCACTAAAATAGCGCTCCTCGCGAGATACATCCCCCTTCAGGTGAGCAAGCTGCCCCATGGCCGTTGTCAAGACCGCATCCGGTACCGGTCGCTGCTCTTCTTGGCTGTAGAGGGTAAGAAGCAGCTCCGCCTCATCCCTTTTGCCTGCAGCCAAGGCGGTCAGCCCCATACCACGTTGAGCCTCCAAGCGTCTGGGGTGGTCAAAATGGTTCAGCATGAACGTAGAAAAATTTTGCCGGGCCTCTTCAAATTGGCCATGAGCCAGCTGGCTCTCTGCCAGCATCAAACGGAGTTCGGGTTGAGATTCGAAAAGGTGGGGAGGGAACGCTTCCAGGATGGGGAGAGCCTGATCAATCCGGCCCAGGGCGGTTAAAGCTTGCACCTTAACCGGTGTCCATCCAGCCGTGGCCTGATAGCCCCCACCCCGATGAAGAGCCTGCTCCGCCAGACGCAAAGCCAACCCCGGAGCCCCCCTTGCCAACAGGATCTGGGCCTGTTTGGGCGAGAGAACCAAACCCGAATGAGAACCACCCCCATCAGGGAGAACCTGCTCCGAAATGGCTGTCTGCTCAATGACTTGAGCCTGGACAGAACTGGGCGTGACCGCAACCAAAAGCCCAGCCAGCAACAGAGACAACCGGCGAGAGGTCATGATAACAATCAGGCAGCCTGGGCAGGAATGGCGTGACCCAGTCTTTTAACACGGTTGGACTCATCCACATAGACCAATTTAGGCTGGTGAACTTCGGCCTCTGCTTCACTCATGCGGGCATAGGCGGCAATGATCAGAATATCTCCTGGTGTCGCTTTATGGGCGGCTGAACCATTGACCGAAATCATACCGCTTCCCCGCTCACCCCGAATGGCATAGGTGGTGAGCCGCTCGCCATTGGTGACATTCCACAGATGAATCTCCTCATACTCACGCATGCCAGCCGCATCGAGAAGATCCTCATCAATGGCGCAGGAGCCTTCATAATGCAGATCGGCATCGGTTACCGTGGCACGGTGAATTTTGCATTTCAACAATGATAGTTCCATCTGGCTTTTTCCTTCTCAATCCATCAATTCACGATTTCAGCCGCTGAAAACAATCAGATCCAACAGCCAAACCATTTTCATAACAGTCTATTATCAATCAAGCGGGCCTTGCCAACTCGGACAGCAATGAGCATAACCGGATCAGTGGAGATCTCTCTCTCTCGGATCAATGTTGCCCCGTGCCGAACCTCTACATAGTCAATATTCTCGATGCCGGATGCCAACAACAGCCGACGGGCCTCCTCCTCCAACCGCAGAGGATCTCGCTCCCCGCCCCGGTAGAGCTCCTGAGCATGGGTCAGCGCCCTAAACAGAGCCGGTGCCCGCGCTCTCTCTTCGTCCGTCAGATAGCGATTCCGGCTGGAGAGGGCCAGACCATCCGCCTCCCGAACCGTCGGCACCCCCACCACCTCAAGCGGCATGCAGAGGTCGTCTACCATCTGTCGGATCAGGGTAAACTGCTGATAATCTTTCAGGCCAAAATAGGCGGCATGGGGACGCACCAGGTTGAACAAAATCGCCACCACCGTTGCCACACCCTGAAAATGGCCCGGACGGGCAGCCCCACACAACTGGGAGCCTAACGGCTCGACAGAAACAGACGTCTGCCCACCGGGAGGATAGATGGTAGCAACCTCCGGGAGAAAAACCCCATCACAACCGATCTCCTCCAATAGAGTCTGATCTGCTGCAAAAGTTCGGGGATACTGGGCAAAATCCTCCCCAGGGCCAAACTGGGTAGGGTTGACAAAAATAGAGACAAGCGTCCGGGAGCACTGCTTTTTAGCTGCCTCGACCAAAGAGAGATGCCCGGCATGCAACGCCCCCATGGTCGGAATAAAGCCTACCCGCTCCCCCCGATTCCGGCAGGCGGACATCCACGCTTTCAGGCTCTGTCGATCTTTAAATAGGTTCATTGATCAGGAAAATCCATGTTCCGGCCCCGGAAACCGACCCTCCCGGACCTCCTGTGCATACTGCTCCAAAGCGGTGCAAATGGTTTCACCGCCACGCATATATTGCTTAACAAAACGAGGTGTCACCCCATCATAAAGCCCCAACAAATCATAGAGAACCAACACCTGACCATCGCAGTCCGCCCCGGCTCCGATGCCGATGGTAGGAATGGACAGCACCCGGGTAACCTCTTTGGCAAGGGGAGAGGGAATCCCCTCTAAAACCACGGCAAAAGCCCCTGCCGCCTCCACAGCCAGGGCGTCCGCCACAATCTGCTCCGCACCCGACTCATCCCGTCCCTGCACCTTGAAACCGCCAAAAGATTTAACCGATTGAGGGGTCAAGCCCACATGGGCTACCACCGGAATCCGCTGTCGCGTCAACCCTTTAATGGTCTCCGCCACCTCTACCCCCCCCTCGATTTTAACCGCATCCGCACCCGACTCTTTCAGAATCCGAATAGCGGCCGCCAACACCACCTCTTGACCGCTTTGACAGATGCCAAAAGGAAAATCACAGACAACCATGGCTTGTGCCACCCCCCTAACCACTGCAGAAGCGTGGTAGATCATCTGATCAAGGGTGACCGGCAGGGTGGTTTTATGGCCTTGGATCACCATACCCAGGGAGTCACCAACCAAAATCAAATCCACCCCCGCCCGATCCAATAATCGGGCAAAGGTATAATCGTAAGCGGTTACCGAAACGATGGGTGTACCCATTTTTTTAAGGCGAGCCACCTCCGGCACGGTGACACGACGGCTCATACCCCACCTCTCATCCATGAGAAGTGCAGGCCTGGCAGCCTACGACTAAAAAGCAACAGGAAAAGAGAGGCTCCCCCAGACAGGAGGATCGGTCGCAGGGAGCAACACGGCAGAAGCCGCAGCCTGCAGTTGAATTGTTTCATCATCTCTCTTCAGTCCCGGTCGACACACAGTGGTGTTGATCCAGGCAAAATCAGACTCATGATCGTTTCCTCATCCACAGAGTAAGGAGCACCCCCACACAATCGGAACTGTAGCTGCTCCATCCAACGTTTAAAGAGTCAACTCAACCGATCAGGCATGACCGTTCTATGGTACTGAGTAAGAAATTCTAGAGGAGCAGTGGCTCCACACGGGCGGTATCATCGACATCCCGCAACAAAATGTCAACTGTTTTACCGCATACCGGGTGGATCAGGCCGGGGGAGACCTCGGCAAGAGGGGTTAGGACAAACCGCCGCAAATGCAGAGAAGGATGAGGAATTTTTAAGGATTGCCGACTAAGAATTCGTGAACCATGAAAAAGGAGATCCAGATCCAGACGACGAGGCCCCCAGCGCTTTTCTCGTGATCGATTGCGACCAAATCCGGCCTCAATCTTGTGTAAGATCTTCAGCAAGGTTTTCGGACCCCACGGTGTGGCCACCACCACCACCCCATTGATAAACCAAGGCTGCCTGACCCCACCAACCGGCTCGGTACGATAGAGGGAAGATTGTGCCACAAGGCGAATACCCATGGGGTGACAGGTCAACCGTTGGACAGCCTGCCGATAGAGACGGAGGGCATTCCCCTGGTTGGTACCGATGGCAATCCAGGCAAATCGGGATGGGTGCAAAAGTCTACTCCCCCATCATTCATAAAAAAAGGCGGCCAACGCCGCCCTTTTTTATAGATGATGAAAAACCGCTAAAAAGATCAGGCCCGACCATGCACCTTGATGTGCCAGGGCTCAAAACGAACACCAAGCATGTTATCCTTGGGATAACGAAGGGTAAGATAGCCCAAATCTTTCAAGCGTTTGAACACATCGGTCGTAACAAATTTTTCGGTAAAGTTAAACTGACCATAACCCCGTTGCCCCACATCGAAATCACTGATGCCGTGGAAGGAGTAGCCCGGAGGGGCCAGGGATCGAGAAGCGCGAGAAAGGTTGCCGCTGCTCTCGTAGGTTTTATCCAAAAAGAGCAAAAACTGCTTGATCACACTGCGCACACCCGAGGTGAGAATGACATCCGGCCCTACCTCCTTGCGAATCTTATAGTAGAGCTCCAGAGGACGACCCTTGTAGAGATAGTTTCCGGTCGAATGGACCTTGACCACCTCTCTTCGAGGAATGCGATCGGTTAAATTTTTCAGAGGCTTTTCACCATAAAAGCCATATTCCGTCGCCCGCTCATAAAAGATCATCTCCAGAAAATTCAACTCAGCCATGGAGAACTTGCCCACCTCCGTATGGCGTTGGGAGTAGCGGATGGCATCGTCGAAGTCCAGCAGATAGAAGTTGCCAAACCCCACCAGTCTCTGTAGACGACGAAAACGCTGAAGGGATCGGCCCAACAGTTCGAACTGATGATCGGTTAAAAAAACATCGCCCTGGTGATCTTCATTAAACTGCCTGACCTTGTTAAGATAGGCGCTTAAATCCGAATTCCGGAATTTAGGGTGGGAAGCCGTTGGTGGTGGAAGAATTCCGGCTGACGCGCCCGGAATAAAGCCAACACCGACCGTTGCTGCCGCAACACCCGTAGAAATTGATTTAATAAACTCTCTTCGTTTCATTTACATAGTCCGCCTAGCTAAAGCCCTAATTCAAACCAACAAAAAAAACGCCATTTCAACTAAAGCTCCTACTAACTCAGGAAAACTGCCCTTTAACACCCTCTCTCTACACAATAGAGAGAGGTAGATTACCATCGCTTATTGACGCAACACCCGCATTACAGTAAAAACAGGGATTCTGTTTTTAAGGAAACCGTGATTGAAGATGTCAATTCAAGCCAAGGAACTTTCCACTGACCAAAACAATGCAAATCCTGTTCCGTTTTTTAAAAAAATTGTTGGGTTCTTCAATAATCAGCGCCTTGGTTTTTGTTAACAGGCCCTTTTTTCTTGTTTTCTGGAGTATGGCCGCTCTCAGTATTCTACTCCAACCTCTCTCTCTGGCTTGGGCAAAAGAGGAAAAGGTGTCAGAAACAAGTCACCCCTCTCCCATGGTCCACCCCCCACCCAAACCCAAAGAGGAGCTCCTCAGCCCTCTGACCATTCAAGATGCCCTGCAAGTTATTGTCGAGCAGGCTGCGGACCAATCTAATATACCAAATAAGACAATAAAAAGAAACAGGGAGAACACAAAAAATTTAAACGCAACACCTCGGGCCATCAAAAGAAGACAGAGAGAGCCGGCCAAAACCCTATCCACCGAAGAGATGTGCCACAAAATCGGGGCCAAGCTGGGGAGTGTTGATGAACAGGGGTGTCTTGCCGAACAGTTCAGCCTGACCGATGGTCGCTCTGTCGAAGGGCTGCCGATTCTCATCAAAGAGTTCCCACCCGTGGAGGGGCGGAGACCCCAGGCCCGAATTCTTCTGCTTGGCGGCATTCACGGTGATGAGTACTCTTCTATCAGTGTAGTCTTCAAATGGTTGCGCATTCTAGAAAAACACCACACCGGACTGTTCCACTGGCGTATCGCCCCCCTGGTCAACCCCGACGGCCTGCTGAGAGACGAGTCCCAGCGGATGAACGCCAACAACGTCGATCTGAATCGCAACTTTCCCACCGCTTCGACACATCAGGAGTGGTTGAAGGAGAGCCGGGAATATTGGGTCGAAAAAACCCACCGAGACCCACGTCGCTATCCAGGACCAGCCCCCTTGAGTGAACCGGAATCCCGCTGGGTAGCCGAGGAGATTGAGCGATTCAAACCCCATGCCGTAGTCTCTATTCACGCCCCCTTTGGCCTGTTGGACTTTGACGGCCCTCCCACCACTCCCCCCGAAAAGCTGGGCCAACTCTACCTCTCTTTACTGGGCACCTATCCCGGCTCACTGGGGCGCTATGCCGGCTCCATTCGCAAGGTTCCCATTATCACCATCGAGTTGAAATATGCGGGCATCATGCCCTCTCAAGAGGAGGTAAACTCCATCTGGAAAGATCTGGTCCGCTGGCTTGTGGGACACGTAAAAGATCGACGACCGAGCGACCCTGTCTCCATGAAAGAGGGAGAAGAACAGCAACCAAAATCTCTACTCACTTGGAAATAAGACCATGAATCCCTATCTGGACAGATTGCAGCCCTACCCTTTTGAAAAACTGGCGGCCCTGCTTGGTGAGACAACCCCCTCGGCCGACCACCCCCCCCTCAACATCTCCATTGGCGAGCCGAAACATCCGGTAAGCCCCCTTTTACGTCAGGCCATGGCCGATGCTCTGGATGGTATCAGTCGTTATCCCACCACCCGAGGAGAGCCGGCCCTGCGCAAGGCTGCTGCCCACTGGCTGGAGAACCGTTTCAACCTCCCCTCTGGCGGTATAGATCCAGACACAAATATTCTACCGGTCAACGGAACACGAGAGGCGCTTTTTTCTATTGCTCAACTGTTTGGCCCTGAGAGCAAGCCAAACAACGAACCGATCATTCTCTCCCCCAACCCCTTTTATCAGATTTATGAAGGGGCGGCCCACATGGCACGAGCCAAACCGGTTTTTGTCAACGCCCATGCTGCCAACCATTTTCTGCCCGACTACGGCACCCTCTCCCCCGAAATTTTGGACCGGACCCAACTGCTCTATCTCTGTACCCCGGCCAACCCAACCGGCGCCGTCTACAGCCTGGCGCAGCTGCAGAACATTATCGCCTTGGCCGACCGTCACGACTTTGTGATCGCCTCGGACGAATGCTACTCAGAAATCTGGTATAACAGCCCGCCGCCAGGATTATTGGAAGCGGCTCAGGCCATGGGGCGCAGTGACTTTAAGCGCTGTCTGGTTTTTCACTCTCTCTCCAAAAGATCCAACATGCCCGGCGCCCGCTCTGGATTTGTTGCAGGTGATGCGCAACTTCTGGCAGCCTATTTTCGCCTGCGCACCTATACCGGCTGCGCCACACCACCCTTTATTCAACAAGCGGCTACCGTAGCCTGGCAGGATGAGCGCCATGTCGAGGAGAACAGGCAGCTCTATCGCCTTAAACGAGAAGATGCTCTCTCCATACTCTCTCCGGTCTTGACGGTCACCCCCCCCGAGGCGGGCTTTTATCTTTGGCTTCGGGTGCCTGGAGGCGGCGTTTCCTTTGCCAGGAGACTCTATGAAAGGTATAATGTTGTTGTTTTGCCTGGCGCTTTTCTAGGCCGAGACAGAAACGGAGAGAATCCGGGTGAACCCTATATCCGTGTTGCCCTGGTGGCCTCCTTCGAAGACAACAGAGAGGCCATGCTGCGGATTGCCGCCTGCGCCAAAGAGACCCTAAACCACTAGCCAACAGACACCAAAAAAACCTTATTTTCTAGGAGATAATAAACATGGCCGACCTGAAAACCACCATCGAACAGGCCTGGGAAGATCGAGATACCCTGTCACCATCCACCACCGGTCCTGTTCGTGATGCGGTCATTGAGGCCATCGAGGGGCTGGACTCCGGTACCTTTCGTGTGGCCGAGAAAAAACCCGACCACCCGGATGCTGTGAAGGGGTGGGTGGTCAACCAATGGTTGAAAAAAGCGGTTCTGCTCTATTTCAAACTCCATGATAATGTCATCATGGCCGGCGGTGAGACCAATTTCTATGACAAGGTTCCAACAAAAACCTCCGGCTGGAACAAACAGCAGTTTCAGGCTGCCGGTTTTCGCATGGTCCCCCCCGCCACCGTTCGCAAGGGGAGTTTTATCGCTTCGGGGGCTGTCTTGATGCCCTCTTATGTCAATATCGGCGCCTATGTCGATAAAGGTACCATGGTCGATACCTGGGCCACGGTCGGCTCTTGCGCTCAGATAGGCAAGAATGTCCACCTCTCTGGCGGAACCGGCATCGGCGGCGTACTGGAACCCCTGCAAGCCAACCCGGTCATCATCGAAGACAACTGCTTTATCGGCGCTCGGGCCGAGGTGGCTGAAGGGGTGATTGTCGGCGAAGGCTCGGTTCTCTCCATGGGTGTCTATCTGGGCGCCTCCACCAAAATTGTCGACCGGGCTACCGGAGAGATCCACATGGGCTATGTCCCCCCTTTTTCGGTGGTTGTTTCCGGCACCATGCCCGGCAAACCGCTCCCGGACGGCAACCCCGGCCCCAACCTTTACTGTGCCGTCATCGTCAAGACCGTCGATGCCCGCACCCGCTCCAAAACCGGCATCAACGAACTGCTCCGTGAGTTCTAATCCTGTGGTGGGGGAGTCCCCCACCCCCTCTCTCACGCTGGCCCAGGCACTGATTCGCACCCCGTCGGTCACTCCACATGACAGGGGCTGCCAAGAGATCCTTATTCAACGGTTGTCTGCTTTGGGGTTTCAAATCCACCGCCTGCGGTTTGGCGAGGTGGAAAATTTTTATGCCCGACTGGGAACCGCTGGGAAAAATTTCTGTTTTGCCGGACATACCGATGTGGTTGCCACCGGCAATCCCGAGGCATGGCGCGCCGACCCTTTTGCCGCCCAGGTCATAGACGGCCATCTGTTTGGTCGGGGAGCCTGCGACATGAAGGGGGCTCTCTCGGCCATGGTGGTTGCCTGTGAACAGTTTTTAGCCGACAACCCCCATTTTATCGATCAAAACTCCCTCTCTTTCCTGATTACCGGCGATGAAGAGGGAGAAGCGGTTGATGGTACGGTCCGGGTACTGGCCTGGCTTAAAGAGCAAAAGGAGCAGCTGGACTACTGTTTGGTTGGTGAGCCCACCAGTGTGGCACAACTGGGTGATTGTCTGAAAAATGGGCGGCGTGGCTCGGTGAATGGCATCCTTGTTTTTCAAGGCAAACAGGGCCATGTGGCCTATCCCCATCTGGCAGACAACCCCATCCATCGCTCGGCCCCTGTACTGGCTCGGTTGGCTGGAATTCAATTTGACCAAGGGGACCACCATTTTCCTGCCACCAGCATTCAATTGACCAATATTCAGGCGGGAGACGGCTCTACCAATGTGGTTCCCGGCTCTTTGGAGGCTCGCTTCAACATTCGTTTCAGCCCCAAGAATTCACCGGAGTCACTGGAAAAAACCATCCGTACCGTTCTGGATGAACCGGGCAACCCCGCCTGTCAGCTCACCATGAAGGTTTCGGGGCTGCCCTTTTTATCCGAAGATGGTCCTCTGCGCTCGGCACTGGACCGGAGCGTGCGTGAGACTCTGCACAGAACCCCGGAGGCCTCAACGGGAGGGGGCACTTCAGACGCCCGTTTCATCTCTCAACTGTGCCCACAAACCATGGAGTTTGGCTTGGTGGGGAGTTCGATGCACAAACTGGATGAAGGGGTGCCTCTAGCCGATTTGGAAGATCTAACCCAAGTATACCGGCGACTTTTGCAGATCCTGTTCGACCCTTGACCAGAAACATGATGGCTTTTTTTAACCTCTCCTCCTTATGATCGATACCCACTGCCATCTAGACCTCCCCGTTTTTGACCAGGATCGTCAGCAGGTTCTGGAACGCAGCCAACAAGCTGGTGTTGACCAACTGGTCGTACCGGGCCTCCACCTGAACCGTTTTCAACGACTGGTTGCCCTCTCTGGGCCTACCATCCACATAGCCTTGGGGCTACACCCTCTTTTTTACTCCGACCATCCTAAAGCCTCTCTCTCCCAGCTTAAAGAGTGGCTCAAAACCAGCAACCCTATCGCCCTGGGTGAGATTGGCCTGGATTTTCGTCACGCTAACGCCAAACAACCCCAGCAGATCGACCTTTTTTGTGCACAACTGGCTCTGGCCAAAGCGTTTCACCTCCCAGTTCTGCTTCACGTCGTCAAAGCCCACGATCAAACCCTTGCCATTCTGCGCCGTTTCAACCACCCTTTCGGCGGGATTGTCCACAGCTTCAACGGCAGCTTGCAGCAGGCCCAACACTATTTGGACAGAGGTTTTTTACTGGGCTTTGGCGGGGTGGTTACACGACAAAAAGCCAAAAAAATACGTCGTGTGGCAGCCTCGCTACCCGATTCTGCCCTGGTTTTGGAGACCGATTCTCCAGACCTTCCTCCAGCCGGACGAGAAGGGTTGCGCAACGAACCGGCCAATCTACCGCTGGTGGTCAACACCTTGGCCCATTTAAGGGGGGTAAGTGAAAACCATATTATTCAGACAACCCGACAGAACACCCAACAATTGTTAGGTCTAAACAGGTGACAACCTATGATCAATAAAGAGATATTTGAACGTACTCAAATATTGGTGGGAGAGGAAGGGTTGGCCCGACTACACAACACCCATATTTTACTTGCCGGTCTGGGTGGCGTGGGCAGCTTTACGGCAGAAGCTTTGATTCGAGCCGGAATAGGTCGACTAACCCTCATCGACAGCGACGAAGTGGCACCCTCCAACATCAACAGACAGCTTCCAGCAACGCAAGAGACCATCGGCCAAAAAAAAGTTGCTGTCATGGGAAGACGTCTGGCCTCCATCCATGATGGATGTCAACTCACCCTCCATGATCTTTTTCTCACCCCAGAGAACATTCCACCCCTGTTAGAGCAGGCACAGCCCGATTGGATTATTGATGCCATTGATAGCCTCAACTGCAAGGTGGGGTTGATTGTTGAAGGTCGAAATCGCAACATTCCTGTTGCCAGCAGCATGGGAGCAGGGAGCAAGCTGGACCCCTCTCGTGTTCAAGTTGGCGACCTGATGGACTCAACCATCTGCCCGTTAGCTCGAGCCGTTCGGCGCCGTTTACATCGTCGTGGTTGTGGTCGGGGGGTCTTGGCGGTCTGGTCGACAGAACCGCCTCTTCCCCACCTACCCCCAGAGCCAACCTCTCAGGGCAGGCCAAGGGCTGTCAATGGAACCATCAGCTACATGCCGGCTCTATTCGGCCTGACCCTGGCTGGGGAGGTATTGCGAAGAGTAGTCATCCACCAACAGACCCAGGCCGATGAAGAGTACTAATAACGGTCGTTTCCAGGATGATATGAAGATTCCAAACCAACGTTGTCAATTTTGTTTTGGCTGACTATATAGACAGTCAACACCAGATTTGGACTATAGGTAAAGGCAAACATCCATGCCTTCCCAGCCCCATCCACAATCGTTTTGTACCAATTTGGTTTGGAATCTCTCCCACAAAAAAAGGCCACCCAAAAAGTGGCCCTTTTTTATCATCTAAAACCAACTTGGGTTAGATAATACCCTTTTTAGCCCCAAGTTGAATCGCATTACTTACCAACTGATGCACCCCCCCTACCGTATCCATGGGGATACCATACATCGGCAGAACCTTGGTAAACTGCGCCTTGCAGATGGCACAGATCAAGGCTAGAAAATTAACCCCGTCTTGATCCATCACCCGCTTCAGAGCCGTCACACGCGGTAGAGCGCCTTTAATACGCAGATCCATCAACTCATCGGTCAACAGACCACCACCACCACCACAGCAAAAGGTCTTCTCCCGAATGGTCTCCGGGTCCATCTCGACATATTTGTTGCAGGTGGCCCGAATTAAAGCCCGTGGAATCTCAAACTGTCCGCCCGGATTGGGCCCCATGCGAGAGGCTCGTGCGACGTTGCAGGAGTCGTGCATGGTGACGGTATACTCATCATTGGCCTCTTTGTCGAAGGTCAAAGCGCCCTGCTGATAAAGATCGTGGGTAAACTCACAAATGTGCTGAGGGGCTGGATACCTGGGGTCCAGATAGTCGAAAGGACCGTTCAGGGTATTCCAAAAGCTATAGGCAACCCGCCAGGCATGGCCACACTCGCCAACCACCAACCGTTTGACCTTAAGATCTTGAGCCTGCTCGGCGATCCGTTTGGCAATTTTTTGTTTCTGCTCGAAGCTACCGATAAACATACCAAAGTTAGCAGCCTCCGAGGCAACCGAGCTGATAGTATAGCTGATGCCGGCCTGATGAAAAACCTTGGCATACCCCATCAGGGACATGATGTGTGGCTCGCTGAAAAAATCGGCAGAGGGCGGAACCAACAGAACATCGGCCCCCTCCACATCCAACGGCAGACGTACATCGTGTCCGGTGGTCTCGAGAATATCCTCTTCCAAAAACTCCAAGGTTCCCTTCAAGGCCGGCTTGGGAATACCCAGATTATTACCAACCTCATGAACCTTGGCGACAATCTCCGTGGTATATTTATGGCCAACACCAATGGCATCCATGATCTCTCGTGCCGCCATGGTGATTTCAGCCGTATCGATTCCATACGGACAAAAGACTGAACAGCGACGACATTGGGAACATTGGTGGTAATAGGTAAACCACTTGTCCAAAGTCTCTTGATCAAAATCCTTGGCCCCAACCAATCCCGGCGCAAACTTGCCCGCAGCGGTATAATAACGGCGGTAGACCTGACGCAGCAGATCGGCCCGAGCTACCGGCATGTTGTTGGGATCTTTGGTGCCCAGATAGTAGTGACACTTGTCCGCACAGGCCCCACACTTGACACAGATATCTAAAAAAACCTGAAGAGACTTATACTTCTCCAGCATACTTCCCAGCTTTTCAATCCCCTCCTCCTGCCAGTTATCTACCTTGGCCGCAGGAAACCCCAGAGGCTTCATGTGCTTTTCTACCGAGGGATAAGGGGCCAGATGGCCCATGGTTCCCGGCTCCAGGCTGGGGGTTTCGATATCTTCGGGAATTTCAGGAACGTCGTAATCTGCCACCTGTCGACTCCTTCACTTAATGCTAGGTAATTTGGTTATGAAAAACGGATCAACACCCCAGGACTATTTTTGACCGTCCCAAGGATTGACATGTCTCACTTCTCGAGGATTATCCACCTGATTCCGGGTTGGGCTAAAGAAGATCCCCCCCATATGCATCAGTTTGCTGAAGGGAAAGATAACCAAAAGCAGCCCCACCAGAGAGAGATGCAATATGAAAAGGGCATCCCCAAAGCTAAACAGCGGCAGAGAGAGAGAAGAGAAGGAGAAGAGGTTGGTCATAACCTCCTTGATGGTGACAATATCGGGCCGAAAGAGAAAGGTCATGGCCAGGCCGGTCACACCGATTCCGATAAGAAGCAGAAGAACCAGATAGTCCGACGGGGAGGAGATATAGCGAACCCGATCGATGACCAATCTTCTCAGGAAGAGCAGGCCAAGCCCACCAACCATGGCCAATCCTGCCAGGATACCGAAAATTTGAAAATGGGCAAAAAGAGCAGGAAGAGGATCAACAAAATAACGGATATGGCGGATAAGTACCACCGCCAAAGCCCCGTGGAAAAGATAGCTGGCAATCCATGCCAGTTTATCCCCCTTGAAGAGACTCTCAAAAAAGACCACTTCTCGGAAAAGACGCCCCATAACCCCCAACCTTGTGACAGGAGCCGGCGTGGTCGGTATGAGCAGGGGAGCAGGTGCTTGGGAATAGATCCAAAGCCGCCTTCCAAACCCTATGAAAAAAATTCCAAGAACAGCGTACGCAAGGAGGGTAAGCATTCGGCTACTCCCATTTGGCAGGCAGAATTATATTAATAAACAAACAATTAAACAAATACGCCCTCCACATTCCCGACTAAAAACTGCCACAGAAACGGGCACCCCTGAGCAGAAAAATCAGGGAAATCCTCTTCTGAGGTCATTTCAGGGAAGTGGCTTCCGCACTGCCCAGGGCTATTCTTCAGGCAGTGCGGAATGTCTACTCACCCTCTTGGGACACAAAAGGGTGTTTCAACGCTTAGAGTCCTGCTGATTCCAGGACGCTCGGTTTGCGTTAGACGCAACCGGTCGGCTTGGGCAGGCCGGCAATTTTACAGGCTTGCTTAGCGGGTCCACCGGGATAGAGATCATACAGGTACTTGGTGTTACCTTTATCCTTACCCAGTTTTTTACCAATGGCTTTTGTCAAGATACGAATCATGGGAGCAATTTTGTACTCTTCGTAATACTCACGAAGAAAATTGACCACCTCCCAATGGTTATCCGACATCTCAATACTCTCCTGTACAGCCAAATATCCGGCTACAGGCTGGCTCCAATCGTCCAGATTGATCAGGTATCCATCTTCATCGGTTTCGTAGGTGCGTCCGTCTAGTTCAAAGCTTGGCATCGGTTGAGTCTCCTGTGGGACAACTAATTTATCCAGTTACAGTAATAAAAAAACACCACCTCAATAGGGTGACCTTTGGGTTGGGCAATCTCTCCATCCAACCCTCAACATGCGCACTCAATTTGACAGCCCCAATGGTCTGAAAACCACTTAACAAGCGTAGGGGCTTCATCAAAATTAGAACATTAGCATATCATAATTCTCTTGTGAAGCAAGAAAAGGGTGTGACCCCCCAACTTTTTCCCCGATAAGAGATTTCATCCCAAGTTCTATTCATGACGCAATAAAGGATACTACCTCGATTTGACAATCCAGGCAACTGCCGCCACAATTCTATTTATATTGAGACGTAAAAACGTTTAAAATAACTGTAATATTCTATTGTTAGAATCTTTTAAAGATGGGCTTATGGCAACATATTTAGTAACAGGTGGTTGTGGATTTATCGGATCTCATCTGGCAGATGCCCTGGTGAAGCGGGGAGATCATGTTCGAATATTGGATGATCTCTCCACCGGAAACCGGGACAATCCACCACTGTCTTGCGAGATTATGGTTGGTGATGTGGCTGACCCTGTCGTGGTTGAACAAGCCATGGAGGGGGTGGCGGGCTGCTGGCATCTGGCTGCTGTCGCTTCAGTGGTTAAAGCCAATGAGGCCTGGGTCGAAACCCACAAAACCAACTTGACCGGCACCATCCAAATTTTAAATGCCGCACGCAAACACGGTGCTTTTGGCCCGGTACCGGTGGTCTACGCCTCTTCGGCTGCCGTCTATGGCGACAACCCGGAGAAACCTCTCACCGAATCGGCAACACAGAAGCCCCTGACCGCCTATGGCGCTGACAAACTGGGATCGGAACTCCACGCTCGTGTTGCCACCCTTGTTCATGGCGTGCCCACGGTGGGTTTGCGTTTTTTCAATGTCTATGGGCAACGACAGCTCCCCTCCTCGCCTTATTCTGGAGTTATCTCCATCTTTACCCACCGCATTGCCCGAGGAGAGCCGATCACCCTTTTTGGTGATGGAGAACAGACCCGCGATTTTGTGCATGTCTCGGATGTGGTTGCCTTTCTGCTCACGGGAATGGGTCGTGGCGTTGAGCATCCCGAGGTCTACAATGTAGCCACAGGCCAAGAAGTTTCCATTCGCAAACTGGCAGAGATCATCATGGAGGTGTGCGGTCAAACCGTCCCCATTCATTACGAAAAAGGGCGAGTGGGGGATATTCGCACCTCTCTTGGTGATCCGACTTTAGCACAAGACATGCTGCATTTAAGCGCATCAACCCCCCTCCTAAAGGGGTTGCAACAGTTGCTAGCCCATCCTGAACATTCCGGTTACTACCCGAATTCAGCTTAGGCATGTAAGGAGAGAACCATGAGTAGGTTGCTGTCGGCTCTGATCATTGCTTTTTCTGCAGGACTGTTTCTGCTGCTGACCGCGCTGCTCGTGGTTCCGATATTGGTTGATCCCAACGATTATAAGGCGTCGATTCGTCATCTGGTCCACCAGAAGACAGGCCACGCATTACGACTGCACGAAACGATAGAAATCTCCATGGGGCAGTTTCCCCAACTGACCCTGGCTTTGGGCCAATCAGAGATTGAAGCGGTACCAGGCTTTGGCCAGGAGCCTCTTGTTACGGTTGACACGCTGACCATGCGGGTAAAGCTTCTCCCTCTGTTGGTAGGAAGCCTGCAGGTGACCCATCTCTCTTTGGCAGGTCTGCAGGTCAACCTGGTTAGAGGGAGAACGGGCTGGGGAAACTGGCAGGGTGCCAAGCCAAGTGTCATGGCCCACCCCGCCCCTCTGCACCCCCTTGACCTGAGCCTGTTAGCCAACCTCAAGCCAGGAGAGATCCATCTTGCCGATGCCGAGATCAACTATCACGATCAACGGACAGGACACACCCTCTCCCTGACCGATCTAAGCTTCACCACCACTCCCCTTGAATCCGGGCTGGAGAGCCAAGTGGGGTTGCGTGGAAAGTGGATGGGAACAAACCCGCCCTCCCATGGCCATTTCGATCTGGGTTCCCGCGTACTACTCCAAAAATCGGCCCAAACCATCCAACTTCAGAAGATGATCTTGACGGTTCACGGACATCATCCAGGCGCCACGCTGAAAGAGATGGAGCTTGACGCCAAAACAGACCTGCTCTATCACCTGAATGAAGGCAGCGCGATATTCACTCAGGCAGAGATTCATCTTAATGGCTGGATGGATGGTCTCTCCTTCCGTGAGGGGGGGATCTCACTCAAGGGAACCATTGAGGTTGGAGCAAAACAGGCATCCCTACGACTGCCCAAGGTCGACCTGACCGCCCGAATCAAATCTGACCACCTCCCCCCGGCAGGAATCGAGCTGCGGAGCCGATCCGATCTGTTCATCGATCTCAACAGAGCTTCTGCCAAGGGGGAGAATCTGCAAATCAATGGACCAGTCGGCATGTTTATCCGCGGGTCGATATCGGGACAAAATCTGAAGACCCAGCCGACCTTTTCGGGAAATCTGGCTGTGGACCCCTTTGATTTTCAGGCCCTCATGATCGCTTTGGGCCAACACCTCCCCGATCCGGCTTTCTGGAAAAAAACCGCCTTGACCACACGGTTCCAAGCCAGTTTAACCGATGCTGTTCTCTCGCCACTCACTCTGCAGCTGGATGAGACCAGCCTGACCGGCTCACTCTCCCTGACCAACCCAGTCAAGCCAGCGGTGGTTTTCGACCTGAAGGGTGATCACCTTGACCTGGACCCCTATCTGCCCACCAAAGCGGACCAAACCCTCCTGAAGACCTCTCTCTCCTCCACCCTCCCAGCCCCGCTATCACCCAAGAGCCACCCCTCTCTGGCAGCCTGGAAAAGATGGAATGTGGACGGAAAAATAGCTCTGGAGCAGCTCCAGGTTCGAGGCGTGGTATTGACCGACCTGTTTCTGACCACCTCCCTGAGAGAGGGTATCATCCGTGTGCCCTCTCTGGAGGGGCAGCTCTCTCAAGGGCAGTGGGAGGCCAGCATGGCCCTGGACCTCAACCAGCACCCCCCCTATCTCCAGCTTGACAACACTCTGCTGGGGGTTGAGGCCGCCTCGCTGCTAACCCCATGGACCGGCACAGACTATCTGGCAGGCACCACCTGGCTTACGACCCAGTTGCAGAGCCGGGGGTTCGATACAAAAAGCCTGCTGAATACGCTGCAGGGAACCCTCTCCCTTACCATGAAAGAGGGAGAGATTCGTGGCCTGGGCATGGTTGAAACCATTCATGCCGCTTACGCCACCCTTGTCGACACACCGGAAGAGAAGCTTCTTGCCACTAAGCGCCATTCGACAGAGACCACCCCCTTCAGCCAGTTGACCGCAACCGCAACCCTTGAAAACGGTATCCTGAAAAATCAAGATCTGGAAGCCCGCTCACCTCAACTTCACCTCCAAGGAGGCGGAGAGGCCAACCTGGCCACTAAGTGGCTGGATTACACTCTGTCAGCCGATCTCTACACGGCTCTGAAAGATCTGGATGCCAACCGGGCGCAAAAGCTCAAGGGGAAAGCCCTCTCCATTCGTATCCGCGGCCCTCTGGGTGAGGCGGAGCTATCGACCACAACCGATCCAGACCTCTCTACCCTGATACGCTCTACCCTGAAGAGAGCGCCTCAACAAGAGAAAGGGGCGGAACAGGTGGGCGGGAAAGAGAAGGTCATTCGGTCATTGGAGTGGTTCGAGCCAAACCATGGTGAAAAACCCGCGATCAATAAGCTGGGAGATGAGCCGTTCGGGTTTTAGCGTCGCGGTATCAGATCTTGCCTTTTCATCAACAATCCAGTACCTTGCTGACTTTCGGTTCCGTTGAGGATTGGATAGAGGTGAAGGCGACATGAAAAATTTGGACCTGCAAACCGGTCTCGGACAAAAAAAAATGGTCAAACTGCTGGAGACCGTTGTGGCAGAGCGGACTCTGCTCACCGTTGTTCTGCCAGGAAGCCGTACCAGCTATCGCACCCGACTGCTTAATTTCCAAAATGAGACCGATGCCGCCGCCCTGGTCATCGCGCCCTTGGAGCCTTCTGATGGCAATCTCAAAATTCGCCGCACCCTTGACGACCCAACCATCCAGCTCTCTTTTGTCTCCAACAACCAATCCTATCAAGGAGAGGTCTCTTTTCTGGGGCTGGCCCTGATCAACAACAGTCAGGTACTGCAACTCTCTCTTCCCCACCAACTGAAACCTACAGAAAAGATTCGCCGCCGAGGGGAAAAGAGAGTAATCATACCAGGTCACATCAACCTGGTTGCCACCCTATCCATCGAAGGGCAAGAGGCCCTGTCGGGTTGTGTGGAAGATCTCTCTTCTGGAGGATTGACCTTCTCCTGCAGCCCCCTCTCCTCTCCACTTTGTGAGGGGGAGCTGGTCAAACTTGTCCTCCAGGGCAAGGTCATCAAAGGGGAGACCATTCCAACATCCGGTATTATTCGCCGCCATCTGGTTTTAAGAAAAACCGATGAGCCCCACGAGTGTGCCGACCATTACGGACTACAGTTCAGACATCTCTCTCCGGCCTCGGCCATGGCACTGGATCGTCTGGTTCGATTACGGATTCCAGCTCCCGAAGAGGCCTGGTTTATGACGGAACAGGTTCGATTCTCCAGCACAAAATAACGCTGGTCGACTTGTTAGAATATCGCGAAACAGCACTTTCAGGGAATACTTTCTCAATGAATTCAACATCCTATTCAAGCCCTTCCTGGTTATCCATGCTGGATCGACTTAGCCTTAAGCAAAAATTTGCCTTGATGCTCATTTTTCCCATTGCCGGCATGCTCTTTTTCTCCATATCTGGTGTTCTAGAGAAAAAACAGCTTGTCAACCAAACAGAGGCGGCCCAAGGGTTGGTGAAGTTTGCGGTTCTCTCCAGTGCCCTCATCCATGAGACACAAAAAGAGCGGGGAATGACCGCCGGTTTTCTGGGGAGTCAGGGTAAAAAATTTATCCAACAGCTCCCTCAACACCGCCAAGGGGCAACCGACCCCCGCATCAAAGATCTAAAAAACTTCCTGACCGACTTTGACCATGAGGCCTTTGGCCCGGCCTTTTCTCAAGATCTCTCACAATCTCTACTCTTTCTTGACGAGCTGGGGGCCATTCGCAAGCAGGTGGACGCTCTCTCCATCTCGACCCCTCAGGCATTGGGCTATTACACCCGGACGAACAGGGGCTTGTTAAAGGTAGTCAGCCATATTAGCAAAGTGGCTCCCGACACCCTGATGGCTAATCTCAGTGTGGCTTACCTCAACTTTCTCCAAGCCAAGGAGCGAGCCGGTGTAGAGCGGGCAGTGGTAACCAACAGCCTGATTCAGGGAGGCTTTGCCCCCGGCATGTACCAAAGATTTGCGGATCTGGTCACACAGCAAAAGACCTATCTGGCCGTATTCCGCAGCATTGCCCCTGCAGAGCAGATCCGCTTTTTTGACGAGAAGATGCAGCAATCCGAAGTGGCCGATGTGGCTCACATGCGCCAAATCCTCTTCAGAGAGGGCAAAGCCAGCGACTTGAAGGTGCTCCTTTCCGAGCTGTTTCAGAAGATGGCCCTGCGGGGAATCTACCACTCTTTTAAAAACCTGCTCATTCGCGGCTCCTATTATGGGGCGAACAATCAGAAACCTCGCCCCGAGATGCAGGCTCGTTATAAAAGCCAGTTTGAGGCCAGTTTTACAGAGGCCAAAGGGGTAATCGAAGCGATCTTCGCTCTGCCGCCCGAGGCGATAACCGCGCAACAACGTAAGGATGTCCAGGTTGTTTGGGAGAACATGCTGGCCTATCAAAAAACCCTCGATACCATTATCACCCTTCAAAATGAGGGTAGCCATCTTTACGCCATCGATTTTGAAGAGGGTGCCGGAGTCAGGATAGATGACCAACCGGCTGATGAGGCGATTGATCGATTGGTTGAGTCCACCCAGGTTGGTCGATTTGGCATCGAAGCCAACCATTGGTTTAAAACCATTTCCACGAAAATTTCCCTTCTGAAAGAGGTTGAAGACCATCTTAATGAGGCCCTTGCCCATCAAGATGCCACCTTGCACCATAAGGCGGTTGTCGACCTGGAGATCAACCTGGCCCTGACCCTTTTCAACACGGTTGCCGCCCTGTTTTTTGCTTTTGTCATCTCCCGTGGCATTCTTCAACAGCTAGGCGGTGAGCCTGAAGAGGTCAGCCAGTTGGTTCAACGTATTGCCAGCGGAGATTTGACAGGCGGTTGCGACCCGGCAGAGGGGGAACCTGCCACCGGCATCGTTGGCGCCATGAACGAAATGACCGTCTCTCTCTGTGCCATGCTTCGGGGGTTGGGCCATGTGGCCGACGACCTGAACGCCGCCTCTCAAGAGCTGGATAACGTTGCCAAGGGGATGTCTGAACAGACGGGTGAAATGCAGGGGCGCTCTCAACAGGCTGAGGAGGATGCTCAGGGCATGAGTGCCGCCATGGATACGGTCTCTTCAGCAACCGAAGAGACCAGCACCCAGTTAAATCAAATATCCACCTCCTCCGAAGAGGCCGACGCCAACCTGCAGACCATTGCCGCCGCCGCCGAAGAGGCCAACGTCAATCTGAGTACGGTTGCCGCAGCGGCTGAAGAGGCCAGTACCAGCATGGTTTCCGTCAATGAGGCTGCCGAAAAAACCAGCAGCAATGTTGACTTGGTCACCTCCTCCATCAAAGGCATTACCGCCTCTTTTGCCCAGGTAAGAGAGCAGTGTGTCCATGCCGGGGACTCCTCTCAAAAGGCCTCCAAGAAGGCTGAGGGCAGTATCGATGTGATGAGCAGACTGTCCGAATCGGCCAAAGAGGTCAATTCGGTTGTTGAGGTGATCAACAACATTGCCGAACAGACCAACATGCTGGCCCTCAACGCCTCTATCGAGGCGGCAGGAGCGGGGGAGGCGGGCAAAGGGTTTGCGGTGGTTGCCAACGAGGTGAAGGATCTGGCTCGACAGACCGGCGAGGCGACCAAAATGATCTCAGAAAAAATCCAGATTATCCAATCCCACACTCGAGAGGTAGCCTCTGTCACCACCGAGGTGACCGGAAGCATTCAGAAGATCAACCAATCCAATCAGGAGATCATCTATGCAGTTGGTCTTCAAGAGCAGAATGTCGAAAGAATAGCTTCGGCCATGGAGCGCGCCTCGGTAGAGACCAAGGAGGTGGACCGTCTGGTTGGGGAGTCGTCGGAAGGAATCTCTGAGGTTACCCGCAATGTAACGGAACTATCCCAGGGGATTGATGAAGTAACCCAAAACGTCTCCTCTGCCGCTTCCGGGGTGAGAGAGATGTCGGTCAATGTAGCAGAAATTTCCCAAGCCTCTTCAGAGGTGGCGGAAAAAGTGGCGCAGACAGCCAGGACCTCAACGGAGATCTCCAACTCCATGGCGCACCTTCGCCAGTCGGCCGACTCCATCCGCCAATTGAGCGAAACGGTCAACAACCGATCAGGAGATATGGGAAAACTGGCTGGACAGCTTGCAGAGATGTTGCAACAGTTCCGGATGTAAGCTCATGGGCTAGAACATCTCAAGCACATGTTCCATCCAACTTTTATTGCGTTTACCAAAGAGTCGCTCGTCCCTTTTCTGAGCAGCTTCAATCTCCTCCTCCTCCATTTTAATCTCTGCCTTCCGGCTGGGGGGAGGGGCGCCAGGCACACCGTGACGATAGAAAATTTGCAGGGTACGGACATTGTCTTTACTAAAGTGGATATCGTTGCCGTGAGGTTTGCCGTCAAAAAAGCGCTGTTCCCGCTTTGGCTCTCCGGTGGAGTAGAAGGTTTTGACAATCCCCTCGATCCGACCGCTCTTGTAGGGGGTTTCGATACGCCCCCCATCCCATTTGTAGGTCATCCATTTATCGTTTTTATACCCCTCCAGATAGGAGCCTTCCCGAAAAACCTTTCTATCTTCCGGGTCGTCAGATTCTGAGGAGTAGTAGGATTTCACCATCCCGGTAAAGGGGGTTTTACTCCCTTTGACGTAGGTAACGCCGTGACGGGTTTCCAGATCTTCCATGGTGATCTCCTTGCATCCGGTCACCATCAGGCTGACCAAAAACAGGAACAGGAGGGGAAGGGCATTTTTTTGTGGCAAAACAGTCATGGCAGCTCTTCTCTTCTTTCATCATCATGAAGTGTCAAATTATTACGTCAAATCAGTCTCTTTCATCTGTCTTATACGTTAATTATAGCAATAAACAAGCCGATTGTGAACCGGGTCCCTTAAAATTCCCATGGAAGGTTCTTCCAGGGTATGGCAAATTGGGGGTTGGAAATTGATATGAGTCGTTGTCTTGGTGGATCGGATCTCTTCTCACACGGCATTGTTGGATCGAGATGAAAAAAAAACCCCACATCCTTCTGGTTGATGATGATCCGGATATTCTCATCCTGCTCAAGAAAAAGTTGAGTGGGGAGGGGTATGTTGTCTCCGAAGCGGAAAATGGTGTAACCGCTCTCAACATGTTTCGACTGAATCGCCCTGACCTGGTTCTCCTGGATGCCGACCTGCCGGGTCTGGATGGTTTCAGCACCTGTGAAGGGCTGAAAAACCTGGCAGAACCGGAAGGGATACCGGTTATCATGGTAACCGCCCTCGATGATGAAGACTCTGTTGACCGTGCCTTTGCTTCCGGTGCAGAAGAGTATGTGGCCAAACCCATCAATTGGGCTGTGCTTCGGCAACGGCTGCGGCTGATTCTGGAGAGACATGACACCCTGATCTCCCTCAAAAAAAGTGAAGAGCAACTCCGTTCAGTAACCGACTCCACAGCCGATGCCATGATCTCTGTCGATAGCAGCGGCAGCATCAACTTCTGGAACAATGGCGCTGAACGGGTTTTCGGCTATACAGCGGACGAGGTCATCAACGAGCCTGTCACCCTTCTCATACCCAAAGAGCTGCAACGTGATCATAAAAATGCTTTTCAACAGGCGATAGAGACAGGAGAGCTCCGCTTTCCCCAACAGAGCATCGAATCCATCGGCCGCCGAAAAGATGGGGAGACCTTTCCCATCGAAATCTCCCTGGCTATTTGGCAGGTCTCCGGGGCCGTTTTCATTTCGGCTGTTATTCGCGACATCACCGAACGTAAACGGGTGATGGAGGGAACCGCCCTGTTTGATGCACATATCATCGAGCAGATTATGTCCATCTGGAGTCGAGTCAGCGGTTCCAGCCTCAGCCGGATCTCCTTCATGCATGTCCGATCCCTGATGGAGACGGTTTTCCTGGCCGGGCTCTATCGAGAGGAGGATCGACCAGTCCTCCCTCGGGTATCCCTGGTCGATCAGGATGAAATTGCCAACCATCCGGAGGTCGGCCTCTCTCTCTCTTTCCGGCGTCGCCATCCGTTTACCGTCGATACCCTGGTTAAATTATCAGGTGGATTCGACCCGGAAAGTTCAGCCATTGCCGTCTCCACCAAGCTCAACGACCCTCGCATACTTCAAATCTGGGGGGTTGTACTGAAGCGACAGGAGCTTTCCGAAGAGTCCAGCCCCCATGGTCGCCGCAGCCAAGGCTCCGGGGTGCTGACCGTCAAGTCCGACCGGGCTGGCTCCTTGGCGGTCTCGTGGGGTGATAAAGTACTGGCCCGCTTCCATGGCGGCCACTTTTCCGAGCCGGAACCCGGATCTTTCACCTCCTGTCTGGTGGGTAGAACCCTGTTTGAGGCGGTTCAGTCTCACATGGAGTACCAACAATTTGGGGCAGCCTACTGGAACTGGTATCGGGTGTTAATCGAACAGCTGCTGATGACAGCCGGGCGAGGTGGCCATGGCGGTATTGTTCTCTGGATACCCGATGAGAACGACCTGGATGTCCGAAATTCCATGGTTGCCAAATATATGTTTACCGACGGACCGAGCGCCTCGGAGCTGATAGAGGAGCTGTGTCTCCAGGAAGATCGCTTCGAAGAGAGCCCGAAAAAAAAGAAAAAGATCAAAGAGTCTGATGAATGGGAAGGAAGAACAGAGGATGAGGAGCAAGATGCCCCAGATAACAGCGGGCGAGGACTCTCTGACCACGTCAATCTACTCAGCCACCTGACCCGTGTTGACGGCGCCCTGGTTGTCTCCCACCGCATTCGTCCCCTCTCTTTTGGGGCGGTTCTCTCTGCCCCTCAATGGTGGGGCAATACCGTCTATTGCCTGGATGATACCGCCACGGCAACCAGCCCGGTCGACCTCTCCAAATATGGTACCCGACACGCTTCAGCCGTCAATTTTGTCGGACACCACCCGGGCGTAGTCGCCTTTGTCATCTCCCAAGATGGCCCCATTGCCGCCCTGGTCAATATGGATAAAGATACCGTCGGCTGGTTTCCTGATTTCCGTAACCGTATCTGACCCCCCTTGGAAAAGTCGTTTCAATCCATTGAAGAGGAGTATCGTTACGTTTACGATCTGGCTCTTCGACTCCTGACCCGTCGTGCCCATGGCGAGGCGGAGTTGATCGCCAAGCTACGCCTGCGGCACAACTCCATGGCCGCCATCGAGCCAGCCCTGCAGCGGTGTCGGGAGCTGAACTATCTGAATGATGCCCGTTTTGCGGAAGATCGACTCCGTTCTCGCTTAACTAATCGGGGCTGGGGACCGATACGAGCAAGATTGGAGCTGCGTTCTCTTGGCATCTGCCCAGAGACCATCGACATCGCCATGGAGCAGGTTATGGCAGAGGTGGATCTGGTCACTTTAGCCGCTGGGGTGCTGGAGAGGCGCTTCTCCCCCGCCCCCCGCCCGCTCTCCCTCAAGGAGCGCAAGCGGCGACAGGCTTTCCTGTTTCGTCGGGGTTTCGATCATGAGACAATTGCTTGTGTTGTCTAAAGGCTATTAATTATTAACTGTTTTTTTAGAATAGGGTCGAGTCAATCATGACCGGAGATGAAATTCGCAAACGGTTTGTCGCTTTTTTTGAGAGAGAGGGCCATACCCCGGTAGCCTCCTCCAGTCTGGTTCCCCAGAACGACCCGACCCTGCTGTTTACCAATGCAGGGATGAACCAATTCAAGGCCCTTTTTCTGGGTCAGGAGCATCGGGAGTATAAACGGGCGGTCTCCAGTCAAAAATGTGTCCGGGCCGGGGGCAAACATAACGACCTGGAGAATGTCGGCCGGACAGCCCGCCACCACACCTTTTTCGAAATGCTGGGAAACTTCTCTTTCGGTGACTATTTTAAAGCCGAAGCGATCCCCTATGCCTGGGAGTTTGTCACCCAAGAGCTGGCCCTTCCGGCTGAGCGACTGCTGGTGACCGTCTACGCCGAAGATGACGAAGCCTACGAAATTTGGCGCCATATCGTTGGCCTGCCGGCAGAGAAGGTGATCCGCATCGATACCAACGACAACTTCTGGTCCATGGGTCCCACCGGGCCGTGCGGCCCCTGCTCGGAGATTTTTTATGACTATGGCCCAGAGGTAGCGGGTGGCCCTCCTGGCTCTGCCGAACAGGAGGGGGATCGGTTTGTCGAGATATGGAATCTGGTCTTCATGCAGTTTGATCGGGCAGAAGATGGCACCATGACTCCCCTGCCCAACCCCTGCATCGACACCGGGGCCGGGCTGGAGCGTATCGCCTCCATTTTACAGGGCAAGACCAACAACTACGATACCGACCTGTTTCAGCCTCTGATCCAGGCCGCGGCCCAAGCGGCACAGACCGATCCTAACGATCCCCAATCCCTGGTCTCTTTACGGGTTATTGCCGACCATCTGCGTTCGGTCAGCTTTTTGATTGCCGATGGCGTTCTCCCCTCCAACGAGGGGCGCGGGTATGTTTTACGGCGAATCATGCGCCGGGCCATGCGCCACGGGCGTCTCTTGGGGCTGACCCAGCCGTTCCTGTATAAGCTGGTGCCGGTTTTGGTCAAACTGATGAGCCACTTCTTCCCGGAGCTGGCGGCTCAGGAAAAGAGCATCACCCTGATGATCGAAATCGAGGAGAAGCGGTTTGTCACCACCTTGGGCTCTGGTCTTAAACTCTTGGAAGAGGCTGTGGCTCCACTCTCATCGGGGGATACGCTGGTTGGCAGTACGGTCTTCTCTCTCTACGATACCTACGGGTTTCCAGTCGACTTGACGGCAGACATTCTCAAGGATCGGGGCATCAACCTGGATATGGACGGGTTTGATGCGTTAATGACCCAACAACGGCTTCGAGCAAGAGCCGCCTGGTCGGGGTCGGGTGACGAAAAGGTGGCAGAGATCTATCAAGATCTCCGAGAGAAGAAAGGGGCTGTTGAGTTTCTGGGCTACAGCACCCTTCGCGCACAGGGTCGTATTGTGGCGATCATCAATCAGGCGGGGGAGTCGGTCAACACCCTGCCCCAAGGGAGTGCGGGACAAATCATCACCAACCAGACCCCTTTCTATGGGGAGTCGGGTGGTCAGGTGGGTGACAAGGGGGTTGTTTTGGCTAAAGGGGTCCGCTTCGAAGTGGACAAAACCACCAAACCGGTGGCCGACCTGGTTGTCCTCCATGGCAAACTGGTCAGTGGAGCGCTTGCTGTCGGGCAGGAGGTAGCCCAGGAGGTGGATGGAGAGAACCGGCGTGCCGTCTCTCTGCACCACTCAGCCACCCACTATCTGCACCATGCTCTGCGCACGGTCTTGGGGGAGCATGTCAAACAGGCCGGCTCTCTGGTTACACCGGAACGGCTCCGTTTTGATTTTTCCCACTATCAAGCTGTCACAGCAGAAGAGCTCGCCAAAGTCGAGGCCATGGTCAATGCCGGGCTGCTGCTCAACTCCCCTCAAGAGACCGTGGTCATGACCCCGGAGGAGGCGGTAGAGGCCGGTGCCATGGCCCTGTTTGGTGAAAAATATGGGGAACAGGTTCGTGTGGTTCGAATGGGTGAGACCATGGAGCTGTGTGGTGGTACGCATGTGAGCCGTTCGGGTGATATCGGCTTGCTGCGCATTCTGTCAGAGAGCGCCATTGCGGCTGGCATGCGGCGAATTGAGGCGGTCTGTGGCCCCATGGCTCGAAAAAGTTATCTGGAGGATGTGGCTCTGCTAAAAAACAGCGCCCAACTGATGAAGATTGGTCCGGCGGATGTGGTTGATGGTGTCCAACGACTGCTGACCAGGCAGAAAGAGCTGGAGAGAGAGCTGGAAAAAGCCCAGTCGGCTCTTTCTGGCAATCTGGTGAATGAACTGGCTTTGCAAGTTGAACAGATAAACGGCACCCCTCTTCTGGTTCAGCGGCTGGATGGTGCAGACCCCAAAGGGCTGCGGGAGTTGGTTGATCGGCTGTTAAACAAGCTGGGGTCGGCTGTGGTCTTCTTTGGTATTCCGACCGAGGGTAAGGTAAGTTTGGTGGCGGGTGTAAGTAAAGATCTCACCTCACGGATCAAGGCGGGGGATTTAATCCGCCTGGCGGCGCCACTGGTGGGTGGTAAAGGGGGCGGACGCCCCGATCTGGCTCAAGGGGGCGGTAGTAAACCAGAGCAGCTAAACGAAGCGTTGGCTGCTGTTAAAAAAGAGATAGAGGAGAGTGTTTCGTAAATCAAACGACGACCGAGCTGTCCCTCTGGTGGGTGTCTAGAGCAAAGGCAACGCCTTGGGAGGCCTTGCAGGCCTAAGGTAACGCCTTGGGAGGCCTTGCAGGCCTAAGGCAACGCCTTGGGAGGCCTTGCAGGCCTAAGGCAACGCCTTGGGAGGCCTTGCAGGCCTAAGGCAACGCCTTGGGAGGCCTTGCAGGCCCCCAAACCCCCACGCTTTTACAGGTAAAAAACAAAGGCAAAGGCAAAGGCTTAGAACCTTGGGCGCCGCCCAAACCCGCTGGGAAGGCATTCATGCCTTCCCAGACCCATCCATTACTGTTATGAAACTATTTGGTTTGGAATCTCTGATTAGGAGCTTGCCATGAGGCCGAGACCGCAATCGACTGAAAAATCCCTTTTTGTCACCGGCTCCAATGCCGCCTTCTTTCCCATGCTCTGCCAGCTGCTCTCCTCGTTTGAACGGTTTGCCCTGGGAGAAAAACTCATGGTCTGCGACTTTGGCCTGACCGAAGGACAGGCCGCCTTTCTGGCTGAAAAAAATATTCTACTCCCCAGACCCGCCATCCTGGAGCCTGGTTGGCACCCCTATCTCTATAAGGGGTGTCTCTACAGCTATGTCGAAACCATTCCCTTTGACCTGCTCACCTGGATAGATAGCGACTGTATCTTAACCGGACTATTCGCCGACGAGGTCTATAAGGTAGCCGCCCAATATGGCCCAGACCAACCCTTCATCGCCATTACCCAGGATATCGATAACAACACCATCGGTAGTTTTATCGAAAAAAACCCAGAGAAAACCCAACCCTTCGACCAGGTGGTTACCGCCTATCAACTCCCACGGGATAAAGCCTATCTCAACTGCGGACTCTTTACCATCCGCTCCCGGCAGACCCTTAAAGAGTGGGCCGAACTGACCCGCACCCTCCCCCCCCACTTCCTCTTCGAGCAGAACACCTTCAATGCCGTTGTGTATAAAAATATTCAGCAGGTGGTTTTATGGGATTGGGTTGTGTTCAATGTCTGCGGGTCGGCGCTGAATGATCTGCAGGTAATCGGTGGTGGGCGTTATCCCGGTTCGGTCCGCTTGGGAGAGACAGCCATTATCGTTACCCATGTGGCGGCGACCACTCAACAGGCAGCCCTCTCTTTCGAACCCCTGATCCTACCCATAGGAGAGGGTTTTCTCTGTGGCCTGTTCCGCTTTCCCCATAACCCGGCCCTGAACACCCTGCTGTTGGAGTTGGTGGCCAGTTATACCAAGTTCCATCCGACCAATCAGAAGCTCTTGCTAAGCTGTGGCACCCTGCTGGCGGAGAATCCCCTGGAGGTGGGGGGAGAAGGCATCCAGAGTGATCCCCGTTTTTCCCACTTTTTCACCTATGGAAACAAATTCCACCCCGATATCAAAGGTCAGATAAGCGGCTAACCTCCCTTGTGGGCTGGCTCAAGAGAGGGTAAACAGCCCCTCCCTTGAGCCAAACAGCTAGAACTTCTCGAACTCATCATCAGAGTGGTCCATTCCACCCATATTCAAAGCGACACCCCCTCCCCCCGAACTGGCAGTCGGTTTAGAGGTAATCTGTCGGGAAGGCGTTGGGGCAGAATGTGTCTTTTTCTGAGTCCCTTGAGGCGCCCCTCTGGTGGTCCGCTTGGGTGCAGCGTGATGACGACTGGCTGAGCTGTCGGTTTTGAAGAAGCTGATCGCTGTAGCCAACATATCCGCCTGGGCCGATAGCTCCTCTGCCGTCGCCGCCATCTCCTCCGAAGCCCCGGCATTCTGCTGGATAACCTGATCCAGTTGCTGAATAGCCGCATTGATCTGCTCCGCCCCCTGGTTTTGCTCCTGACTTCCGGCCGAAATTTCTTGAACCAACTCGGCTGTTTTTTTGATGTCTGGAACCAGTTGATCCAACATGGCCCCAGCCCGCTCTGCGGTCTCCACACTGGAGGCTGACAAACCACCAATCTCCCCTGCGGCGGTCTGGCTGCGTTCGGCCAGCTTGCGCACCTCTGCCGCCACCACGGCAAACCCCTTGCCATGCTCACCCGCACGAGCCGCCTCAATGGCTGCATTGAGCGCCAGCAGATTGGTTTGGCGGGCAATCTCTTCGATAATTGAAATCTTTTCAGCTATGGACTTCATCGCCGTCATCGCCTCACCAACGGCGACACCACTCTCTTCGGCATCCTTGGCTGCTTTTTGCGAGATCTGTTCGGTGGAGGTGGCGTTATCGGAGTTTTGTTGAATGTTGGAGGTCATCTCCTCCATGGCAGAGGAGGTCTCCTCGATGGAGGCGGCCTGCTCTGTGGTTCCCTGGGAGAGATCTTGAGCTGTATCAGAGAGCTGGGTACTGCCAGAAGCCACCTGATCGGAGGCGTTGTTCACTTCGCCAATAACCTGGGATAACTTGGAAATCATGTCACCCAAGGCATTGGAAAGTCTCCCCAACTCATCCTTTCGGTTCATGGTGCTGCGCACGGTCAAATCACCTTTTGCCACTGTCTCCATCAGACGGGTGCAAGAGAGCAGCGGATTGGCAATGGAGTTGGCCACAATAAGAGCCACCACAACCACCACACCGGCAATAATCAGACCGATGACCAGAATAGCCAGAATCAGGTTATTGATCGGCTTTTGGATCTCCGCCAGATCAATCTCTGCCAAAATAGCCCAGGTGACACCCCCAAGATCAATGGGCGCATAGGCCGAGAGAACCGGGTTGTTGTTGTAGTCCATGATGATCTTGGCATCGCTCTTACCAGAGATGGCCTCGTTGGCCCCTTCGGTATCGACCCCATTGTTGGCGATAGTCCCCGCAAAAGAGGCGTTGACCGAGTGGCCTTTGGGGTCTAGGAAGGAGTCGGATCGCATCCGTTTGTCAGAGCCGATCAGATAGCTCTCCCCGGTCTCCCCCATCCCCTCTCTCTGCTGCATGATATCGTTGATGGAGGCAAGAGAAAGTTGCAGAGCCACCACCAGCTCCACCTTACCATCATTGACCACCGGCTGGGCAATAAAAGCAGCAGGGTCGCCGTTGCTGGGTGCATAAGGGGCGAAGTCAGCCATGCCGTAGGATTGGTTTTGTATGACCTGACGGGTCAAAGCACCCAACCCGGAACGGGCGTACTTGCCACTGACCATATTGGTCTGATAATCGGCCTCTCGGGTGGCGGTGTAAAAAACGTAGCCGTCGGGATTCATCAGGAAGACATCGTAGTAACCATACATCTCCTGATATTTTTTAAAGAACTCGCCCCCCTTTTTATCCACCGGGCTGAAGGCCTCTGCGACATCAATCTCTGCAAGCAGTCCCCATCGAACCCCAAGAAAATCCAGGGGCGCATAGGCGGACAAGACCGGATTGCCGTTATAGTCTTTAATCACCTTGGAGCCGCTCTTGCCACTCAGGGCCAGGCGGGCCGACTCGGTATCGACCTTGCCTTTGCTGGGGTTGGCAAAACTGGCGGCGACGGTGTGGTTTTCGGGGTCGAGAAAAGAGTCGGACCGCATCAGCAGATCCCCTCCAACCAGATAGGTCTCACCCGACTTGCCCATGCCAACCCGTCCCCCCATGATGGCATTGATCCGCTCCAGAGGCATCTGGAAGATCAGCATGCCATGGCGGCCACCGTTGTGGTCGAAGACCGGAGCGGCGATAAAGCTGGCTGGTGCCCCGGCACTGGGTGCATAGGGGGACATATCGGTAAAGGCGACGTAGCCCTTTTTAAAATTTTGGTCGACCATCCGGTAGATCTTGCCCAGATCGGTCCCCTGCCACCTGCCACCCTTCAGGTTGCTGCCAAAATCGGCCTCCTTATAGACAGAATAGACCACCTTCCCTTCGTGGTTGACCAAGAAGATGTCGTAATAACCACTGGCCTCCATCAAACGACGCAACCAAGGGTGGTATTTGCCATGGGCCTGGTTATAGCTGTTCTGGGCACCGTGGGCGTTGAGCAGGTGCTTGCTGCCGGGCGGATTGGGGTTTTCGGTGATATACATCTGCTGTAGCTTGGGTGTGACGTTGTCACCCAGCTTATCCCACCCCTCTTCAAACGCCTCCAGGGCATCGATCATCATGTGGTTTTGTGCCAGGAGATTGACATCATCACGGATGGATACCAGATAATCATTGATCTGCTTGTGTTTGATGGTTCGAATCGCCTCCAACTTACCAAATGCCTCGGTACGCAAGGTGTTGACGGTCTCCATCAACACCCCCATATCCCCTTTGCGCTCATCAAAAAACTTGGTGATCTGAACCTTTTTGATCTCCCTGACAGCCTTCAACTGGTTGAAAGCTGTCTCCATTAATGCCTCCGAAGCCTGTTGGCTGGCAAACCAACCCACCACCATCAGTGGAAACAAACCAACACAGAGAAAAAGCCCAATCAGCTTGGGTTTTATTCTAATATCTTGCAGTTTTACCATGATTATTCAATTCCTCTTTATCTGGCATTGTTATTGCAGAAAATTTATTGCAGAAAATAAATTACTTCGGTTGAGCATTAAGAGAGAAACAGCAAAGTGTTGCCGTTTACTGTTTTTATTACAGCTTATAGTAGCAGGTTTTGCAAAAAATGAATCTTCCTACTATATACGTCGCCGATTCTCTCTCAAAGAAAAATATCAGCATGAATCATGATCACCTGATAATTGTTTGTTGATTAATCTTATTCTATAGTTTATGTAGTGTTAAATACGCCTATATCTTATCAATGATCCGACTAATACTGATTGAAATTGAGTCTGTTTTTTTATATTAAACAGATCAACTTGCCTACAACTGTTCCGAGCATGATCAATGGAAATAAGGAAAAACAGCGTGCGAGACAGCCCAAAACCACAAACGATCGAGGCCTCCCATCAGCTTATTAAAGAGCTGTTTGAAAACCTGATCAACGATATCGAAAATGTGGATAACGCCAAAGATGCGGTCAACCGCAATACAGCCGCCGGCAAAAAACTTCGTGATTCTGTGATGGAGATTGAGAAGATGGTCAAGGTGGTCAAGACCATTGCCAGCCAGACCAACATGCTGGCCTTAAATGCATCCATTGAGGCCGCAGGGGCCGGAGAGGCGGGAAAAGGGTTTGCCGTTGTCGCCAACGAGGTGAAAGAGCTGGCTAAACAGACCGCCAAAGCCACCGCCATGATCTCTGCCAAAGTGGCTGAGATTCAAAAAAATGTCGATAACGCCACCCACTCCGTTCAAGAGATTACTCACCTGATTGAAGAGATCGGCAGCTCCAACCACGCCATCCTCGATACCATGAGCCAGAAACAACGACACCCCTAAAAGGGGCGGGGTAATACCCCCACCCCAAAAGGATGGATTGGCGAGAAAAATCAACCTTGCAGGCGAACCATGCCCTCAACAACCGTAACGGGAATGTTAACAAGATCCCGCTTACCGCCCATATCACTTGGTGAAAGACAGCGACCGGACTCCAGATCGAAGACCCAGTTATGTACGTGACACTCTACCCGATCACCATGGTCCGTTCCCTTGCAAAGGGTTGCCTTGGAGTGAGGGCAGCGAGCGCTATAGACCTCCACACTCTTCTCTCCGGTCCGAAAAACAATCAGATCCCCATCCGGCCTTTGAAGGCAGTGCATCCGCTTGAGAGGAAACTGCGAGATGGCCCCCAACTCCGGGCTGACAGCCTGAGGCTCATCCTCCTCTATCTCCGGGAGAAGATCGAGATCTTTAAGCACTTCGATAGCGTCCAGCAGTTTATTTAGCCCAGCCGCCGGAAAAGCCATCATGGCGGCATCGAGAATCTCCTCCTTGCTCGCTCCGGCCTTAAGCGCTTTGGGGGCGTATTGACGCAATCCCCGCTCCGTACCCACCGTTACCTTGGTGACAATCTGGATCAAAAAACGGGTCTTCTCATCAAGGGCTTTAACACTGTGCTTGTAAAAACCCATCAGATTACCGGCTGCTTCAGGGCGGGTTTTACTCAAATATCGTAGAGCTTTGGACATAGTTTTCTCGCTTTAATTATCACGTTTTCCATTAAAAAAATTCACTCTGTTCTCAGACAAAAAAAACAAAAACAGGCTACTGCTGCTGACCATCATCATACTCTCGTTCTAATTGGTTGGCATGTTTGGCCTCTTGTTCTGCTAGAAAAATCAAGGTTTTCTTCAGGTCAGGATCATCGGTCTCCCCGGCAAGGGTATGATAAAATTTTTCGGCCGACTTTTCCCGCTTGGAGGCCAGAATCAGGGCATCTTCAAAATCGATGTTACCACTCTCAGGGGCGGCAGAGACCAACAGATCCGCCAGCTCCATATCTTGATCAGGGGTGATAAAAGGCCCGTTGGGGAGGGAGCCATTTTCAAGAATTTTTTCCAGGTGGCGTTTATGTTCTCTCTCTTCGGCGGCATGGGCCAGAAGGGCATTTTTTTGATCTTGGCTCTGGGAACGGTCCGCAAGAGACTCATAAAAGGCGGCCTCTTCATCCTCATGCTGCATGGCAAACTTGATAATCTCCTCAAAAGATTTCATGGTGAACGGTTCTCCTTCCCGGTCGGTTATAGTGTTTAAACCTTATGCCTACCTCTCTATTTTGGCTTATTTTCCTCTCCGTTACCAATATTTTTCCAAATGGAGGTTTCCTGGCTCCTTCCGGGTTCCTTCCGAAAAACCCCTCGTCGTCAACAGGGTTGCACAGTTCATGACCATCTCGGGGTGACCACAGAGGAAAAACTCGGTTTGATTGGCTTTGATGGGAACCTGGCACACCTCTGCTAAATCTGGCCGGGCGACCCAATCGTCAAGCCGACCCACTCTCCCACTCCAAGCGGTATCCTCTGTGGGGCGCGTGATGATAGGGACATAGTGAAAATGGGGACAGTTGCGGTCCAAGCTCTCCAGCTCGGCCCGATAACCCAGATCCCAAGAGTAGCGGGCACCATGTAAAATGGTGATGGTTCGGGTAGGACACCCCTCCCCCAGAGCCAGAGATCGAACCATGCTGATGTAAGGGGCCAGACCGGTTCCCGTCGCAACCAAAACAATATTTTTATCCGCAGCCGCTTTATCCAGAGTAAAGATCCCTTTACCCTCTGCCCCCATGAAAAGACGATCACCCTCTTGTAGCTGAAACAGCCTGGGGGTCAGCTCACCACTGGTGATCAGAGAGATGTAGAACTCAATCTCATCCCGCTCTTGACTGCCGGATGAAATGGAGTAGGCGCGGCGAATCAGACGTTCGGCTTTTTCCGGCGGGTATGCCCCCGGTCCAGTCCCCGGAAGGCAGGGGCTGGACCAGGTAAGACCCAGGACGGTGAACTGCCCTGCTTTAAACTCGAACGTCGGCTGGTCAGGCTTGACCCGGAAGATAAACAACTGGGGCGTGACTTGAATACGACTGACCAGGGTTGCATTGTAGAGGCTGCTCTGCCCCGTACTCTTATCCACTGTTTCCATAATGATTTAGGGCACCAGGTGCCCTCCCTGCTAGGGTGACGGGTAAGAAAACTTATACCTTGAGCCTGCGCGACCAACTATCCGTGAGGAGGAAAAAAAAAGAAAGTGAAAAAAACCAAGGATAGCCTGCAAAGCTTGGTTAATAAGACTATTTTTTTTTGGATTGTTGAGGGTTTTGCAGCTGTTTCAACGTCTCTTCCTGGCGGTCGGTCGAAGGCCAGGTAAGGGCCATGGCAACCAGAGAGGCCCCCCCCATCACCCCGACCCAAAAAAATTCCATGCGCAAAATGGTCAACCCCAGACCGGTCACTCCCGGAGCCAACCGCAGGGTGAAGGCGATCAGGCTTCGTTCCATTAATTTACGCTGTAACGCCTCCGTCTTGAGGGTCTGAGCCATCTCTTGCAGATCGGCCGTGGTTCTCCGGTCCATCTGCCAGGCAGCTAACAGGGGTGCGGCCAGGGCGACAAACGCCAACGGAAAGGCAAAAATATCCTCTAAAACCTCCGCACCCTGTGGCCCCATCACCATCTCGGTGGAGTGGGTCATGACATACCCCAGGACAATATAGAGCGGAACCAAGGTCGCCATGGCTGCCACGGCTATCTGGAGTGTGGCCAGCTTTTTTGGGGGAGGAGAGGCTTTTTTGTCATCACGCATGAAGATAGCTTTTCTTTATAAAAAAAGAGGGAAAGGTTGAGAAATCACCCTATGATACTAAAATCTAATCAGAACCACCACGCTTTTCAGGTTCGATCCGCCGCCCCTGCTCATCTCGCTTGGGACGGTTTTTTTCCGGTTTGCTAAAGGTAAACCGGCTGGACAAGACACACCCCTTCATACCTGGGTCACAAGGCAGGTTAGCCACCTTGACACAACAGCCGTTCCGCTCATGAGGACAACCCCATCCACCCATTGTCAACCCCTATCCATTTCCACTTGCTGAGCAAAGGGTGTGGAATATTCACCCATTTCAGGTATACTCCCCCCTCTTGATCGACCCCATTACCTACCATAAAGAGAGTCTGTCACCCCATGATCACCCTCCGATACCGTCGAATCTTTCTCCTGACCGCCATGGCAACCCTGTTTCTCTCCGGTTGTTTTGAAAAAGAGCCGCTCACCGACCACGCACTTCTGGGCCGGACCACCCTGGGCTGTTTTCAGACCAGCTTCTCCCTGGCCAAGAAAAGATACCCCAACGATATCGAAAAAGCCAACCACGATATCAACGCCGAACTCTACCCCTGCATGGTACGCAATATTCTCGGCACCCAAGCCCCGGAAGATCAAAAACAGGCCCTCTCCCAACAGTACAAAGAGGCCTGCCCCTTTCCGGGCCTGACCTTGGTGGTCAGAAAGGAGATTGTCGCCTGTCTGGAGAAGGCCTCCCTCCCCTCGATACAGAATAACCAAGCGCAACAACGGTCTAACTAAGGCCTATGGATACCCCTCTTTGGCTGATCCTTGCAGCCAACCAGCACCCCGCACCCTTACCCCAAACCAGAGAGCCTTAACCTACCATGACACCCTTCACACCAAGCCGACACCGTCTGATACCCCTTCTCATGGCCTTGCTGCTATCGGGCTGCTCCAAAGAGGCGGTTACCGACCCCAAAGGGCTGGTCAGTGCAACCTCCGGCTGTTTTCAGGCCAGCTTTTCCCATGCCAAAAATCTCTATGCCAACGATCTGGAAAAAGCCAACCAAGATTTTAATCAGGAGCTGTACCGTTGTATGGCGTGGAATCTACTCGGAGGCAAGGCCAGTGACACCGAGAAGAAAAACCTCTCGGATCTGCTGCGTGAAAAGTGTCCCTTTCCAGGGCTGGAAGTGCTGGATAAAAAAGGGATGGTCTGGTGCCTGATGGAAGAGGCGGCCCCCTTCGTACAGAAAAACCACGACCGTCTTTTTTCCGGTCAGTCGGGCTAAACGTTACCGGGATGGGTCTGGGAAGGCATGAATGCCTTCCCAGCGGGTTTGGGCAGCGCCCAAGGTCCTAAGCCTTTGACTTTGCTTTTTTTTTAATTTTAAAAGCGTGGAGGTTTGGGGGCCTGCAAGGCCTCCCAAGGTGTTGACTTTGCCTTTAACCATTGTCCAAATTGTCCAAATTTGGTTTTAAATGACTATAAAACCCAAAAAAACAATATGTTATTCCACACCCCTGCGCCGCACCTCATACAGGGCGACCCCAGCCGCCACAGAGACATTCAAAGAGCCAACGCCACCGGTGATGGGAATAGAGAGCAGCCCATCGCAATGGTCACGGGTTAAACGGCGCAGCCCCTTGCCTTCTCCCCCCAAAACCAGCGCCACCGACTGGGGAAAAGCCACCTTCTGGATCGGTTCAGCCCCCTCCTCCCCTGCCAACCCCCAGACCTGAACCCCGCACCCCTTCAACTCGTCAATGGCTCGGGTCAGATTGGTCACCCTGATCACATCCAACCGCTCAACAGCACCGGCAGAAGCCTTGGCGGCTACCGCAGAGAGGGCCGCCGACCGATCTTTCGGCAGCACCACAGCCATGGCCCCGAAGGATTCGGCAGAACGGATGATGGCCCCCAGATTATGGGGATCCTCCACCCCATCCAACAGAACCAGGAGAGTTTGAGGTGACCCCTTGACCCGCGCGATAAGCTGCTTGAAGGAGGGCTGTTTACGGATACCCGCTCGAGCCACAACCCCTTGGTGGGCCAGACCACCGGTCATGCCATCCAGTGTCTGCCGATCAACAAAGCGGGTTCTCAACCCCTGTTCACGGGCTTTATCGACAATCTCCTGAATCCGCTTTCCGCCAGCCCCCTTGGAGACAGCCAGGTATTCGACAGGGCGGTTGGCATCTTGAAACAGGGCTTGAACCGGATTGACGCCAATCACCAATCCACTCTCCTCCGTCTCCTCCTGCTGGGTAGAGGTGGGAGGGGGTGGTTTTTTTTCAAAGGGCTTTTTTTCATAAGCGTTTTTCCAGCTCTCTTTTTTTCTGGGTCGCTCCCGTGGTCCGCCCTTTTTTCCTTCGTCACTCTGACGTGAATCACTCTTTTTCGATGCGGCACGGCGTGCACTTTTTTTAATCAATTTCGTCTCCAGGTGGTGCCTTCTTTTGAGTCCAATACAGAGATACCCTGGTCCGCCAACAGATCCCGAATCCGGTCGGACTCGGCATAATCCCGATTGACTCGGGCCTGGGCTCTCTGCTCTATCCAATCCTCTATCTGTTCTACCGTCAAATCGGCATCATCCGCCGAATTGCCCTCGCTGGAAAGGGTAGAGAGGTTGACTTCCGGTTGAAACTGAAAATGTTCAACGGGCTCTCCCTGGCCCATGCCGATAATAGCCCCCAGACTACGCAAAACCCGCACATGCTCCAGAACCAACCCGTTTTTCTGCTCGCTATCTGGTTGAACCAAAATCAGGTTAAGTTTTTTGACCACCTCAAATAGAACCGCGACCGCTTGCGGGGTATTGAAGTCATCATCCATGGCAGAGAAAAATTTCCCCACCTCCGAAGCCAGAGGCCTGCCCTCTTCTGTTTCGGGTGAAATGGGGGCTGCCGAAGGGAGAACACCAATGATTTTACCGGCCCCCTCCAGAGCACTATAGAGCCTATCCAACCCACCTCGGGCACCGTTAAGCAGCCCAAAGGAGAAGTCCAGGGGGGAGCGGTAGTGGTTGTTGAGAATAAAGACCCGCAACACCTCCCCCCGATAGGCTTTGAGCAGATCTCGGATGGTGAAAAAATTACCCAGGCTCTTGGACATCTTCTCTCGCTCACCGGCATCGGAGATGACGTTGACAAAGCCGTTATGCAGCCAATAGCGCACCCAGTCGTGGCCGGTAGTCCCTTCGGATTGGGCAATTTCGTTTTCGTGGTGGGGAAAGATCAGATCCCGCCCACCCCCATGGATATCAAAACGATTACCCAGATATTTAGAGCTCATGGCCGAACACTCAATATGCCAACCCGGCCGACCCGGACCCCAAGGGGAGGGCCACTGAGGCTCACCCGGCTTTGCCCCTTTCCAGAGGACAAAATCCAGAGGGTTTCTCTTCTGGGTATTGACATCCACCCGAGAGCCGGCGACCAGATCAGCCAGATTTTTGCCAGAGAGCAGCCCATATTTGGTAAAACGATCCACGGCATAATAGACATCCCCGCCACTCTCGTAGGCCAGTCCGTTATCGATCAATTGACCAATCATGGTCTGCATTTCGGCCAGATGTTCGGTCGCCTTGGGTTCGATATCCGGCGGCGCCATCCCCAAAGCCGCCATATCCTCCTGGAAGGCTTGAATATATTTTTCGGTCAACGTACCGATAGAGATCCCCAACTCATTGGCCCGTTGGATGATCTTGTCGTCAATATCCGTATAGTTGCGTACATAGGTGACCGCCAACCCCCTGGCCCGCAGATGCCGAACAATCGCATCAAACACCACCATTACCCGTGCATGGCCGATGTGGCTGTAGTCATAAACCGTCACCCCACACACATAAAGTCCCACCTTGCCCGGTTCTCGGCAGATCAGCGGCTCTTTTTTCCGACCCATGGAGTTGAAAATTTGAATTGTCATACAATGTCCATACCCATAAATTCAAGGGAGATCCAGCCTGCAAAAAAAGATCCCACCCTTTTTTAAAAACGGCCCGGATGAAAAACCGGGAACAGCCCATGATGCAATAAAAAAACGCCCTCTAGCAATAAATTTTGTTGAATTAAAAGGCGATGCTGGCTATAAATCTCTTACCTTGACACCTACTTCATGAAATCTTATTTCAAGAGAGTACCGATAACCATGGCCCTTTTATCCCAACGTATTCAAAAAGTAAAACCCTCTGCCACCCTGCAAATTACCGCACAGGCCAAAGCCATGCGTGCCGCCGGGCAAGATGTGATCGGCCTGGGGGCTGGTGAACCTGACTTCGATACCCCTAAACACATCAAAAAAGCTGCCATCAAAGCGATTGAAGCTGGCTTTACCAAATATACCGCCGTTGACGGCATTCCCGAACTAAAAAATGCCATCATCAAAAAGTTCAAGAAAGATAACAACCTGATCTTCGAAGCCAACCAGATTGTGGTGACTGTGGGGGGTAAACAGGCTTTTTTCAACATGGCCCAGGCCATGCTGGATGCCGGAGATGAGGTGATCATTCCCACTCCCTATTGGGTCTCCTACCCGGACATGGTGCTGTTGGCCGACGGTACACCGGTTATTGTCGACACCCAAGAGGAGAACGGCTTTAAATTGACACCAGCCGAGCTTGAAAAAGCTCTCACCAAAAAGACCCGACTGGTTATTCTCAACTCCCCCTCCAACCCAACCGGCTCTGCCTATTCCGCTGAGGAGTTGGCCGCTTTGGGGGAGGTACTGCTCAAACACCCCCATGTCTATGCTGTTTCAGATGACATTTACGAAAAGATTGTCTATGACAACTTCGAACACTTCACCTTTGCCGAAGCCTGCCCAGAGATGAAAGAGCGTTCCATCATTCTCAACGGCGTAGCCAAGGCCTATGCCATGACCGGCTGGCGTATCGGCTATGCCGCCGGCCCCGCCGAGATCATCAAGGCGATGACCAAAATTCAGTCTCAAAGCACCTCTTGCGCCACCTCCATTGCCCAGGTTGCGGCAGCGGCTGCCATTGGTGGATCACAGAAATGTGTTGCCCCCATGCTGAAAGCCTTCACCAAACGGCGCAACTACGTGGTCAAGACCCTCAACAAAATACCCGGCATCTCCTGCCGCAACCCTGAAGGGGCCTTTTATGTCTACCCCAACGTCAGCGGTCTGATGGGTAAAAAAACCCCCAAGGGAGATGAGATCAAAACCACCATCGATCTGGCAGCCCACCTGCTGGAGTCCAAAGGGGTTGCGGTCGTGCCCGGTTCGGCCTTTGGTATGGACCCCTATATTCGCATCTCTTTTGCCACCTCCATGGCCGATTTAAAAGAGGCCTTGAAGCGGATTCATGCGGTTGCCAAGGTGTTGACCGGCGAATAGATCGTCAAGGCTCGACAACATAGCAAGCAAGCGGCTTCTGCTCCTTGGTGGGTAGAGGCCGTTTTTTTGTGACTCCCTTTACACGACCCCCCTTTTTCATCTCAAAGAGGCGGCTCTTTTCAGGATTGCAAAAAAAAAGCTGGAAAAGATAAACTTTTTTGAGGGCTTGGTACTCCAATGTTTTTTAGAAAGAACAGACCTCCCTTTAAAAATATCAGGAGCCCCTCGGAGATGAAGCATCCCAAGCCACCACCCCACCTTGTCTCCCTCTCAGACGATGATCGCCTGGGTTTTCTGCTTGTCGCAAGCCTTCTGCTTGCCGGTCCGGGTATCTCCCACTATTTTGGCTGGGCAGATCTTCTTGGCACCAGTCGGGCCGCGGCCCTTGTTCAACTTCCCATGACCCTGGTCGGCTTAACCCTGCTGTTTTTTTGTATCCGCCAGCTTTTCAGGCCGGGATGCCGCATCATGCTACGCATCAACCATGGAGGCGTAACCGACTTTCGCCTGAGCGACCAACCCATCCCATGGCACTCTGTTCTGGGCGCCTCCCGCCTTTCGGTTCTGGGCGTGGCTCTCCCGGTTATTCTATTGGATTTGGAACCAGCCCTCTTTGTCAAACAGACCGGAACCTTCTGGTACCGACTGCTCCATTTTTGGCTTCATCGTCAAAACAGCCCGCGATTGATCCTGCTCTGCGGCTCCCTGGACAGCCCCACTGACGAGGTATTCTTTACCATTCAGGCCCACTTGATCGATAAAAGGCAACGATTGCAGGCGACAGCAAACTAACGGCAACCCTCTGCTCTCCGCCTCTCCTTGGTCGGTATCATCGGAAAAGTACGCGATTTATAAGTTACTTTAATCTTTTTCCTCTTGAATAAAGGGTGTGCAAAAGATTAATCTTGGGAGCGTTTGCTTTTGTTGGCATAGGCGGTTTTCTCTCATCCATCCTTTTGCTTGCGGCCCAAAACAAATAATACATGTCAGAATTTTCCGAGACTCAAGCCTGGATATCCGGCCTCCGTGGTGAGGTGGATCAGTTCATGGGCAAACTGCAGATTCCCGGGCAAACCGGTCGATACCGCCCCTGCCTGAAAGGGACCACGGTAGTGGGAGAGAAGGCGGCCTTGGGCTTTAGCTGTTTTGCTCTTAAAATAGTTTATACTTTAGGGCTTTGGGATACGCTCCCTCAATCCGAAAAGCAGGCCTGGCTCGATTTTATCCGCTCCTACCAGATTCTCGATAGCTCCACCCCGTATCACAGCTCCTTCATAGACCCCCACCTCCTGGCTGGCATCGCCCCTCTGCCCCCAGAAGGGGTTCGGAATCTTTTAGGCCGTTGGCTGCGGGGGGAGGCCAAGAAAAATCCGGTGGTCAACGCCATTAAAGCCGAAACCAAACAGGCCATCGCAACCCTGGCCCAGGTGGATGCCACACCAACCATCCCTTTTTTTCAGTTTCCCCACCAAAAAAGAGACCTGCTCAAAAAGCTGGAGAGTCTACCCTGGACCACCCCCTGGTCAGCCGGGGCACAGACAGCCATCCTCTCCGTCTTCTACCGCAGCCAGGGTCCGCTGCTCAAGAAGCTGGACCATTTAATGCTCATGGCCCAGACCAGCCGGTTTCTTGAGGGGGTGGTGGACAAAGAGTCCGGCTCCTATTTTCGGGGCAAGCGGCCCCCTCGGGGTCAACTGATCAACGGAGCCATGAAGGTTCTCAACGCACTGGACTGGCTGGAAGTTCCGGTTCACTATCCCGAAAAACTGATCGATACCTGCCTGGAACAGGGGCCACCCGCCGCCGGTTGTCATGTGGTGGATTGGATCTACGTTGTACATCGCTGCCTGCTGCAAACCAACCACAGAAGAGCAGAAATACAGACCCAATGTCTGCAGATTGCCCGGATGATCAGAACCCATCAAAATGCCGACGGCGGCTTCTCCTATCAGCCAGGTAAAGCGCAACACGTCTACTATGGTGCCTCCATTTCCAAAGGGCTGAACGAGGGAGATATTCACGGGACCTGTCTGTTGACCTGGGCCCTTTCCATGGTGATTGAGATCGTCGAGTTCGATCAACCAGACTGGCAGGTGATCCGTCCATGAGACCAAAAGCAGACACGCTTCGGCTCTGCCCTCCAGAGACAACCGGAGTAGCAAGAGAGTGACCCAGACCACCCCCATCTTCCCCCCGGACCCCGCCACGTTAAAGCAGATTCATCTGGTTCTCTTTTTCACCCAGAACATGTCTCTGCTCGCTTGGGAGAAGGGCGGGGGATTTCATCGAGAGGTGGCCCTCTATCGGGCACTGCTTCCCCACCTTGGCAGTATCACCTTTGTCACCTATGGCGATAAAAGAGATCTGGCCTTTGCCTCCCGGTTGCCGGGAATCACCCTTATCTGCAACCGTTGGAAACTGCCCCTCCCCTGGTACCAACGCTACCTGACCTGGATGGCCCCTCCCCTGCGAAAAACGGGTGCCGTTTTTAAAACCAACCAGATGCGTGGCAGTGACATTCCGGCAGCTTTGGCTCGCAAGCTCTCACAGCGGTTTCTCTCTCGTAGCGGTTTCTCCTTCTCCTTCACCATGAAACAGAGAGAGGGCAGAGAGGCACCCGCTACCCAGCAAGCCCTGGAGTTGGAGAAGAGAGTCTTTGAACAAGCAGATCGGATTGTGGTGACCACCGCCCTGATGAAAACCATGATTATCAACGACCACGGCATCGACCCCCAAAAAATCACCCGTATTCCCAACTATGTGGATACCGACCTGTTCGCCCCCAACCCCACTCGAGAACCATCCACTAAACGGCTGATTTTTATCGGTCGGTTGGAGGCGGAAAAAAATCTCTTCAACCTCATCAAGGGGTTGGGGGGGCTGGATCTGGAGTGCTGGCTGGTGGGCGCAGGAACCCTGAAAGAGAAACTGCAGCAGGCTGCCCAACAGGGGGGAGTCACCTGCCGTTTTTTGGGCTCTCAACCCCATGAAGCGCTACCCAAGCTGCTCAACAGCGCCACCGCCCTGATTCTCCCCTCCCTGTATGAGGGACACCCTAAAACCCTGTTGGAGGCCATGGCGTGTGGTCTGCCGGTCATTGGGGGGGACATTCCCGCCATTCGTGAGATCATCACACACGGAGAGAACGGCCTGCTGACCGGCCTGGAGGTTTCCGATATCCATCAGAGTGTCCAACAGCTTTTCTCGCAACCCGACCTGCAGACGAAACTGGGTAACCAGGCACGGCGCTATGCCCTGGACCATCTCAGCCTCCCCTTGATCGTCCAGCAGGAGCTGGCCCTTCTTGCGGAAATGAGCCCTTGAACAGCCCCCCCACCATCAGCGTCATCATGGGGGTATACAACGGTGAGCGCTATCTGGATGAAGCCATTGAGAGCATACTCAAGCAGAGCTTCAGTGCCTTTGAGTTTATCATCATCGATGATGCCTCAACCGATAAAACCTCACAGATTCTTGCCCGTTGGGCCAAACAAGATCCCCGCCTTGTCTTGGTCAGCAACCGCACCAATTTGGGACTTACCCCCACCCTGAACCGAGGCATAAGACGGGCCAGGGGGGAGTGGATTGCCCGGCAGGATGCCGACGACCGCTCCCAACCAGACCGTTTTACCAAGCAGATGGCCTTTGTCAAGAGCCATTCGCAAGTGGAGCTGTTGGGCACCGGAGCCTGGATCATCGACCATCAAGGGAAGCGGGAGCCGCAACCCCGGAAGCTACCCGCCAGCCACACCGAAATCTGCTGGCGGAACCTTTTCCACAACCCCTTTTTCCATACAGCAGCCCTGTTTAAACGTTCGCTGGCCCTTCAGCACCCCTACGATGAGTCTGTTCCCTTTGCTCAAGATTTTGAGCTATGGGGACGGCTGTTACAGGTGACTCAGGGGGCCAACCTCCCAGAGCCTCTCATCGAAAGCCGACGCCACGCCAACCGAACCAGCAGCCAACAGTATGATCGCCAACAACAGATTGGCCAGCGAATTGTGGCGCAACGTTTCTCCAGCCTCCTGCCAGAACAGAGCTGGAGTCCAGAGGTTATCGCCAACATTCGGGATTTAAGCCAATCACCCTGGCCAACAGAGCGAGAGCCAGCCAGCCAATGGCTGGCTCTACTGTCTCTTTTCCGGGCCTTTGAACAACAACCCGGTCTGGACCCTGTCCTGCTGACAACCCTTCGTCAACAACTGCTGGACCGGTATACCTTGAGCCTGTTGAGTCGTTCAGGCGTTGAATTCAACCCAAGTGTCGTTGCCACCTTCTTGCGCTATGGGGGTTGGTCACTGTTTGGCTCTGTGAAAAAAGTGCTTGCCAACCGTTTGGTCGCTTAACACAACTTTCTATCTTGTGGATATTGCCTTGTGAAATGGATGAAAAACAGCATCGAATCCCTAACAGGTCGGCTGTTTAAACCGGTCCGCACCATTCAACCAATTTTTATCTGCGGCGTCTCCGGGGCGGGAACCTCTCTGCTTCCGGCCCTGCTTCACCAGCACTACCGCACCGATGCCTACATCCACGAGAGTGACATGAATCCCGCCTTGGGCTCCTCCCGGCTTAAAATTGACGGCGTGCGGCACTACTCAAACCTTACCCACTACCGGGCCGCCCTGCCGCTACCGATTGATATCAGCCAAGAGGAGATTCGCGGAGGTAAACTGTTGGTCTATCGGCGTGCGGTTCGCACGCCGATGCCGACAAACCGGATTTTAGATAAGTCGGCTTGTGCCAATCTTCTGCGGAGCAAACCCTACAACGCAACCTTTACCAACGCCCGGTTTGTGATGATTTTTCGAGATCCGGCGGATAATATTGAGGGGTTGCGGCGCAAATGGCCCGATTTTTATGGTCAGGAGAGCTTGGAGCTGTTATGTGACTTCTGGCAAGATCTTCATGAGCAGTTTTTAGCCGATTGCCAGGACTTTCCAGATAAAACCCTGATGATCGCTTACGAAACCTTGGTGGAAAACAGCTTGGAACTCTTGCACAAAACAGCCGATTTTTGTGCATTGCCTCCCCGAACCTTCCCTCTTGGTTTTATCAATGCGCCCCATTATGACGATCGCCCCAACAGCGCAGGCAAGGGTATCCGCCATGTTAAAAATGGGGTGATCTCACTGCGTTCTGCCGAAGAAAAAAAACGTCAACCCTACACCTTGTCCGACCAGGAGGTCAGCCGAATTCGCCAACGACTCTCTCCAACCTACGAGAAATATCTGGCTCGATCCCTCGGTATGTAACCCAGAAACGACAGTTGGTGGTGTGTGCATGGCGCAAACCATTGATTTATAGAGATTTCAAGGAGAATAACAATATCAGGTGTAATGGAAGAAATCGCCGTCACCTTATTGGTGATAAGAGTCTCTTCCATTACACGCCAATAAAAAGGGGCCAAAGGCTAGAGAAAAAAACCTGAGAGAGCTTCTGTCTTGATTGGTCGGCAGGATCTTATTTACCTTGAAAAAAAGCCCGATACTCCACATCCACCTCATTGATATGGTGAATCAACCAGTCCCAGAGCATGGATTTGAAATCATCTTTGAATCGAATGTTACGGTTCCTAATCTCCCCTTGCACCTCCAACATTTTCTTCAAAAACTTGTCATGCTGCTTTTTTTGGCTGGCATAACCGGGATACCCTTGAGAAGACATCATCTCCTCTTCCACCTTGAAATGGCCAGAAGCAACCCGAAGAATGCGACTGAACAGAGCATCAATATGCTGCCAATCCTTTGTTTCAGGGGGACGCTCTCTTAGTTCGTCAACCAACTCCTGAAACTCTGCCGCATAGGAAGCCAGACGCATATGCTCCTTGTTAAAACGCATGACGCCCACATCTTGTAACAGACAGGTGGAAGCTTGGTTGTCGCTGGATTGACTCATCAACATTTCTCCTGATATCTTAAAGTATTATTATAATAGAACTGAGGGGATAATCCGGCTTTGATACCGATATTTAATTTAAATAACATGGCTAGGACAGAGAACCACACCTTTTAGTTCCTCTCTCCACCCCCTATAAAAGAGCAGTGTAGCGAAATAGATAAAAAAAAGAAGGCTTGATCCAACCAATGGTCAGATCAAGCCCAAGCTCCTGAAGGGAGATCAATCCAGTTCAGGGAGATTTCTCAGCTCTTTGGCCCGTTCGGGAGGATAGCCCAGCGCCTCAAAGTTGATGATCCCTTTATTGGCATGGCACTCCTTACAACCCCGCCCCTTTCTCTGGATACCGTGGTTGATCATCAAGGTACCCATCTGTCGCATCCAATGGGCTTCGACGTTTTGCAACACTCCCCCTTTGAGGGGATAGCTACCGGACCACTTTTCAACCCCGAAATATTTCATGAACTCGTCCATCATATAGAGCTTGAAGGGGGTCTCATACATCCGTTTGACAATGGGGTGTCCCAGCGCCTCGACAACTGATGCCTTGGGGTCTCCCTTTTCGTAGTAGGTGGGATAGTCGAAGGGGAGAATCATGGCGCCAAAGGGGCCTTGGTTGCTCATATCCTCGTACATGATGGCATTGAAGATTTTAAAGGGGTAGAGTTTGCTCTCACCCTTCTCCATCACCGGGCGGATGTTCTCTTCGATCATCTTCTGTCGTTTGGCCAACATCTCTGGGGAGAGAGCCATCAAGGGGTTGGTGGCCTCCTTGACATAGCGATCTACATCCAGCTCAGGATAACTCTCTTTGAGTCGGATAGCGGCGGCACGAATGGTTGCGATGGCCTCGGGATCGTCAATGGTGACCATCTGATCCATGAGGGGATTATAGGCATCGCCACCGTTGGGGTTGTTGCCCAGAGCGTTGGCTAAGAAGGTTCCGTTGCCGTTAAACCAGAGGAAGGTAAAGCCCTGGCCCGGTTTGCCGGATTGGAAGATGTCGACAAAGGTATAGACCCCCTCCTCTTCGTTCCAGACCGGATGGACCCAATCTCGCAGCACCACATTGTCATCACGCAGATTTTTAATGTGGCAGGCCTCGCAGGAGACCCGAGCGCCATGGCCATTCAAAATGGCTCGATCCTCATCATCCTTCACATGGGGGGCCGTCGTATGGCAGGTTTCGCAGGCGACCACCTTGCCGGGTAGATCGTTGGCAATCAGATCGACCCCTTTGGTGCCCCGAGGTATTTTGTGGCCTTCGGGTACATGGCAATCGGTACAGCTCATGTTGGCAGCCATATGAACATCGTGTTGCGCCGTCATGGAGTTACCCCGTTTGGAACCGGGGTGAAGAAGACGACGGTTTTGATAACCAAGATTATCCGGTGCGGCACCAGGAGGGAGATTTTTCTCCAGGTCTCCGCCCATATTGTGTTGATGACAGCTCATGCAGGTTCTGTTGTCCGGCATGCCGACTGTCATGGCCGCCTTCATGCTTCGGTCTTGGTTCCAGCGTGGTCCGCCCTCATCTTCGATGACAAAGCGTTGGTTCATATCATAGGCTGTGGCGTGGCAGATCAGGCAGTCGATGCCCTGTTTGGCTACCTCTGGCACCCGCCCGCCGGGCATCATCATTTCGGTGGCGGGGTGATACCCTCCCCCCACATGACACTGGCCACACCCTTCACTGCGCATCTCAATTTCACCATGGGAGTGCGCCGGTTTTGTTTTGATCAGATCGGCCCAGCCAGTCCAGGAGAAAGAGCCGGGAACCCCACAGGCCCGGTCAATTTTACCCATGGGAATACCTCGGGTACCTTTGGCGTTGACCTCCCGCCCATCGAATCCATACGTTGAAAAACCGGGTTCGGACTGCTGAAATTTGTAGTGGACCGTATTGACAATATCATCCAGGGTGCTGACCTTTTTGTGGCCCCCTTTCCCGTCGGGCACATCCATCTTTTTGTGGCAGGTGAGGCAGGTGTCTGGCCCTTTGTATTGACGAATACCGGCTTTGCGGAAATAGTCGATATGGGGAAAAGGCCCCTCGGCTTTCACCGAGCGCAGGTTCATCACCCTCTGTTGCCGAAGCCGCTTGGCAAAAGGGACCTCCTCATCGGCTGTCAGCTTGTCGGCAATCTGCTGGCTGTGGCTGGCGTTGAGCTCGTTGGCCAGTTTTTCAAACCCTCGGTCACTCAATTCGACACTGTTGGCAAAGGTAAGGGGGGCATTAACCACACCACTGTACTTGGCGATTCCCCACGGATAGAGCCATCGATAGCCAACCGCCAAAATCACCAATACCGCAACAAGAATCAGAGGGTTGCGCAGGAAGGTCACGAGTTTTTCAGGCAGGGTTTTCATGGTTATCCTCCTTCTTGACAGCGATTTTTTCCATTCCATGGATCATTTTTTTCAGGTCGTGGGTGAGGGTCTCTCCTGTGGTGATCAGATAAACATGGGAGATAAGAAAGGCGGTGAGGCCAATACCGATAAGATAGTGCAGCACAGCAATGGGCCAGAGGCCGCCCATACCCAAAAATTGCTCCGGGGCATATTCGGGAACCAGCAGCAACACACCGGTGATGATGAGAACGGGTATGGCGACAAACATCACCGCCACATAGGTTAACTGCTGCAGAGGATTGAATTTTTGTGCTTCTGTGGGGGGGATGGGGTGATGTTCCCCCTTAAAAATACCCACACCATAAAAGGTTGCCTGCTTGACCAGTCGCCCCACCAGCCCCTGCCAGACCGGAATATAGTGCCGTATGTTGTTGGAACGAAAATTGTTAATAACATAGAAAAGATAGCCGGCACACATCAAGAGACCGCTGACGTTATGGATGGACCGGGCCGTACGAAAAGGGATCAGGGGCATCTGTGGCCCGGCAAAGTGGAGGCTGATACCGCTGACGACCAATAGAACAAAAAGCAGGGCGTTGCTCCAGTGCCAGACTCTAAGCCAGAGAGGATAGAGCATCACCAGTCGTGTTGTGCTGTTATCGTTTGTCATGGTCTCTCCTCCTGCGTGCCGCCAGCCAACGACCCAATCCGTGGGCGCCAACACCCAAGGCGGTAAACAGTACCATCAGGATACCGAGCAGATCTAAAATCGGATGGCGGGTCATGCCAATAATGTAGCTGTCGTTCAACACCACGCCGTTAATAAAACCGGCCTTGCGCTCGCTCTCTCCCAGCCGATATTTATAGAGCTTGGTGAGAAGAATGGAGTCTTGAGTGTGACAGGACTCACACTCTTTTTCCGCCCGTCGAGCCGGTTCGATGGCATGCACAATGGAACCGGGGCGTGGGGTGTGACACTCCACGCAGCGAATGGACTGTAGATGAAGCCCACTACTGGGCAGCCAATCGTGGCTCTCTGTAATCGATGGCGTTGGCATCGGCTCCTGGCTGTTTTTTGTGTGGCAACCAAGGCAAATTCCATTGCTGCCGGCTACCAGTTTATCGGTGGCCTCATGGGACTGGCCGATCTGCCAGGTGTGCAGGTCATGACAGGTGTAGCAGGTAAAGTGCTCAGGATCTTTTTGATAGTGAACGCTCTTATTAAACTGAATGGCAATTTTGTCGAAGCGATATTTTTTCAACTCCGGCTTGTCTTGGTGGCAATCGGGGCAGGAGGTCGCCTGTTTTTCGTGGGCAATATCGTGGGGATAATCGTCAAAATCGCCTTTGTGGCAACTTTCGCACGGCTGTTTGCCATGCGTTGCATGGGGCAGAGCGGTCTCATCGATGGAGAGGTCGACCAGATTTCCGGTTTGGGGATCTTGGTAGCTTAGGGTTTTCATCCCATGGCAGCGCAGACAATAGCTGTCTGTGTTGGGCGGTTCACTCTTTGGTTGGGGAGAGGAAAAAGCGACGGAACAGGTTAAAAACAGTCCCAAAAAAAGAAGGAGGAGGAGGAGTGAGGGCGTAACGGTTTGGTGGTTGATAGATTTCATTGCCCATGCCTTCCGTTTGTTCGGGAGACCCGATTAAAAATCGGGCCTCCCTTTTTCTCACCTTGCATCAGGTTGGAGGGTTCGCTATGGGGTGTTTTAGATCATCGCAGCGACTTTGGCAAACAGTTTGCCCATGGCGCTTTTGGTGGTCTTCTTGCCATAGTGCTTCAAAGCGTTCTGACCATCCACATCGGTCAGGGAGGGGTCTGCGCCGTTTTCGATCAGAACCTTGGCGGTATCGAAGTGGTTCTTTTCGGCAGCAAACATCAGAGGAGAGACCCCCCAGTTGTTGACCACGTTCACATCGGCTCCGGCTTCGATGATGGTTTTAACGATGGAGGCGTACCCCATCTCGGCAGCCAGATGCAGGGCCGTACAGCCACAGTCATGCTTGGTGGTCAGCCTGGCGCCGTTGCTCAGCAGGCTCTTGACGCTCTCCTCGTGGCCCCCCATGGCGGCCAGCATCACCGCTGAGAAGCCGTTTCTATCCAGGTGGTTGACATCACCACCCTGGGCGATGATCATCTCACCAACCTCGTTAGAGCCCCACTCGGCGGCAATCATGAGTGCCGTACGGCCTTTTTTATCGGTTATTCCGATATCGGCCTGGTTGTCAATCAGCAGTTGAGCCAGATCCTTATAGCCATATTGGGCCGCTTTCATCAGCGGTGTGGCTCCGTTGTCGGTGGCAACGTTGACATCGGCTCCGTGGGCGATCAGGGTTTTGATGATATCGGTATGGCCCCACTGTGCTGCCAGGGTTAAGGCGCTCTGTCCCCAGCGGTTGGTGGCATTGACATCCGCCTTGGCTGTCAGCAGCTGTTGAATAACCTCTTTATGGCCATACTCAGCCGCCCACATCAGTGGCGTATTGCCAACTCGACCAAGATAGTTGACATCCCACCCTCCATTGAGCAAACTCTCTACCTTCTTGGCATCACCATCCATGGCGGCGACAGCCATGTCGTTGGAGACAGATTGGGTTTTGGGTGTTTCACCAGTTATAAAAGCCAGTCCGGCAGTGATAGCCAGAACGGAAAGAGCGAGTTTGATTTGAGTGCTTTTCATGGTCCTTCTCCTTTAGGTCGTGATGCTAACTGACCGGTTTTCTGTCCGGCTAAAAGGCTGTTCTCTTTACATAACCAAGTAGCATTTACCATGCCATCAAGCCGGACTTCCTATCAATAACCGTTATTTATCAATAAAAACCATTTAATATCAGATAGCTGTAATATTAGAATAGAATTAAATAGTGATATAGAAACCCACCACACATTCTTTCTACAATGGATAACTTCGACAGCGGATAGCCCGAAGGGTTCCGGAAAACCTAGCATTACTCACATTTTTTCAAATAAAGGATAAAAATTCATGGGACAAAGTGTCTTGACACATTTTGTCCCATGGGACAAAATGTGTCATGAATAATCATAACTCTATCTTATTGGTGGACGATCAGCCGGATATCCTGGCCCTTTTTGAAGCTGTGCTGGAGGAGGCCGGCCACCAGATTACGATGGCTGGTTCACTGGATGAAGCCTTGGAGCGACTCTCTATGGATCAGTTCGATCTGATCGTCTCCGATGTCTGGCTGGGAGACTCCACCGGGCTGGAGTTACTGCATCAGATCCGCCAGAAAGACCCGCTGGCCTACGTGATACTTGTGACCGGCCAGCCAAGCCTGGAGACAGCTCAGCAGGCCCTTCAAGAGGGCGCGTTCGACTACCTCTCCAAGCCGGTCTCTCCCCAAAAGCTGCTTAAACGTGTCGCCCAGGCGTTAGGCCACAAAAAAATCCGCGACCAAAAACAGGAGGCCCAACAGCATCTGGAGGCGGTTTTCGATAGTGTCCAAGAGGCCATTATCACCCTGGACCCGGATGGCTCCATTCGGGATGTAAACCGGGCAGGTCAGCAGTTGTGCGGCCTCTCGGATGCGGTCATCGGGCGCTCTTATCTTTCGGTTATCCATTGTGAGTCGTTGAAAGAGCAGGTTTCCAGGGTTTTCGAAGGCAAAATGCCCATCGAGCGTGTTGAAATTTCCTGTAAAAATTCTCGGCACGAATCCCAAGTCATCCATGTCTCGGTTTCACCGCTGCTCAATACCCGCCATCAGTTTAATGGCATTGTGGTGGTGATTTTGGATGTTACCCGCCTGGCGCACCTGGAGCAAAACCGGCGAGAACGGAGCCGTTTTCATCGTCTGTTGGGGCGCAGTCCGGCCATGCGACACATTTTCAGCCTGATTGAAGATCTGGCGATTGTCGACACCTCGGTGTTGATAACCGGGGATAGCGGCACCGGCAAGGAGTTGGTTGCCGAGGCGTTGCATTTTCAAGGAAGCCGGGGTGAGGGGCCACTGGTTAAGGTCAACTGTGCCGGATTGACGGAAACCCTGTTGGAGAGCGAGCTGTTTGGCCATATCAAAGGCTCTTTTACCGGCGCCCACAAAGATAAGATCGGTCGCTTTCAGCTAGCCAACGGCGGCACCATTTTATTGGATGAAATCGGCGATATCAGCGCCAATATGCAGACCCGTTTACTGCGAGTACTGCAAGAGAGGGTTATTGAGCGGGTGGGGGATACCCGCTCCATCAAACTGGATATTCGGGTGATTGCTGCCACCAATCGAGATCTTCAGGCCAAGGTGAATGAGGGGCTTTTTCGCAAAGATCTGTTCTATCGCCTCAATGTGGTGGAGATCCGCCTGCCAGCCCTAAAGGAGCGAACAGAGGATATCCCTCTGCTTACCGACCATTTTATTGGCAAGTTTAATCAGCAGTTCAAAAAAAACATCGAATCGGTTACCGAACCGGTCATGGCTCTGTTCAAAAAGTACCACTGGCCGGGTAATGTGCGAGAATTGGAACATGTGCTGGAGCATGGTTTTGTGGTCTGTCGGGAGTCGGCTATTGGTCTGGCCCACCTGCCGCGAAACCTCTCCAGCATCAAGAGAGAGCTGGGTATTGTCGAGGAGAACGGTTCCGGGAGTACGGTTTCGGAGCGGGACAGGGTGATCGCCAGTCTGCAGGCGGCCCAATGGAACAAGGGTCAGGCTGCCAAGGCCTTGGGGGTTAGCCGCAGTACGCTCTATCGATGGATGGAGCGGTTGAATATCGATTGATCTATCGTCATCAGCTGGGGTGGATCTGGTCTAGAACCTCCGCCAACTCTCCGGCTCGGGCATAGCGGGAAAAACGCATCAACTGCTCTGGGTCGGTCAGAATGGGTTGTCGGGTTTGAATGCTCTGCAAAACCCGCAGCAACTGTTTTTCTATCTCCTCTTCCCCTCGCAGGGGAGCAAGGGTTGTCACCCCCGCCTCTCGCATCAGTTGGGCGGTGTCCCCTTCCGGATCGACCAGAGCCAGAATAGGCCGTTTGGCCCGAAAATATTCAAACAGTTTAGCCGGCACCTGATGCTTGTAGAACCCCCCCTGAAATAGCAACAACCCATCCACCTGAAACATCTCCTCCAGCGCCTCGCGATAGGATAGAGGGGGTTTGATGGTTACCAGCTCTGTGAGGCCAGCCGCCGCAATCATACCTTGGATCTCCTGGTCGTGACTGGTTGCCCGAAAAAGAATGTGCAGCGTGGTCGGATGGATGCGACCTGCTTTCAGCAGGCGAGCCAGCACAGCGAAGAAGGGGCGCGGGTCTCGTTCATCCGGCCCCGTATAGAGCGTGCCACTATGGAGCAGGGTTATTTGGCCTCCTCCTTGGGGGCAGGCAGCCCCGTTTTCCACTTCGGTACAGATGGCGGCATCATACCCGTTGGGGATGACCTGCCAGCGGTCATCGGGTAGGTGAGGATATTTTTGCTGAAAAAGATGTCGATGTCCCTGGGTTGTAACAATGGCTTTGTGGCAGCTCTCGACACACTTTTTTTCAATGGCAGCGTACACCTCGCTCATGACAGGATCATCCGGGTCGGGATCGTATACCAGAGGATCTCTGAAGTCCGCTATCCAGGGAATACCACTCTTTTTGTGCAGGGTGTGGGCAATCAGCAGGCTGGTGGTAATGGGATAGGTGGCCCAGATCGCCTGGGGGCGGTGGCGTCGTATCATGGCCATCCCCTTGGGGACAGCCCACAGACGCCAACTGGCCCAGCGGTCGGGTGAGGCGGTTTGTTGCAGATAACGACCGGCAACGGCAAGATCTTTAGCCGCATCTAACGCAAAGGCCCGCTGGACCGTGAGTTGGCTTGGAATATCGTTAATCTGCCCGCTGCTCTTGCGGGGAAATACCCGCGGGTGGGCAGTCAGCACCTCGGGTTGCCAGCCGAAATCGGGCAGATCGCGGCAGAAGCTCAGGGTCCGTTGAACACCACTTCCCAAGGCAGGTGGAAAGTGAAAGGCGACCATCAAGAGGGTTGGTCTGTCCGATGGAATCATCGCCATATTGTCGGCGCCCGTTACCTGTAGCTGTTGTTAACTGATTCGGCCACAGCAGTGTTTGTATTTTTTACCGCTTCCACAGGTGCAGGGTGCGTTACGACCGACCTTCTCCCCCTGACGCCTGAAGGGGGTCTGTCCCTCCTGAGCCGAATTTTTCCCCTCACCACTCCAACTTTCGGAGTTGGGATGGTTCATGGAGAGGGATTGATCCCGCTTGCTGGCCCGCTCCTCTTCCTGTTGTTGCACCTCTTGTGGCTCGTTGACCTCCACACGAGACAGAACCTCGATGGCCTCAAGCTTAATGCGTTCCAGCAGGTTGTCAAACAGCTCAAAGGCCTCCCGCTTATATTCATTCAGGGGGTCTTTCTGGGCGTATCCGCGCAGATGGATACCCTCCTTGAGGTGGTCCATGTTTAACAGATGGTCTTTCCAGAGGTAGTCGAGAATCTGCAAGGTAATGGTCTTCTCCAGATAGTGGATAAGCTCCGTCCCCATGGACTCCTCTCGGGCCTTGTTATAGGCATTGATGGCTGCCAGGGTTCTTTCAAAGGCGACCTTATTGGTCACACCATCTTCTGTTTTCCAGAGCTCTGCATCCACTTTAACACCAAACTGACGTTTGATGTTGTGCATAAACTCGGTGGTATTCCACTCCTCAGGATAGACACTCTCTGGCAGATATTCATCCGTCATGGATTCAGCAATCTCGGCACGAACATCGTCTAAAAAGTCAGAAATATCCTCATCCTGCATCAACTCCCGCCGCTGGTCATAGATCACCTTGCGCTGCTCGTTCATGACATCGTCATATTTGAGCAGGTTTTTACGGATATCGAAGTTGCGCCCCTCCACCTTTTTCTGGGCGGACTCAATGGCTTTGTTGATCCAGGGATGGATAATCGCTTCGCCCTCTTCCAGACCCAGTTTTTGCAGCATGCCATCCATGCGTTCCGAGCCAAAAATCCGCATGAGATCGTCTTGCAGGGAGAGATAAAAACGGCTGGCACCCGGATCACCCTGACGACCGGCCCGTCCGCGAAGCTGATTGTCAATACGGCGGGATTCGTGCCGCTCTGTGGCGAGAATATAGAGCCCCCCTGCCGCCAAAACCGCCTCTTTTTCCAACTGGCACTCCTCGTGGATAGCCCTCTCCAGCGCCGCTCTTTTCCCCTCCTCAACACTTTTGGGAATTTCCACCTCGATACGCATGGTCGGATTACCGCCCAACTGGATATCGGTTCCCCGTCCCGCCATATTGGTGGCGATGGTCACCGCGCCTTTACGTCCGGCCTGGGCGACAATGCTGGCCTCTTTTTCGTGGTATTTGGCGTTGAGAACCGTGTGGGGTATCTTGGCTTTTTTCAGGATACGGGATAGCTCCTCCGATTTTTCAATAGAGATGGTTCCCACCAAAACAGGCTGACCACGACCATGGGCATCGAGAATATCCTCCACAATAGAGTCCTGTTTTTCCGTCTCGGTCCGATAGACCACATCGTCATGATCCACCCGGATCATCTCCCGGTTGGTGGGGATGATGATCACCTCCAGGTTATAGATGGATTGAAACTCGGCGGCTTCTGTATCGGCGGTTCCGGTCATTCCGGCCAGTTTGTTGTACATGCGGAAAAGATTTTGGAAGGTGATGGAGGCCAGGGTTTGAGATTCGTTTTGAATCACAACCTGCTCTTTGGCCTCCAGCGCCTGATGCAGTCCATCCGAATAGCGCCGACCGGGCATCATCCGTCCGGTAAATTCGTCGATGATGACCACCTCGCCATCTTTAACGATATAATCTTTGTCCAACTCGAACAGGGCGTGGGCACGCAGGGCCTGATTGACATGGTGGACCACTTCGACATTGCCCACATCGTACATGTTCCCCTCTTTGAGGAGCTTGTTTTTGGCCAGCAACTGCTCAACCGCTTCGTTTCCCTCTTCGGTGAAGACAACGGTGCGAGCCTTTTCGTCGATGGTGTAGTGGGTCTCCTTTTCCAGGTGGGGAATCAGTCGGTCTACCCGGTAATATTTGTCGGTGTTATCTTCGGTGGGGCCGGAGATAATGAGCGGCGTACGGGCTTCGTCGATTAGAATGGAGTCCACCTCGTCGACGATGGCAAAATTCAGCTCTCTCTGGCACATCTCCGATAGACTGAACTTCATGTTGTCTTTCAGAAAGTCAAAGCCAAACTCGTTGTTGGTACCATAGGTGATATCGGCAAGATAGGCCTTGGTACGCTGCTCGTCATCCATACCGTGGACGATGACCCCCACCTCCATCCCCAGGAAACCATAGATTTTCCCCATCCATTCGGCATCACGGGATGCCAGATAGTCGTTGACGGTAATCAGGTGAGCCCCTTTGCCTGAGAGGGCGTTGAGATAGAGAGGCAGGGTAGCCATGAGGGTTTTTCCCTCACCGGTTTTCATCTCCGTAATCTTGCCCTGATGGAGAACCACCCCACCCACCAACTGCACATCAAAATGGCGCAGGCCGATGGATCGAACGCTGGCCTCCCGAACCACAGCAAAAGCCTCGGGCAGCAGGTCGTCCAGGGTCTCTCCTTCTGCCAGGCGTTTTTTGAACGTATCGGTCATCCCCCGCAAAGCCGCATCGCTCAATGGTTTGATTTCAGCTTCCAGACCATTTATGGTGTCGATGAGAGGTTGTAGCCTGGCAAGATAACGGTCATTACTAGACCCGAATATTTTTTTTGCAATTGCGCCGAACATGTAAGGACTTCCTTCAACAATAAAATCTTGAATTTTGTATTCTATAGAGAAACACACCACTCTAGCATACAGATAAATAGTGCAGCAATTTTTTTGCACCAAACCAGCCACACCAATCCCCAACACAGGGGATAGGGTGCCGGGGGTTCCGAGGAGCAATAACGGAGGGTTGACCATGAATTTCTGGTCCTATCAGTGGGAAAAAATTTCCCACGCCATGGAACCGCTGGCCAGACGGTTGGTGCCCAGCGTCCCCATCCTTTTTTTTCATGGCGTGGTAGAGAAGATAGTCGACCCTCACGTTCAGAGCCTCCATCTGCAGCGGTCACACTTCGAGAAAATCATCCTCTTCATCCGAGCCAACTACACGCCGGTATCCCTGGATGACCTCTACGATGCAACCCAAGGGCAAGAGGAGCTACCCACCAACGCCATTATCCTTACCTTCGATGACGGCTACCGCAACAACCTGACCCTGGTCGAGCCTATTCTCTCTACCTTTAACATCCCCTTTGGCATCTACCTCTCCACCGGCCACATCAGCGAGGGGAGCCGATTTCCCACCTATATCGCTCGGGTTGCGCTGAACTACACCCAACAAACCCACTTTTTGCTGGATGAAAAGGGCCCTCCCCTCTCCCTGGTAGGAGAGGAGGCCAGAAAACGGGCCTATCAAGGGGTGGTAAGCCAGTTGAAAACCGCCCCCCAAGAGCGGGTTCGCCTGCTTGTAAACCGTCTGCGCTCCCTACTCTCCGAAGAGCAGTGGCTTAGGTTGGATGAGCGCTTCGACTCAGACCAACCCCTCTCTTGGCAGGAGGTGGAGCAGCTCTCTAAACGGGGGGTAATTATTGGTTCTCACTGTCACGATCATGCTCTGCTGCACACCAGGCAGAGCTTGGAGGAGATGACAGCGCAGATTGAGCGCTCCAAAACAGCCATCGAGTCTCGGCTTGGTGCCTGTCACCATTTTGCCTTTCCCAACGGTAGAAGCCGGGACTGCTCCCCTCAGGCCATGGCTCTGCTGGACCGTTTCGGCTTCCACACCGCCACCACCACCACACCGGGGGTAGTGCGTAAAAGCAGCAACCGGCTGGCCCTGCCCCGAATAGGTGTTGGGCCACGCTTGACACAACTCAAGGAAGATCTACATCGGAGCTTTTGGCAGGATTTTCCCAGCTAAGGAGGCTTATAGAGATTTCAGACCAAATTGGGTCAATGGTTTAAGGCAAAGTCAACACCTTGGGAGGCCTTGCAGGCCCCCAAACCCCCACGCTTTTAAAATTAAAAAAAAAGCAAAGTCAAAGGTTTAGGACCTTGGGCGCTGCCCAAACCCGCTGGGAAGGCATTCATGCCTTCCCAGACCCATCCGCAATCGTTTTGTACAAATTTGGTTTGAAATCTCTATACATACAACGAGTATGCGCACCTTTCCACGCCTTGCAGGTGAACCAAAATCCGACACAATCTGCGCAGGTTATTATTGCCAGACTCCTAAAGCAGCTTTTTCAAGCGATAGAGAGCCTCTAACGCCTGCCGGGGAGTAAGATCATCCGGGTCCAACGCCTTGAGTTCACTCAAAGCCGGTTCCGGGGGGGCCTCCATAAACAGACTCAGCTGGGTCGGCTCCACATACGCCTCTGCTTGGCTCGCTTTTTTGGCCGATGAGGGCGCAGGCTTTTTCTGTTCGGCCTCCTCCAACTGACTTAACACCTCCCTGGCCCGACGGATCACCTCTCTGGGCAACCCCGCCAACTCCGCCACATGAATACCGTAAGAGCTGGAGGCCGCCCCCGGCACAATAGTACGCAGAAAAAGAATCCTACGGCTGGACTCCTTCACCTCAACCGTATAATTGACAATCCCCGGCTTCAACCGCGCCAACTCGGTCAACTCATGATAGTGGGTGGCAAAAAGAGTGCGGGAACGACAGACCCCATGAATTCGCTCCACCACCGCCCAGGCAATGGACAGACCATCAAAGGTGGAGGTTCCCCGACCAATCTCATCCAGGACAACCAAGGAGCGAGTGGTGGCATGGTGAAGAATATGGGCCGTTTCCGTCATCTCCACCATAAAGGTCGAACGCCCCCCCGCCAGATCGTCAGCGGCCCCAACCCGGGTAAAAATCCGATCCGTCAGACCAACCACCGCCTTGGAGGCCGGCACAAATGAGCCGGTATGAGCCATTAAAACAATCAAGGCCACCTGACGCATAAAGGTGGACTTTCCCGCCATATTGGGGCCGGTAATCAGAGAGAGACGGTTGTCGTGGGTGTCCAGCCGCAGGTCGTTGGGTACGAAAGGCTCCTCACATAAAAGAGCCTCCACCACCGGATGACGCCCCTGTTGAATATGGATGACCGACTCTTCATTCACCTCTGGTCGATGAAAATCCCGCTGCTCGGCAGTTTGGGCAAAGGTGGCCAATACATCCAGGGTGGCCAGACCCACAGCAGTCTGTTGGAGGGAGGCTGCATGGGTTGCCACCTCCTGACTCAAAGTGTCAAACAGCTCCGCCTCCAGCAGATGCAGCCGCTCCTCGGCATCAAAAATCTGCTCTTCAAACTCCTTGAGTTCCGGGGTGGTATAGCGAATGGCGTTGGCCATGGTCTGTTTGTGTTGGTAGCTGTAGGGTACCCGCTCTTTGTGGACGTTGGTTACCTCCAAGGTGTAACCGAACGTCCGGTGATACTTCACCTTCAAGCTGGGGATCCCCGTCTTCTCCCGCTCCTGGCGCTCCAGATCAGCCAGCCCCTTTTTGCCACCGCCAGAGAGATCCCGCAGGCGGTCCAACTCGGCATGGTAACCGACCCGAATCACCCCGCCCTCCTTCAAAGCTACCGGCAGGTTGTCGGCCAAGACCGACTGCAGCAGGGTTAACAGCCGCTCATGACCATCCAAACACCGTTTAACCTGCCGTAGAATAGCAGGCAGATCATCCCCGGACAGATTGTCAGCCAAAACCGGCAGCTGCTCCAAAGTGAGCCGCAACGCCCCAAAATCTCTTGGGGCAGCCCGTCCCAGGGCAATGCGACTCAGCAGCCTCTCCAGGTCTCGTACCCTCTGCAAAACCTCCCGTATTCTCTCCCTTGCCAGGGGGTTGCCGGTCAACAGCCATTCGACCCCCTCTTGTCGAGCGAGGATCTCGGCTACCTGTTGCAACGGACGGTTCAACCACTGGGTCATCAGGCGGCTACCCATAGCCGTCGCCGTCTCATCCAACACCCCCAACAAACTTCCCTTTCGTCCCCCATCTCGCAGCGCGCCGTTGATCTCCAGATTACGCCGGCAGTTATCATCCAGCACCATGAATTGATCGCTCAAGGTCCGGGAGAGGGCGGTAATGTGGGAGAGGGCGCCCCGCTGGGTCTCCTGGCAATAGGCAATCAAGGCTCCGGCTGCCCGCTGACACAAGGGGGAGTCGGCAATGCCAAAACCCTCCAGCACAGCGACGTTAAAATGTTTTTTTATCCTCTCAACCGCCTGATCCCGGTCAAACTCCCAGCCTGGACGACGGGTAATACGATGTTGCCACGACATAATCTCCTGAGGACAGCTCCACCCCTCAGGAGCGACCACCTCTACCGGGTTCAATCCCGAGAGGGAAGCCGACGTCAACTCCCAAGATCCCGGCTCTCCCACCTGAAATTGACCGGTAGAGAGATCCAGCGCCGCCAGGGCGGGGGAGCCGCTCTTTTTTGAAGGGGGTGCAATGGCAACAAGAAAATTGTTGCTTCGGGGGTTGAGCAGACTCTCCTCGGTCAGGGTGCCGCTGGTGACCACCCGTAACACCTCCCGGCGTACCGGCCCCTTGCCCTTGCCAGGGGGCTCCATCTGTTCACAGATCGCCACCTTATGGCCCGCTTCCACCGCTATTTTCAGATAGGAGTCCAGTCTATGGACCGGAACACCAGCCATGGGAATCGGCTGACCACCCGATTTGCCTCGGGAGGTCAGAATAATATCCAGAATAGGGGCAGCTGTCAGGGCATCGTCAAAAAACAGCTCGTAAAACTCCCCCATACGATAAAACAGCAGGGCGTCGGGATGTTCTGCCTTGATTGCCAGAAACTGGGCGATCATCGGCGTGTGCTTGGGGGTGGTACCGGTCATGAACGCAAGAGATAAACCAGCCCTGGGGGCAGAATGAGTTCGGAACGCTCCGGCACCTCAATACAGACGACACCCTCCAGAGAAGGGTCATCGGTAATGCCGTTATAATCGGCTTTACGGTTATCGGAAGTAACAATCCAGGCGGGAATGGGGGCGTTACGGAAACGGCCTACGGTAGCACCCCGCTCAATAATGGCCCAGGGGGACTTATGGCGAATAATGGTGTGATTGTCTGGTCGCAAAGAGCCGAGCAGGTTGGGGATGGCATCGTTCATAGACTCCGCCTTTGGCTGGTTGGTGCCGGGTTGGTCCGAAAGGGGCTGTGACTCCTCCCCTTCAGCGCGCTCTTTTTCCTGCATCATCTCACGAATCCGGAAAATTTCCGCTTCGGTTCGTTTGTCAAGAGGAGGTTTCTGACCGGGTTCTGGCCCTTGGGAGTCCAACTCCTGAGGTTTGGTCGAAGCGTCCTTCTTGCGGTTTTTGGAAGAGGCGGCCCAACGCAGAGTGTACCAGATATAGACCAGAAAGGCCATGGTCAGAAGGCTGTCAAAATCCACCTTTCCATCCCCTTTTCCCCCCATATTCAATACGCCAGAGACCAGAAAGGCCACACCGGCTCCAATAATCAATGTTCTAAGACGACCCACGAGAAATCTCTCCATCTAAACCTACGGGTTGATACTATTCTCTCCTTCATCATACACAACCTACCGGAAATTGGATACCACCAATCGAATGCCGTTGCCATTGTTCTGCACACCAGGCCGCCCCCGATAGCGATAGCTACAGCGCAGTTGACTCGGATTGCTGTACCAGGCCCCCCCTCGGAGCAGGCGGAAAAAACTGCTGTCGTTGGTTGAGATCGGATTTTTCTCTGCTGAGTTGGCATACTTGTCTTTCTCATACCAATCTTGGGACCACTCATAGACATTACCATGCATATCATACAGCCCAAATCCGTTAGGCTGAAACGAACCAACCGGCGCCGTACCTTCCTGGTTGCGACCTCCATCCTGTCGAGACGATGCCGACCCATCCCGGTAGTTGGCCTGCTCTGGCGTAATCCAATCCCCTCGCCCACCCTCTTCCCCCCGACAGGCATACTCCCACTCGGCTTCAGTCGGCAGCCGAAAAACCGTAGACCCCAAAGTGTTCAACTTTTGGATAAACCGATTGGCTTCACTCCAGGAGACCGAATCCACCGGCAAGGTATCCTTCGAGGTAAAGTGAGAGGGGTTGTTCTCCTCTCCCATCACCTTTATCCACTCTTTTTGAGTCACCTCGTACCGACCGATTTTATAGGCATCCAGACAAACCCGATGCTCCGGCCTCTCATCCATCCCCCCCGTCTCACTGCCCATGGTGAAGCAGCCATCGGGAATCGAAACAAAGGAGATGCCGGTATTGGGTTCAATCCAGAGGCCATCCGCCTGTTCCTGCACCTTCTCCTGCCCCTGCTGTTTTCTTTTCGGCTTGGCATTTACCCCCTGCGGCTGGTTTTTGCGATCCAGCACCGGGGCCACATCGGGCATTCTCCCTTGGCGACTGAGGGGTTTTCTGGTGGGTCTGTTTGAAAGGGGGATAAGATCCAGGCTCAGGTTGACAACCGTGTCCTCCTGCAGATTTAAGGCCACCTCAATATAGCTATAGTCCACCTTCTCCAGCTTGAGTCGATATTGGCCCAGCGCCATTTTTTCCACCATCACCGGCGTCACACCAAGCACCCCACCATCCAACAGAACTTTGGCCCCCTGGGGTATGCTCTCAACCTTCAAGATGGCTGTCCGCTTCACCTCTGGCTGCAGCAATGGCCCGGAGGCCTGCTCCGGTTGGGCTGAGAGAGCCTTATCCGATGAAGAGGCGGAATCCAGCGAAAACCGGGAAGATTGATCCTGTTGGGAAACCAAAGGTGACAACGGAGGCGGCGGAACAATAAAAAAAGCCCAGACAACCCACAAACCCAAGAGCACCAAGCCGACAAACCCATAAAAGAGCGTTTTAATCTTCATACCCAACCCATACTACTGTCGTTGAAACCGACAAAAGTGGAAGAGGGCACGATCATGCCAAAGATCAGAGCGACATAGGAACGGTTGAAACCAACTGAACCGGTCCCCCTCCTGATGGGCATAGACCTCTTGCCAATGTGACTGACGGCTCATATCAACAGACAACTCCCAAATAGTTTTCATTTAAAGCAGACAGAGAGGAGCCTGACCCCTCTAAGGAGAGGCTTTGAATACCATCCTCCCCCTCTGGCTGCGATTAAAACATGAATCAGGACGCGCTAGAAAGAGAAACCAACCCGAGGCCCCTCTTTATCTTGAGGCTGAGGTGGTGCCGGCGTACAGGCAAAAACCCGATCTTCCGCCACTTTCCCCTGGGTGATCAAAAAGTTTTTAACCACCGAAGACCGTTTAACAGCCAAGGCGTTCAATCGCTCCAAAAGAGGCTGGTCCATCTTGCCACCCGTCGATGAGTACACCGGTTGCGCCATCACCTGTGGTGACTCTGCAGGGGCAGGCCGCTGCGCAGCCATGGTTTTATTGGCCGGGATCACCTGGGCTGCAGAGGGCTGGGCTGAGGCCACCATCCGGCTCTCGACAACGTCAGGAGTGACGATTTGGGCAACAATGGATTGGGTCTGATAGGTTTTATTCAGCTCCCCCGCAAGCTCCGTCGCTTGGCTGCGCTGGTCAAACAGACCGACAGAGACCGCCTGCCACTCTCTGCCTCCCCGACCGGGGAGCGCTTGAATCGACGCCGTATAGCCCCTTTTTTCCCACAGCCCCTTCTCGCGCTTGGCACGGTCCAAAGATTGGAACGAGGCCACCCGAACCGTATGGAAACGTCCCCCTTTTTGGACAACAACCTGCTCCTCCCTCTGGGGTTGGACAACCTTTTCCGGGGTAACCGGCTGGATCGACTCGATAGCATCAGGATAGATCCAGCTTGATGGCGGCATCTCCACTGCCGGCTGGCTGGCTAAAGCCTCTCCTGCTGGTTGCGTCTGGGCAGCCACATCCGTTGGTTGCGTCTGGGCAACCGTATCAGCCGATTGCACCAAGGCAGCCTCATCCGCCGCAACCACCACACCACAGGCAGAGACACGCCCTTTCTGTTTGGTGGTCAGGTAGGTTGCCAACTTATTCAGCCGCTCCACACTATCCGCCGATAACTGACTGGAACCCGGCGCAAAGAAAATCGGCTCCAGATTGCTCTGACGTTCCGCCTCCACAGCAGCCGTACCGATCATCTCCACAGCCGAAAGAGCCAAGCCGATGGGGCCAAGAGCGGCAAAAGCGGTGGTTTTGGCCGCCTTGACGGTCACCTTACCCATCACTTTGCTTATAATATCATCCAGTTTGACATCAGGGTTCTCCACTGTCCCAGCCACCGGAATGCTCATCGAAATATCCCCGTCACCATCACGAAGAAAATCCAAGGCACTGTTGATGGGGATCGGAAGTTTTTCGGCAATCTCAGCCGACTTTTTATTTTTGGCTGAAACCAGTTTGAACATTTTGAGTTTAATACCATTCTTGGCCTGAATGCCCGACTGGGCAACTGTCAGGTCGGTATCCACATCCAAGCTGCCACTACCAAAATTATAGCCCAACTCCGGGACCACATAAGGGGAGAATGGCGGAAGGGATATCGCCTTGATAAACCCCTTGACTATAACATCCGGAGATGAGAGCAGCGGCTTCCCCTCCCCAGAAAATTGAAACTTGCCATACTCCCCCACCCGACCCGCTATGTTGAAAGAGGTTGCCTTATCCGGGGTGAGACTATCGATGGCAGCAACCTCCAGACGATCAATCTGCCCCCCAACCCGAACAACCGGGCTGACCCCTTCATCCAACAGAGAGATAACCACCCCCTTGGGGAAGGAGAGAGAGCCCAGCCGATAGGAGAGTGCCGGTTTTTCTGCCCCATCACCTTGTTGTTCATCCGAATCTTGCCCAGCCACCTCCGGTTTTTTTTCTGCATCCGAGGCGGAGTCTGCGGGGGTCAAATCGGACCAGGGCCACTTATTCACGCTGTTACGGTGCAAAAAGAGCGAGCTGCCCGTTACCGCGACTGAATCCAACGTGACCCGACCAGACGGGTCGTACTGGGCCTGTTTCAGATCGACCCCTTCAACCACCAGCAGCGTATTTTTTTTACCCACAGTCTGGATGTACAGATCTGCCAACGCCACCCCATCCACCGCCACCGAGTTATCGGCAAGGGCCACATTGATCCCCTCCAGCAGAAGTTTTTTAAAGGTCACCCCATCAATGGCTCCCTCTGACTGTTGCGTGCCTCCCAGTTTAAACAGACCCTCTTCACTCTGCACCATGCCTTTGATCGATCCTGTTGGCTTGGCCCCCGGCGGCAGGGAGGCCGACACCACCCCCAACCACTGGGTTTGCGGCAGTTGAACGGTATGGTCCTCCTGGGTCATGGAGAGACCGCTGAGTTTAAGACTACCGGTCAGGGTCACTTTGGGGGCAGCCTGATGATCCGAAGCCGGAGGAAGAGAGGCGACAACCTTTCCCTGCCAACCGGTCAGGGGAAGCTGCACCGCCAGGGCGTCTTGTTCGACGGCAAAATCGTGCAGATTGAGATCGCCGGAGAGGTTGAATTGAGACTCCCCCTGCTCGGCGTAGGAAAGATCCAGATCCATATTGGTGGAGGCCGACCCCTGCAGGGAGGGGGGAATCTCTGCCAAATAGGGTTTGGCAAGGGCCAGGGCAAGCCCTTTGATATTCAGGTTGCCCTTAAAGTGGAGAGGAGCGGCAAACGGAGCGGCCTGACCTTTTAGCTGCAGCCGAGCCTTATCCAGCCCGGCATCGAGAACAATACCCAGAGAGCTGCTGGTCTGAAAAACCCCCTGAGAGGTAACCTGAAGATGGTTGAGACCCACCGTCTGTTGCCGTCCCCCCTCTTTAAGATGGAAGGTGAGCTGATCCAACAGAAGCTCTCGGAATCCGACACCTAAATTGTCGATGGGCTGGGCAGGCTCCTGTTTCTGCTTCTGGGCCTGACTCTCTGGGGACGAGGGGGGCAGATCGACACCAGCCACCTGCCAACCACCCGAGGGCAGAGCCTCTATCCAAATGTTACCCTGAGCGACCTGAAGCTGGTCCAAGATCACCTGTTTTTTAAACAGGCTTTTCAACGAAAGATCCACAGCCAGAAGAGAGATCTGCAATTTTTCGCTCCCCCCCTTGGCCAAAGCCAACCCTGTCAGCTCTACCCGCCCATCCAGCAGGTTGATACCCCCCTTCTCCAGGTGAACCTCCATACCCGGCAACCCCTTCTTGATACCCCACTCCATCCACTGGGTAGCGGTCAGCAACAGTCCAACCAGCAGTAATAAAGGGACGGTTACCAATAAGAGAGAGAGCTTCCCCCAGCCCAGTTTTTTCTTGCTGCTCATCATTCCACCTGCTTGTCTACAAGGATTCCATTTGAAAAATGGCTTGACCAATCAGCCATCACATCCCGATCATAAATGAAAAATTGACTTCTGCCCACAAATCGCCTAGTAAAAGGTCGCTATGTTAGAAACTTTTCCCAACCCAAACCCCAATCGGAACTACCGGATCGAGATGAAATGTCCGGAGTTTACCTGTGTCTGCCCCAAAACCGGTCAACCGGACTTTGCCGAGATTCGCATCTCCTACATACCGGACCAGACCTGTATCGAGCTAAAATCCCTCAAGCTCTATTTATGGAGCTTCCGGGAAAAAGGCCACTTCCATGAGGCGGTCACCAACCAGATTCTGGATGAGCTGGTCGCCATCGCCTCTCCCCGCACCATGACCGTGGTGGGAGATTTTAATGTCAGAGGTGGCATCTCAACCATCGTAACCGCGGACTATACCAAACCCTGACAGACAGGGAAGCCCTCCCGTTCGGCCCTTTTTCACTCACTATATAACGACAGAGACCCGGTTTAAGCGAACTTAAACTGGGTCTCTTTTTTTGGCCTACCAAAGGGCTTAAGTCACTTTAGTTAAGCTTTTCGCCGCTGCCACCACCCGAAGCCGCTGCTTTTTTGGCCTCTTCGGCCCGTGCCTGATGGAAAAGGGCCGCGAAATTGATCGGGTCCAGAACCAGCGGCTTGAACCCCCCCTCGGTGACCAGATCAGAGACCACACGACGGATGTAGGGAAAGAGAATGGAAGGACACTCAATACCCAACAAGGCATCAAGCTGATCCTTCTCAAAGTTACGAATCAGGAAAATACCGCCATAGGAGACCTCGACCAAAAAGAGGGTCTTCTCCGCATTTTTAACGCTCACGGTTACCTGTAACGTCGCCTCAAAGTGATCCTCCCCTTTTTGGGTTGCACCGGTATTGAGGTTGAACTCCACTTTTGGCTCACCCAAATCGGCAAAAATCTCCGGGGTGTTGGGGCTTTCGAAGGAGAGATCCTTGATATAGAGCTTTTCAACATGAAAAGCCGGTTGATCTGAAGGTGGTGCCTGTTCTTTGGTCTGCTCTTCCATATCTTTCCCTTTGCTGTTGGAGCCACGAAAAAAAGAGATTATCCCTTTTGTCTCTCTTCCAGGCCCATCATTGATAGGATCGTTTAACCTGGAAACGAAAAGTTGCTTGATTCAGCTTATATCAAGGATGGCTGTTTGGGGAAGGGGTGGTAGAGAGTGGGGTTAAAATACCCTGACCCAAGGAGAGAATACGGTCGGCAAAACGGTCGGCCCGATCCAGCCGACTGGTTAAGATCAGCTGAGCAACAGCGTGGGATTGACACTGCCGGGCAAAAAGGTTGGCCACCCCCTCCTCGCCCTCCGAATCCAGAGCATGACCCGGTTCATCGGCCAAAATCAGGGCGGGTTTTCCGGCCAGCAGCGCAGCCAGCGCCACCCGATACTGTTGAGAAGCCGACAACGTGGAGAGAGACCAACCAACAGCCTGAGGGGGCAGGCCAACCATCGATAACAGGGTCGCCGTACGCTCTGACTGCTGCCGATCCGATCCCCGCGCCATCCCCAGGCGGATCTCTTCTCCGGCAACCGGTGCCAAAAAATGGTTCGCCGCCTCCCGGAACAAAAGGGCGACACCTCCCGGCTGGGGAGGGGGGTGGCAAAGCGCGCTGCCCTTGAAGAGAACCTGACCGGAGTCAGGCACCATCAACCCCGCCATCAACCGCATCAAACAACTTTTACCCGACGCCTCCCCCCCCACAATCGCCACCCGCTCTCCCGGATACAGGGCAAAGGAAAGGTTGGCAAAGAGTGCCGGCCCCTGGTTGGGCAGGGCAAAACAGAGCTGAGATAGAGCCAGCAGGGGGGTAGGCACGTTGGATCAGTACCGCTTGTCGAGAATCAACGACTGTCCGCAACAAAAATGATAGGCGTTGCGCCCAGCCTTTTTGGATTGGTACATGGCCTCATCGGCCCGCTTCAACAGGGTGGTCAGATCGTCCGCATCCTGTGGAAAGAGCGAAATCCCCAGAGAGCCGGAGATAAACACCTCCTGCCCCTCCAACTCAAACGCCTTGTTCAAGGCTTTCAACAGAGAAAAGGCCAGCGTCTCTATCTCGGAGGGGTCTTTAAATTGGGTAACGGTGGCGGTAAACTCATCTCCACCCAGTCGAGCCACCGCATCCTTCTCGCCAACCAACGCCTTGACCCGAGCGGAAGCGGCCTTTAAGAGCTCGTCTCCCGCCGGATGGCCCAGATTGTCATTGACCCATTTAAAACGATCCAGATCGATAAAGATCAGAGCAAGAGAGCCACCTTTTTTTTGAGTCTCCGCCAACTTATCGGCCAGATTTTTCATGAACAGGGAACGGTTGGGCAGATCGGTCAAGGCATCATAGTTGGCCTGATGATAGATACGTTGTTCTGCCTCTTTACGTTGGGTAATATCCCGTACCACCCCGGTAAAAACCACCCGATCAGCCAGCTTGACCTCGGTGACGGAAAGCTCGACAGGAAACAGGTGGCCCTCCTTGTGTTTCCCCTCCACCTCACGCAATTTACCGGTCACATTTTTCTCGCCAGACATCAGGCAGCCCTGAAAAAAGGCGTCCTGCTTCTCCCCCTCCCTGGGCGGCATGAGAAGAGAGACATTCTTACCGGTCAACTCCCAATCCCAATAACCAAAAATCCGCGCAGACGCATGGTTGAGGGTTTCAATCATCCCCTTATCATTGACAACCAAAATACCGTCAACAACCGTATTGAACACCGCCTCCATGCGCGCACTGTTTTCACGGATGGCGATCTGGTTGTGATTGCGCTCAATCATCAGCTGAATGCGCTTTTCCAATACCGCCCAGTGGACCGGCTTGGTGATAAACTCATCCGCCCCCGATTGAAAAGCCCGCTCCACCGAGGCATCATCCCCCTGACCGGTCACCATGATAATACGGGCATCCTCCCCTCTGGCGTGCCGCCTGATCTCTGCCGATGTCCGATAACCATCGACAACCGGCATATTGGCATCCATCAGAATCAGATCCGGCATCTCCTTGACAAAGAGCTGATAGGCCACCTTGCCATCCTCTGCCTGAAAGACGGTATAGCCCATTTTTTCTAGCCGATTGGCGATCATTGTCCTGGCTGAACGAGAATCATCCGCAACAATGATGGTGTGCTTTTTCTCTTTATTCGCAGACATTTATCCATACTCTTCTTAAAAGGTAGGCACATTGATTTGACTGGTAAATTCTCTAGTTAGATCATTCCATTGTCAAGAAAAATGATCCCATCCCCCTCCTCTGGTCAGCCTCGCTTGTGTCTGAGTGCCGCCAGCAGCGCCCCCATCTCCTCCCCTTTCAACAGCCAGATAACCAGCCCAAACAGCAACCCACCAAAAAAAATGAGGGGGAGCAGAATAAGGGCTTTTTCCATGGTCTGGGTCGGCCCATGCCAGAAAGAGAGCAGGGCCAACTCCAGAAAAATCCAGAGAAGACCACTGGCGATGGCGGTCTTGCCCATGGTTATCATAAATTTTCTACCGATACGATATCCCACCTTTTTATCCAACCCTCTGAGCAACAAAAAGGCATTCAAAAAAGCCGACAGGGTGGTAGCCAGAGCCAAGCCCACATGCTGAAGAGGAATCATCAGCAGGACATTAAGCACCATGTTGCTGCTCATGCAGATGATGGCGATGCGAACCGGTGTGCGGGTATCTTTCATGGCATAGAAGGCCGGCGCGAGCACCTTGATGGCAGAAAAAGCGGTCAGCCCCAGCCCATAGGCCAAAAGAGCCTGAGCGGTCAGATAGGTGGCGTTTTCATCGAATGCGCCCCGTTCAAACAGCAAAGAGAGGATCGGCTCCCGAAGCACCACCAGCCCCACCGTGGCGGGAATATTGATCATCAAGACCAGGCGCAATCCAAAATCCAGATCATGACACAACCCCTGCCTATCCCCTCCGGCCGCCTTGGCCGAGAGAGCCGGAAGGATGGCGGTTCCCATGGCGATGCCGATCAATCCCAGAGGAAACTCCACCAGACGGTCGGCATAATAGAGATAGGAGATGGACCCCTCCGCCAGCCAGGAGGCCAGAAAGATATCAAAGAGCAGGTTGACCTGAGCCACCGACACGCCCAAAACCGACGGCCCCATCAAAAAAAGAATCCGTTGAATAGCCGGATGTTTCCAGTTCCAGGAAAAGGCAAAGGGCATCCCTATCCGAGCCAGGGCCGGAAGCTGGATAGCCAACTGGGTAATCCCACCCAGCAGTACACCAAAGGCCAACCCCAAGGCGGGCCTCTCCATTAAGGGCGAGAGATAGACCGCCCCGATAATCAGGGAGACATTAAGCAGGATCGGGGTGGCAGCGGGCAGGGCAAAACGGTGAAAGCTGTTTAATATTCCCCCCGCCAGAGCCACCAGGGAGATGAAAAAAATATAAGGAAAGGTGATCCGGGTCAGATCCACCGTCAACTGTACTTTCTCCGGGTCATCGGAGAAGCCGGGGGCAATGATTAAGATGAGCAGAGGCATGAGCAACTGCCCCACCGCCACCACCCCCAGCAAAACCACACTCAACGCGGTAAAAACCGCTCGGGCCGCCTCTCGGGTGGAGCCATCATCCCCCTTGGCGATATAGTCGCTGAAGACCGGCACAAAGGCGGTACTAAAGGCCCCCTCAGCAAAGAGTCGTCGCAGAAAGTTGGGCAGTTTCAAGGCGACAAAAAAAGCGTCGGCCCCCATACCGGCACCAAAAAACCGGGCAATGACCACATCTCGGACAAAACCCAACAGGCGGGAGAGCAGGGTAAAAAAGCTGATGGTCCCCACCGCACGCATCAATCGACTGGCTGGGTGTGACCGGACAGGGGGTGGAGTATGGTCTGATTCGGTGGTCAATTTGGAAAAACCCTTTGACGAACGTTCCAGGAATTGCGATACTATTACGTTCTTCGATTAGTGATATCCGGTTTCTCTGCTATTCAAGTCGAATTTCAGGGTACCTGTTTGTTTAACGAACCACCAGTGTATGGGCCCAAAGCCCGTAAAAATGCAATAGGAGTTTTTGTTCAGTGGCCAATATCAAATCTGCCATGAAGCGCAACCGTCAAACGGTCAAACGTACCCAACGCAATCGTGAAATCCGGGCACGTCTTCGCACTTTCTGCAAAAAAGTGATCACAGCCGTGGAGTCAGGTGACATCAAAGTGGCACAGAGCACTCTCACCATCGCCATTTCCGAACTGGCTATTTCTGCTCGTAAGGGAATCATCCACCAGAATCAGGCCTCCCGTCGGGCAAAAAGGCTGAACGCCAAGGTCAAACAGTTGGCGACTGCCGCCTCCTGAAAAAGCCTCTCTCCAACCTCTTAGCAGCCGGGCCTGAACAGAACAGAGGCCGGCTCGCGGGAGGGGAGTTGTCTTTTTCTTGCTGCACCTGAAAGGGCTGATCCGCCTCTCTTTTACAAGGCACGTCGGGCGCTGGATCAGCCCTTCAAGAGTGTCTTGCGTTGGGGGAGTGGTGAGCATAATCTCCCTTAGAACCAACATCTGGCTGATCAGCCCCCTTTCCCAAACTCCTTATCGAGTTGATCAGCCGCTGTATTGGGACTCATTCGGACTGATCGTCCGTTTTGAAGTCTATAATCAACCAACCCAACTTTATATATTGGATACGTATGGAATTTTCTGAGCTTCCCATCCCAGAGCCGGTTCAGGCCGGTGTTCGTGATTGCGGGTTCAGCACCTGTACCTCCATCCAAGAGCTTACCCTTCCCCTCACCCTCTCAGGTCGAGATGTGGCTGGACAGGCCCAGACCGGCACAGGTAAAACCGCGGCCTTTCTGGTTGCCACCCTGGCCCGACTCAACGGTGCTTCCACCCTCGAAACCCTGAAAGCCATGCGGGATGACCCAGACAAGCAGGCTAAACCCAAAGGGGTCAGCCGCCCCAGAGCCTTGCTGATCGCCCCAACCCGAGAGTTGGCCATCCAGATTGAACAGGATGCCCACACCCTTGGCGCCCATACCGGGCTGTCCATCCATGCGGTCTATGGCGGGGTCGATTACGAAAAACAGCGCGAGCGGTTGATTCAAGGAGGGGTCGATATCCTCATTGGCACACCGGGCCGGCTGATCGACTATTTCAAGCAGAAAAGCTATCTGGTTTCTCGGGTCGAAGTGCTGGTTATCGACGAGGCTGACCGAATGTTCGACATGGGGTTTATTGCAGACCTGCGTTATCTCATGCGCCGCCTGCCCCACTACGAACAGCGACTCTCCATGCTCTTTTCCGCTACTCTGTCCCATCGAGCTCAAGAGCTGTCCTACGAGTATATGAACGCCCCGGAGGTCATCTCCACCAAAACCGAGATGAAAACCGTCGACCATGTGACCCAGGTTCTCTATCACGTTGAAGGGGGACAGAAAATCAGCCTGCTGGTTGGCCTGATGCGTCGGGATCTCGGTATGCGTCCAGCGCCCATCGAAGGAGAATCTTCCCCCCCGGAAAAAATTACCGGTCGGGTCATGCTGTTTGTCAATACCAAGCGTATGGGCGAAAAACTGAAAAACTGGCTGGCGGTCAACAATATTGCCGCCGGTTATCTTTCTGGTGATGTGCCCCAGGCCAAACGGATGAAGGTGCTCAACCGTTTTCAAAAAGGTGAGCTGGCTGTTTTGATTGCCACGGATGTGGCGGGCCGGGGACTGCACATTGACGGAGTAACCCACGTTTATAACTACGACCTGCCTGAAAATGCAGAAGATTATGTCCATCGTATCGGACGGACAGCCCGAGCGGGTGCCAAGGGTGATGCCATTACATTGGTCGACGAAGGGGGCGCCTACAACCTGGAGGCCATCGAGCAGTATGTCGGAATGAAAATTGATGTCGAATGGGCCGATGACGCCTTGTATGCGAAACTTATCAAGCCTCCCCGCCTACCCTCTCAAGATAGAAAAGGGGGCCGGAGCAATCGAGGGGGTCGTCGTGACAGCCATCCTCGGCGTGGCGGACGCAGATAACCCACAGCTGTTTTCAAATGGGGGCAAGGCGCTGCCACTACAGCCCCCAAATCGATCTTGTTTAACGGGTTAGATACCTCCAGTGAAACCTTCTTCCGCCGATCTTCCCATTCCAGACCCGGACTATCAGCTCTCTCATCTACCGAACGGACTGACTGTTGCCACCCTGCCCATGCCCTGGCTCCATGAGGTCAGCGTCACCCTGTTGGTGCGAGCCGGTAGCCGCTTTGAGTCGGAACAGGAGACCGGCATTGCCCATTTTCTGGAACATATGCTCTTCAAGGGGACCGTCAACACCCCCAACCCTACCCAGTTTCATGCCCTGATCGAATCCATGGCAGCCGACATGAATGCTGCCACCGGTCATGAGAGCAACGCCTACTGGATCTCTCTGCCACCGGAGCAGTTGCCACCGGGACTGCGGGCTTTTTGCGAAATGTTTACCCTGCCGGTTTTTTCCGATATGGAGACCGAGCGCAGTGTCGTGTTGGCAGAGATGCGGGACGAGGAGAACGAGCAGGGCGAGAACACCAACGCCTCGGTATTGAGCAGCCAGAAACTCTGGCCAGACCACCCCCTCTCCCGTTCTATTCTTGGCCTGCCCGAAGTGATTAAACAGCTCACCGCCGACCATCTTCACGACTACATGAAACGCCAATATCGGGCCGGCAACATGGCCATCGCCTTTTGTGGCCCCATTCAGCATGCCCAGAGCATCCAACTGGCTGAGGAGAACCTGGGAGGGTTGCCATCAGGCCGCTCCCCCACCCCCACCCCACCAACCTCCATGACACCGGGTCCGCACTGGGTTGCGGTCAACGATCAAGATGCCCAGTTTTGTCTGACCCTCTCCTTTCGAACCTTTGGTTATAACAATCCTGACTACACCAAAGTTGTCGCAGTTCGGCGGCTGATGGATGACGGTTTTTCTTCTCGACTCCAAGCCAATATCCGTGAAAAACAGGGGCTGGTCTACGATATCTGGGCAGCCTACACCGCTTTTTTGGAGTGTGGCGTTCTGGAGTTGGGAGCCTCGGTCTCTCCTGACAATCTGCCCAAGCTTTTTACCGCCCTGCTGGATGAACTGGCGTCAGCTTCCCAGAGTCTCCCCTCCGATGAAGAGTGGCAGCGCCTGCAAACCCGATGGCGAGCCAGCCTGATCACCCAACTGGACAGGCCCAGCCTTCTGATTGACCGTTATGTGGGAGATCGGCTGTTTGGTCATCAGGAACCCCTCTCCCAAGCCTGGGACAAGGCCCGATCCATCCGCCCGGAGCAGCTACCGACCATCGTTGAAGGGTTGATGCAGAAGGAGAACATGGTGGTGGTATTGATCGGCCCCCATGCCAAGGAGACGCTACCGACTCTGCAGACCCTTTTTAAGGAACGTTCCCTTCAAAAGGTTAAAGCCTGACAATGGCTACGCTCATCATTTCGGACTGTGCCACTTAAGTAACAGCAACTTTACATTAAAAACCCACTATCACTCTTCTAAACTCTATTTTAACAGGCTTTTTTCATGTCCAATACCCGACCCACCCCTACCCGCAGCCACAACAGAACCCTGGATGAGATGCGCCCGGTTACCATTACCCGCCCCTATAACGACCATGCCGAAGGCTCCTGCCTGATCACCTTTGGTGGCACCAAGGTAATCTGCACCGCCTCCATTGAGGAGCAGCAGCCCCGTTGGTTGCGGGGGAAAAATCAAGGCTGGGTTACCGGTGAATACGGCATGCTGCCACGCTCCACCCACAGCCGAATTGGTCGAGAGGCCAGCCGGGGTAAACAGGGGGGACGAACCCTGGAGATTCAACGGTTGATCGGTCGCTCTCTTCGCTCGGTAACCGACCTGAAAAAACTCGGCAAGCGGACCATCTGGATTGATTGTGACGTCATTCAAGCCGACGGTGGAACCCGCACTGCCTCCATTACCGGCGCCTTTGTCGCTCTGATGGACGCCTGCACCCGATTGCGGGATGCCGGAGAGATCCGAGAGCTGCCCATCACCGATTTTGTCGCAGCGGTCAGTTGCGGTATCGTTCAGGATACCCCCATGTTGGACTTGGACTATCAGGAAGATTCCAACTGTGCAACCGACATGAACTTTGTCATGACCGGTACAGGCAAGTTTATTGAGATCCAAGGCACCGCAGAGGGGCACCCCTTCAGCCGGAGTGAGTTTGACGCCATGGCAACCCTGGCAGAAAAAGGGGTCAGAGAGCTGATTGCCATGCAACGCAAGCTGTTACTGGAAAAACTGTGAGTCAAGGGGGAGACCTTCCCCCTCTGGGACTCTATCTCCATGTACCCTACTGTGTCCGAAAGTGTCCCTATTGCGATTTTCACTCCACGGTTCAAAGCCACATTCCTGAACAGGGCTATCTGGCTGCCGTGGAGCGAGAGCTGCATTTTTGGCGAGGGCGTCTGACCCATGATGACCGTCCCCTGCAGAGCCTTTTTTTAGGGGGCGGAACCCCCTCTCTGCTGGAGGGCAGAACCGTCCAGCATCTACTGCAAACCGTTCGCTCTCTCTGGCCTCTGGCAGCAGGGTGTGAAATCACCCTGGAGTCCAACCCCGAATCCTGCACACCGGCAAAGGTCGACCAGTGGCTGGCGGCGGGGATCAATCGGCTTAGCCTGGGTATCCAGGCCTTCAACCAAGACCGACTGATCATCCTGGAGAGACCCCATACCCTGGACGAAGCCCGACAAGCCATCCGCAGCAGCCGCCAGGGAGGGTTCAACAACCTCAATCTGGATCTTATCTTTGCCACCCCTGGCCAAACCTTGGCAGGGTGGCAGAGGGAGCTTGAGGAGGCCATGGACTGGCAGCCGGAACACCTCTCCTGTTACGGATTAAGCCTGGAAGGGGGCACCCCTTTTGAGCGGCAACATCGGCAGGGTCTCTTTTCCCTGCTGGATGAAGAGCAGGAGCTGGCCCTTTTCGAGACCACCCGGCAAATTCTCTCCAAGGGGGGGTGGCAACCCTATGAGATCAGCAACTATGCCAAACCAGGCCGAGCCTGTCGGCACAATCTCAACTATTGGCGTCTGGGCGATTATCTGGGTATCGGACCCTCTGCCCACGGCTGCCTGACCCAACGCCACAGTGAGCCTGGAGCAGCCAGAACGCTAACAAGAACCGTCAACCAATCAGATAACTACCTGGAAAAACAGCAGAACAGCGGATGCTGCCTCCATTCCGAGACACGCTGCACCCAAGCTGAAGCGGCAACAGATGCCCTATTGATGGGACTTCGACTCCAAGAGGGGATGAACCGGGAAACCTACCAAAGGGTAAGCGGGCACGATCTGCTGGAACAGCGACCAAAAGGGATAGAGAACTGTCTGGAAGCGGGTCTGATTCGGGTCGAACCGGAAAGGATCACCCTGACCCAAAAGGGAGTCCCCCTCACAGACGCTGTCTTGTCACAGCTTCTGTGAGGGGGAACGAAGGGAACAACAAGAGAACAAAGGGAACAAACAACAACCTACCAACAACACCTTACAACACGCATCAAGCTCTTTGGTGAATCAACTGTGAACGACCGGAGAGAGCACCGTAGCCCCCTTGACGGATAGCCTGAACCCTCCGGGTCTCGGAAAAAAGCTGACCGGCTATCTCTGATTTGTGGTTATTCAACAGGGTCTGAACCTCAGGAAGTCGAATTAAAAGTTCGGACAGCCGTCTCTTATGCTCCGGTATCTCCGCATCGGAACGCTCCGACCCCGTCGCCATGTAATCCTTTAGCTCCGAGATGGAAAGAACCCACCTGGTATTGAGAAACGCCAGGGCCTCACCATCCAGGTCGGTGGGGCTGGAGAGGGTATCTAAAATACTCTCCAAATTGGTCAGAATTGTTTCCATCTAATAGGCTCCACCAGCGAGGCGTCTACCGGGAGGGGGAGGTGTGGTCGGTGCTGTGGTATGCAGCCCCGCCGTCTCTTTCACCTGGCGCACAGCATCTCGCCACCCTTCCAGAAGCGTCTCCAAATTTTTGATCACAATCCGAATCTGATCCATATCCTGCTTCATGTTGGCCTGGGTCAAGCGCTCCAACATAAAGCCATAGAGGTCGAACAGTTTCATGGAGAGATCCCCACCCTTTTCAAAATCCAGGGTACTCTGCAACTCTGCCACAATCGCCAAACCCCGGCGCAGATACATCTTATGCTCACTGAGTCGTTTTGCCTCCATCTCTTTAATGGATCGCTCCAGGAAACGGATGGCCCCTTCATAGAGAAGGATCAGGAGATCTTCACGCGAAGCGGTGTTCGCTTGGGAAGTCCGATATTTACGAAGGCCGTAGGACATAGCTTCTCTTTATCGATTCGAGGATCAGGATTCGAGGACCGCAGGTTGTGCACCGCGCCACCCGTCCAGCAAAATAGACAACTGGTCTATCACCTGCTGAATATATTTGGTCTCATGGGTCAGGTCAGCCTGGGTGAGAGCATCCAGCATGAAGGTGTAGAGATCGTTGAGCTGATTGGGAACCGGCCCGCCCATCTCAAAATCCAGGGTTTGCTGAAAATGCTCGATAATGCGCCGACCTCGTGTCAGACGATCATTGAACGCTTCCACACGCCCCTCCTCACACGCTTCGGAGGCCTCTTCCAGAAAGTTGATACACCCTTCATAGAGTTGAATCAATACATCCAGGCCCGACGGTATGGGCTGCTCTGCAGCCGGTGATTCAAATGATTGCACGTTCATCTTATTACCCTTCTCTCCGTTATCGTCCATATCTACCAACACATTGACAAGATTAAGTGGTGAACCAAACCGGACCACTACCCAAGAAAAATACTATTTGCTCAAGCCACCCAATGCACTGGTCAAAGCATTGCCCGAGGCATTCAAACTGTTGACCAACTGTTCCAGATTGGCAAACTTCAGGGTTAACCGCTCCCGCACCTTCTCCAGACGATAGTTCTCCCGCTCAATACTGTCTTCCAGGCCATCGATACGGGCCTGGAGCCCATCACTTCTACCGGTCAAAGATCCGCTGGAGCTGTTGGTGATGTCATCGATCAGAGACTCAAATCGGTGCGCAACACCCGCATTATTCCCGGTATCTACCGCTGTCTGGGTATTGGTAAAAAGGTTGGTCAATGCCGTAAAGTTGGTGGCAATGGCCTCATCCAACGTTGAGTCATTAAAACTGATCTTGCCGGTTTTCTGGTCTGTCCGCAGCCCCATCTCGGCTAGAATCGAAAAGGGGGAGAGAACATCCCCGCTCTTATCACCCTTGTGGGTGGAGGTGTTCAATACCGATCGCATCTGGGATATGATGCTCCGTGTCAATGTTGCCCCAGAAAAGACGGTCTCCTTATTCTTGCCGATATAGTCAATGACATCATTATAGGCTGTGGTAAAAGAGTTCAACGTCTCCTTCAAGGCGGCGGTATCATCCGAAACCGTCACTGAAACGCTGGAGGTGGTAATACCCTTGATGGTCATGGCCACCCCAGGCAACACCTCATCAACCACATTGCTGGAGCTGTAGATGTTGGAGAGGCCGTCGACGGTAATTTTGGCGTCCTGTCCTTCGCTGCTCTGGAAAAAACCGGTACTGGTACTATTAACCGTATACGTTGACGTACCTTGGGTAAAGCCGAGATTAACCGTCACCCCCGAGATCACCTGAGAGGCGGTGGAGCCATCTATAACCAGATAGTTGTTGGTACCATCATTGACCACACTGGCACTGACACCGTCAACCGACTGGTTGATGGCGGTGGCGACATTGTCCAGGGTGGCGGCTCCGGCTACCAGAGCAACCCCATCTTTTTTCAACTGATTACCAGTACTGGCATCCAGTGCCCAGGTATTTGTACCGTAGGTAAAGGAGAAGTTGGCTGCGGCGATACTGTCGATGGTGGCTGTTGCATCGGTTAAGCCTGCTCCTGTCGAAAAACCAGAAGAGTCCCCCCCGGTGTTCCAGGTAGCGGTTGTGGATGTCCCATCCGAATTCTCAAAGACCATATCCATGGTCAGCCCGGTTATTCGGGAGGTCTTGGTCGTGCCATCATTATTACGCTCATAGGCCCCCTGATCCTTGGGCGTCAAGACCAGGCGATAGTTTGTACCATCGTTGAGAACACTGGCACTGATGCCCGCCTCATCGGTCCCGGAAGCATCCTCAAAATCGTAGGTGGTAATTTTGGATGCAATATCAGCCAAGGTGTCGCCGGCGATAATACCGAAGGGGTTGGCATTTCCGGCTACGACACTGTAATCTCTATCATTATAAGTAAAAGAGAAACTGTTGATCGTCTTGACTTTATCCGTGCTGTTGGTTACGCCGCCGCTGGTCATCAGGGTCGAACTGCTGGCTAGCCGGGAGACGCCAATCTGATGGGTACCCGAAACCGCACTGCTGGAGGCCGAAACCGCCACCTTATCCTCATCAGAACTGGATGAGGTGTGAGGAGACCACGCTGATGTTTCCTGTAGTGTTTCTGAAACACTGGAAAGATTCAGTAGTTTGGTCTTCAACTCACCAAAGGCGCTCTTCTGGCCTGTAAAAAAGCTCTTATCATTTTCGTAAGCTTTCAGGCGCTGCTGCTTGGTCGCCATAAGCTGATCAACCATATCAGACGGCAAACCGCTCGCTAAACCTCCAACCGCAAAACTACTAGCCATTGTCCTGCTCCCATAAGATAACTGCCGCCATCATCCATTCCCTACTGGGCGGCATGGAGGAGTAAGCTTTCGATGGATCGAACACGTCGCGCGATATCCTCCATCTGCTCTTGAGGAAGCAGATGAATCAAGGATTCAACCTCTGCATTCAACCCGTCTCCTACGCTTATCTCCCCGACTTGATTCACTTGAAGCCCCAATGTCGCCAACCTTCCCAGCGTACCATTGACTTCATCCACCAAGCTTTCCAGCAACTCCGTGTCACCATAGATCCCCCCGGAGTCCTGTCCAGCGACGATTTTTCCCGCAGCGATTGCGGTCATGGCAACCTCCATCCGTTGTTACCCAACCTGCTGCCAATGATACTCTTATCGGCAGTCAGGTAGCATAACTTTCGTAAAAAACACCCCTTTGATTCAAAGAAAACCAAGAGAAGTCGATTAACCCAGCAGCTGCAAAGCCAACTGAGGCTGCTGATTGGCCTGTGCCAATACCGCTGTGCCGGCCTGCTGCAAAATGGCGTTCCGAGTCAAGGCAGCGGTCTCTTCAGCAATATCGGCGTCCAAAATCCTTGAACGGGCCGCAGACATGTTTTCTACCACGTTGGAGAGGTTGGCAATGACCGCTTCAAAACGGTTTTGCACCGCACCCAAGGTTGCCCGCAGGTCGGACACACTCGACAGAGCCGCATCCAGAGTACTGATGGCAGAGGCTGCTCCCAACGGGCCGGCATTGGAACCGATGCTGACGTTGGTGATGCCCAGAGCAGAGGTGCTCATGGGATCGATAGCAAAAGAGATGGTCTGTCCCGACTCGGCACCCACCTGGATTCTCATCCCGGTGAAACTGCCGTTCAACATCGGCATGGTGTTAAACTCGGTCTGGGTGGAGATCCGCTGAACTTCAGAGATCAACTGGGTCACCTCCTGCTGCAGATCGGCCCGATCACTGGCGGTCAAGGCACCGTTAGCAGCCTGAACAGCCAACTCACGCATACGCTGCAGAGCGTTGGTGGTTTCTGACAAAGCCCCTTCGGCAACCTGAGCCATGGAGACGCCATCATTGGCATTGCGGATCGCCATGTTCAGACCCTTGATCTGAGAGGTCATCCGGGTAGAGATGGAGAGACCGGCGGCATCATCCTTGGCCGAGTTGACCCGAAGTCCTGAAGACAACCGGGCAAAGGTCTTTCCCAGCTCATTAGATGAATTCAGCAAGTTCCGCTGAGCATTTAAGGAAGCAATATTGGTGTTAATATACAATGGCATGACTTATTCCCCTTCTTTGGGAGCAACGGTGCCAGATCATAAAGACTGGCTAATCTTGTTTACAGAGCCGAACTTTTGGCCCCAAATGGTTCAACCTGATCCTGGCAAAACAGAGCTGACATATCCCGCATGAAACGGTCCAATCCGACTGAATCCGAGCGAGAGGTAGAGACCTTCATGCCGGAGACAATCCGAGCCAAGCTCCCCTTATGAGCGGAACCGGTAAGAGAGCGCCCTCTTGCTGCCATCTCATCTCTATCAATTAGTAGTGGCATAAAAATCCCCTTTTATCCTGTTCTGTCCAATCCGATTTATACCGCAACCTGCTGCGGCTTTTCGGAATGCCCTTTGCCATTGTGCCGTAAGACAGTATTTTTCATTTCAGCCGGAATAAGAGCCTGCCTGGGCGAGTACTCTTTAACCAAAATTTGACGTCCTTGCCGATTATTTACATTCACGACAACCGGACCGGCCAAGTTGGTTCTCATCTCCTCAGGTGTTCCGTCGGGGATGGTAACCAGTGTGAAGATCTCCACATCTTCACCTCGTTCCAAACCGATGCTTGCGGCATCACTGTCAGCTACTTCAAAAACCAGGTCATTAAAGAAATCAAAAGGATTAATGACAATGAAAGCGATTTCCGGCTCATCAATGGACTGCAACCAAAAGAAGGAAGAGTCCTCTGAATAGGGAAACATGATGTAGCGGCTGCTCATGGGAAACCCCATCAGCCCACCATTCAGAGTGATGATCTCCTCTTCATTTACCTTTAACGTGCCAAATCGCGTATCTTGAACCTCCATTATCACTCTCCATTGTATTTAGAAACGATGTCGTCTTAATCGACCCTTGTACCACTCTTGCCTCTTGCAACGGTGATAACGAGGTACCCAATCAATTCACTATTAATCACTAAAAAAAACCGATTTACTTTAAACAGATCCATCATCCAAACAACAGCTTGACTTCACTGAGCTTACTTACGTTTAGACTCTTTAATGCATTGCTCGTGCCAAAACTAAAAAATCACGCTATACCGACAATAAGAGCCTATCTTGTGTGGATTTGATCCCTAATAGTGGGTAAATCCTGCCTCCCATAGGCAATTTTTATCCTTAAGATCCGTCAGAAAACCCGCTCCGATGGGAGTGTTCGAAGCGGATTTCCGACGATCCCCCCGCTTAGCCTAACAGCTGCAAGGCAAGCTGGGGTTGCTGGTTGGCCTGTGCCAGAATGGCGGTACCGGCCTGTTGCATGATGGCCAACTTGGTCAGATTGGCTGTCTCTTCGGCAATATCCGCATCCAAGATCCGGGAGCGGGCTGCTGAGACATTCTCAACCACGTTGGCCAGGTTTTTGATGTTGGCCTCAAAACGGTTTTCAACAGCACCCAGCTCGGCCCGTGTGCTGGAGACCCGGTCCAGAGCCGCCATCACCACGGAGATCATCCGAGCAGCGGCATCCTGTCCACCCAAAGCCGGGTTGCTGCCATCCGTGCTGGGCGGATTGAATGGGAGGGTCGGGTCGGTTGGGATCGTTGCCCCTGTAATGTCAATCAATGGCACCGGCGGAAAGGAGTTGGAACCGGAGGTATCCAACAGCCAATCCGGTACCGTAATCTGCTCACCGGCACTTGGCTGAGAGGCAGCGGCGGCGGCGGCATCCCGCCCGGCAAGCACCAGAGACATCTCCTTGGCAGCCGTGGCCGCCTTGGCAACAGTACCACTGGGCAGAGCCGCAGCCAGACCGGCGGCGGCAATGATCTTGGCATCAGCCAGGCTCAATTTGCCACTCTTGTCCGCTGTCATCGCGGCGGTGGCAACCGACTCGATATCCTTGTTCTGGCTGATGGCTGCATCAAACGCTTTGATCACATCGATAATGTTGCCAACCGGCACATCATCTACCCGAGGCGGTACCGTGGTGCTGCCGTTGATGGCATTATCCACCACATCGCCAATACCTGTTGTGGTCGCAATCAAGCCGGTGGTGTCTCCGGCCAGGGACTGATAGCTGCTCGGTACATTCTCTGATGTGGCATAACTCTTATTGGTTGCGTAGGTGGCTGCCGCAATAATCCGTGCCTGATCCGAATCCACCGTGGCATCCGCCGACAGGATGGTCTCAACAGCCATGGCTGCGGCAATGGCGTTGTCCAGTGTGCCGCCACCGGTAATCTCGGTCGCACCATCGGCCGTCCGACCGTACATGGCCAGAGCAGAGGCCGCCAGCATATCGGCTTCTGTTGCACTGATATCGGTATCGGTAACCGCCTGAATATTGGTCGACATGGTTGCTGCGCTGTGACCACTGGCGATACCGGCATCGATAACCGCTTTGGTATCGGTCTTCACCTGGGCTGCAGCCGGATTGCCGGTCATGACCGAATCCATGATACCGTCGGACAGTTCGTCTACGGTTGGAGCAACCGGGTTGCCTTCAAAGCCGGATAAAACAGTCACCAGCGGAGACTTGGTGGCAACTTTGGCCTCCAGGGCGGTTGCCAGGGTGCTGGGATCTTTGTTCTCAATCACTTTGAACATGTTTGAGGCAACATTCTTGGACAGAGATGTGCCCATCATGGTGGTCGACTCTTTGGCGTTGGCGACCACATTGATCAACTTACCCGCTTTGGAGCTGAACAGTTTGGAACCGGCCAACTGACTCTGGGGTGCTGTAATGGTCAACCCTTTGATCTTGGGATTGAAGATGCTCTCTTTATTGTTGGGGTCAGACAACTTGGGCTGAGCCAACAAGGTGTTGGCGGTTGCATCGGCCAACTCAACTTTAACCGTCTGGCTCTCACGGGCACCGATCTGGAACACTAAAGGATCGGTCTCACCGTTGAGAACAGGCCAGTTGTTGAATTCGGTCTGTTGGGCAACCCGCTCAATCTCAGCAAGAAGTTGAACCACCTCTTGTTGGAGGTTTTCCCGGTCGGACTCGCTGTTGGTACCGTTGGCAGCCTGAACGGACAACTCGTTGATCCGTTGCAGCATGTTGGAGTGTTCAGCCAGGGCCCCCTCTGCTACCTGAGAGACCGAGATGCCATCGTTGGCATTACGCATGGCCTGGGTAAGACCCCGAACCTGGGCAGTCATCCGGTTGCTGATGGCCAATCCGGCCGCATCGTCTCCTGCGGTGTTGATACGCAGTCCGGAAGACAACCGGGCAAAGACCTTGTTCAGATCACCGGTGGAACCCAACAGGTTTCTTTGGGCATTTAGGGAAGCAACATTGGTATTAATATAGAGTGGCATGACTCAATCCTCTTTTAATATTCTTTTCCGAATAGGGGAAATTAACTTGCAGCGGCCAATTTAACGGGGCGCTTTTTCTCCTGTTGGTGACGCCGCCGCGTCCCCTTTTGCCCAATTTTATCAATCGTTTCTCTCAGATACTTTGCCCGCATCCCGTTGGGAATCAGAGGCTGTCTGGGAGAAAACTCTTTTAAAAGAATCTGTTTGCCCTGACGGTTGACGGTGTTGACCACAACCGGTCCGGCCAAATTGGTTCGCATCTCTTCGGGACGCCCTTCTGGGATGGTAACCAGCGTAAAGACCTCCACATCCTCTTCCCGCTCCAACCCCAGTGTTTCACCATCGGCATCTTGGATGGAAAACTCCAAGTCGGAGAAGAAATCGAAGGGGTTGACGACGATGAAAGCGATATCCACCTCATCAACCGATTGTAACCAGAAGAAAGAGGAGTCTTGCCCGTAAGGAAACAAGAGAAATCGGTGACTCAAAGGGAAACCAAGCAGTCCATCACTGATTTCGATGATCTCTTTCTCGTTGAATTCGAGGACTCCAAACCGAGTTCCATGAATTTCCATGACGTTTTTCTCCACTCCCAAAGATACTAACGAATAAAATCAATTAAAGATGTATTCAGGACCTGACGTTCCGTGACCGTCATCACCTGCATGGCCTGAGAGGTCTGCTCCAATTCGCTCAACACCTCAACCAGGTCGGCTTCCACATTGGTTGCCTTCATCTCTGTTATAGAAGCCTCATCCAGTGCCAGGGTGTTATTGACAGCGTTAACCTGTGTCACCCGAATACCGGCTACAGCCTGTAAATCTGAAACTTGCGCCCTTCCCTCTTGGATACGGTTCAACTGAACCGCCACCTCGGTGGGGTCGGCCCGAAGCAGTGCCCCCCGCAGTGCGGCAAAGGCACCCAAGACATTAATGCCACGTCCCAACTCGCCGGTCCCTTCCAGAACCTCTTTGGCGGTGGGGTTGCCCGGCAGAGAGCGACCGTTCAAAACCCGAACCGGACGATCTTTTTCTCCACCCTGATACTCAGCAACAACCTCGAAAAAGAAGGTATCGCCCACTTCTGGGGTGGCACCGATCTCCAAGGTGAGTCCATTACCCAGATCGAGAACCGGCGGTGTGCCCGTTGATGGCTCAGCCTTCTCCTGGGTGATACCGTTGATATCGGCCTCATACTTTCCCTCGGAAGCCAGATAACGAACTCTGATACTCAACGGAACATCGGTGAGGGTGTTATCGGTGGCGACAACCGCTTTGATCGCTGTGTCGGCATCCTTCAGACTTCCCTCACTGTTGCTCTGTACCCGTACTTTGGTGGGGGCCAGCATCTCATCCTGATAAGGGGTGCGAGTCCGACCGCCTCCGAAGATGGGTACCTCATCCAACTCTGTATTGATGTTGCCTAGAACCTCTTGATACATGGCCTTGGCCTCTTCAGCCGTAGCTTTCATGATCTCTGGGGTTCCGCCTACCGAGCTGCTGGACATTTTCATAACCAAATCTTGTGCTTCCAACATCCGCTCATGAACCTGTCCCAATTGAGCGTCTGCCAGATCAACCCGTTGGGAGGCAAATTCCGTTGTCTTTTTCAAGCTCTTCACACCGGAGAGGTCGGAGGAAAAAAGCAGGTGACGGTAGATGCTGGATGGGTCGTCAGAAGGACGGTTCATCCGATTACCGGAGAGCGATTTTTCCTGAACCTGCATGAGCTCCTGCTGCTTGTTCTGCAGAGCGGTCATGCCGGAGCTAAACATCAAATTGCTTGTAACACGCATTTTACTTCCCCTTTAAGGGCCTTAAACCATTGAGATGATGGTTTGCATCAACTCATCAGCGACACCGACCATTTTACTCGAGGCCTGGAAGGAGCGTTGAAAACGAATCAAATCCGTCAACTCCTCCTCCAGAGAGACACCAGCGACCGACTCTTGCAGATCACTAATGAACTTCTGTGCCGACTCCTGAGCCAACAGGCTCTCTTTATCTTGTCTAATGACTGAACCCAACTCTCCAACCAACCGGGCATAATGTGCCGCCAGGGTGGTGCTATCTCCGGAAAGGGTAAATTCTGCCTCTCGAAGATCACCCAGGGCCAAAGCCCCGCCACTATGTCCATCATCAAAGGTTACGGTTGTTGGCGGGTTGGTACCATGGCTATTAAGCTTGCCAATCCCCAACAATTTGGAATCTGCCAGTAAATCGGCACCGACCGCCATATCCTTTGCACCGGTACCACTAAAGATCCCTCCGACACCTAACGCCGCTAAAACATTGCTAGTATCGGATACGACACCAAATACTTTTCCGGTGGTTGCCTCTATTTTGAGATACTGCTTATCACCGGTTGTAGTAATAGATGCATTAACCGCGCCAGAATTGTTAATGGCATCTTTTATTTCTCTCAAACTCATGCTGGTGGTAATGTTGACCGAAGCAATGGTGTCTAAGTTGTCGGTGCTTGTACCGGTAGCAAAGGTGATCGCACCACCGGCTGCTTCCAGGCGACTCAGATCAACCGGACTATCCACATAGTTGGCACTCTTTTCATCGGTGACCAAACTGGAGACCGCGGAGTCCAGATCGCTACCCAACTCGGCAATGCCTGTCAGACTGGTATAAAGGGTCTGGTTGACGGTTTGGGCATGGACCTTGTTGACCTGAAAGCGAACCTCATCGGCAATGGACTCCAAGCGGGTGATATAGCCTTTATCCCCATAGAGAACCTCATCCCGAATCTCTATCAGACCTTTAAGGTTACCCCCTTGAATCCGATCATTGATCCCAAAATCCCGACCGTTGACCTCAATACCCAGGAAACCGTTCTCATCCGTTGTCGCACTCCGCTTGAACTGGGCAGAATAGGAGGTATCAACCAGCAACTCTTGCCCCTTGGAGGTTACAACCTGAATACCATCATTGGGCAGTTCGAAGGTGCGGATATCGACAATCTTTCCCAACTCCAGAATCATCTTGCGGCGTTGATCTTTCAGATCCAGGGCCGGATGGGAATTTTCATTGGAGACGATGGTTTCGTTGATCCGCTGCAGAGCCCCCAAGCGCACATTGATATCTTCCAAAACCACGTTGATCTCTTGATCAACCGGCATGGTCAACTCGCTCAGCGATTGATTCATATCATGCATGTAGCGAGCCAGTGCATCAGCTTCAGCCACCAACTCTTCCCGCCCAACGGTGTTGGTTGGGTTGTCGGTCAGCTTGTCTGCGGCGGTATAAAAGGCATCCAGTCGTTGTGAAAGCCCGTCACCATCCAGATCGTTAAAAACATCCTCGATCATGGTTAAAAACCGTTCCCGTGATTCAAGACGACCGATCTCAGCGGTACCCAGCTCTTCCCGGCGCTGAATCAACTCATCAAATTGGCGTGTAATTTGCGAAATCTTAACGCCACCACCAATCGGATTGTTCAAATCACCGGATGTGTTTTCCAGTGTGGCACTCTGACGTGAATAGCCGGGTGTGTTTACGTTTGAAATATTATGCGAAATGGTTTGCAAAGTTCCTTGGGATACGTAAATTCCCTGTTTTGAAACGTTCAGCAGGCTTGTAAGTCCCATCGCCCAATATCTCCAAAAAAAATGCGGTTATAATGATGATTCTAAACCCCGGTATTAACTGTACCGTTGCCAACTATTGTGCAGATGGTGTGCCAAAGCATTCAATACGGACCCAACCTCCCTTTCAAATCACTGTTACTATCAATTTTTTACAATTATTTTCAACTAGTTAAGAAAATTTCTTCATTAGCTATATTTTTACAAACAGTCACCTGTTTTCCCTGAAAAACAGCCTTTTTCTACCCTGCAAAAGATGCCTCAAACCGGTAAAAAACACCTCTTTGTCCAGCAAAGGGAAAATGTTTCCACCTCCCTGCCCTCCGCCCTTCTTTACCCCCCTTCAATCAATCTCATCAGGATGTGTGGCTTCACCCATCCAACCATGTTATGGTGGGCCACTGTTGTCGTCTTCCTAATCCATGGACCATGAACTCCCCTCCTCTTCTGAGTAGACCGTTTCAAATGAACCTATCTCCCCAAATGCATATTGCGGTACGTACCGCCCGCTCCGTTGCCAAACGTCTTTTAGACCGTTTCCAACATCACTATGAACTCTCGGTTCAACACAAAGGGCTAAACGACCTGGTCACCGAGGCAGATGTTGAAACAGAGAAGGAGATCATCCAGCAGCTTAAAACCTCCTATCCCAGCTATCAGGTTCTGGCGGAAGAGAGCGGCGGCTCCATCCCCCCCCGAGGGTTCTGCTGGATTATCGACCCCATCGACGGCACCAACAACTTCATCCACGGCCTCCCTCACTTCTCCATATCCATTGCTCTGGCTGAAAATGGCGTCGTAATCGGCGGGTTGGTTTTCGATCCCATGCGCAATGAGATGTTTGTAGGAGAGAATGGTCGGGGGGCTTTTCTGAACGACTATCGAATCCGGGTAGGCAAGACCCGCGCCCTTTCCGAGGCTCTGCTGGCAACCGGCTTTCCCATCAAAAACAGAGACCGCATGGACAGCTACCTGAGAAGCTTTACCGCTCTGTGGCATGCCAGCCGGGATGTGCGCAGGCAGGGCAGTGCCGCACTGGATCTGGCCTATGTGGCGGCGGGTCGATATGACGGCTATTGGGAGTCGGGCCTCTCCCGGTGGGATGTGGCGGCGGGAACCATCATTCTTAAAGAGGCCGGCGGATACGTCACCGACTTTCAGGGCAAGGGTGGCTATATGAATAATGGAGAGATTGTTGCCGCCAACCCGGCCATTCATACCCTTATGATGGACAAGCTGGCCCCTGACCATAAGCTGGAGAGGAAAACAACGCTCAAGTTGAAGAAATAATAACCGATCAACTCCAGAAGAGGATTATCGATTCAGGCAAGGCATCCATCTCTTTAAATAAAGAAGGATAAGGGGTTCGTCTCTATGAGGCAGACATATCTACGGTCAGGTTGGGTCATCATGACGGTTGGCTTATTAGCCATACTGCTCCCTGCCTCCTTGTCGCTGCTTCAACTGATACCCGACTCTCCAGCCATCAATCAAATCCTGCTATCGGGCATCCCCCTTACCCTGGCGGGGGGGGCAATGGCCCTCTTTTCCACCTCCCAACCCTCCATACTCCGAACCAAAAGCTCTCCCGGCACTCTCACCACCTTGGGCATTCCCACCCTGATGGGTGGGGTTGCCCTGGTTGCCGCCCTCTGGCCCTTGGCGTTCTCCTCCCAGCAGACCGAAACCCCTTCTGCCACACCAAGCCTCTATCTTCCCAATCGGGTTTCTCAATACAACCCGGTCATCAAGAGCAAGACGGACGCGGCCAAGGGGCAACAGCAGGTTGTCGGTCTCCCCTCCAGCCGTTCCAAGCAGGAGGAGATCACCTCTGTTCACCAAAATGCCCTCTCTGCCCTTCAATCGGGACAGAGCCAACAGGCCGAGATGTTGCTGAACCAAACCAGCCAACTGTTGCTGGATGAGGCCAAACGTTCACCAAGCCAGCGGGAAGAGATGCTCCAAAAGGCTGCCGCCGTCCAAACCAGCCTGGCTGACCTGCAGCTGGAAAAAGCTGAAGCCGACAAAGCCATCCTCACCTATAAAGAGGCCTTGAAGCTGCTCCCCAAGGGAGATATTCCTCGCCGTATCGAGCTGTTGGGAAAATGGGGGGCTGCTCTGGAAAAAAGAGGACGGATCGTCGAGGCCGAAGCGGTGCTCAATCGGGCGGTTCTGCTCTCCCAAAAAAGCTTTGCGGCAGACAGCCCCCAGTTGGCCCCTCCCCTTAGAAATCTGGGAGCGTTCTATTCTGGTACCGGAAACCTGGGTGCCGCCAAAGAGACCTTAAAAGAGGCTCTCAAAATCGACACCCCCAACCTGGGCAGTGAAAACCCCATCGTCATTCAGACCAAAGAGAGCATTGCAGCCATTGAGGAGAACCAAAAACTCCTGGCAGAAGAGAAAACCCCCGAACAACCGGTCACACCCCCACCTCCTACTCAAGAAGTGGGTGAGGCTGATCTGGTAGCGGAGAAAAAAACCGTAGAGCCTGATCCCCCGACAGAAAATATTGCCCAGCCTCCGGTCGCCATGGTCACCTTGATTCCTCCACCAACCCTGACCAACAAAACGGTTACACTGGCTAACAAAGCGCTACAAAGCGGCAACTTTGTCCTGGCAGAGAACCTGCTTTCCCGCCATTTGGAGGTTAAAGAGGTAACAGCCGGCAAGGAGAGTCTCTCTACAGCATCTGCACTGCATAATCTGGCTTCGGCCCTGGCCAATCAGGGAAAATTCAGCCAGGCAGAAAAGCTGTTAAATGAGTCCATACGGATAAAAAACAATCATTTAGATGCTTCGGATCCCTCTCTAGTCTCCGGTTATCGGCATCTGGCGGCCCTCTCTCGGGCGCAGAAGAGGTATGACCAGGCCATCAGCTATCAAAACAGGGCGCTGGCTATCGAAAAAGCTCATGTGGGCGATAACCATCCGAAGGTGGCTGTTGGATACAACGATCTGGCCAGGCTTTATGAGCGTAATCGGGACTATAACCAGGCTAAATACTACTATGAAAAGTCCCTTTTCATCCTGCAGCAGACGCCCAACCCCAACAACCCTTATTTGGCAGTGGTCATGGCAAATTATGCCTCTACCCTGCAACATTTGAACAATCCATCTGCTGCTAACAGCTATCTGGAGAAGATTAAAACCATCCAATCGGGCACTCAATAGAGGAGAAAACAGGACCCTTTGTTTTTTTGTTCCACCTGAGATAAGGCAGAATAACCAATTGATCTATTATTATTTTTTAATAGGATAGCAGCATCAAGACTCATCCATTTCGCCTGAACGACTGACAGTTGTTCAGGCTTGGCGGAAACTTTCGCACGAATCATGCATCCTCCTCTTCTCAAGGGTTGAGAAGGCAGACCAGCTCTAGAGGGAGGGGAAGAATCGGATATCCCCCTTGCTCAGTCTGCTTTCATCGGGGGGTGCCGAGGGTTGAAACAAAAGGAAAAACAGAAGGAAAAGAGAGAATTAACAGTACATCGCCCTGTTACAGATGTCACGATTCGTTATAAAAATGGCGTTGTTATTTAAGGCTCTGGGTGTATACTCATGATAGGGTTTTGTCCGAGCGTGTCAGGGGGAAGCTCCCCTGTATTACCTTAACTGGGAGAATCTGCTAAACAGGCCAAGAGGCCGATAGCGGAAAACCGGGTGTGAATAGATTTTTCAGACATATCAGGATGCTGGTCTTCTTCATGACCACCCTTCTGCTCTATCCACTGGCGGCCTCGGCTGGCCCAGGTGGGGTGACGCTTATCGCACCCAGTGGTTCCATCTCGGCGGAGACCACCCCATCGACTATTGCCTTCAGCTGGAACGCCAACACCGACTCCACCTACTATGCCGTCAAGGTGATGGACTCCACCGGCAAACAGACCCTTTTTCGCAAGTGGTACACAGCAGCCAGCGTCGGCTGTAGCAGTGGTTCCGGGACCTGCTCGGTTACCCCCACCTCCACCTTCGAGGCAGGCAACTATACCTGGTCTATTCGCACCTATGGTGCCACCGGCATGGGCGCAACCACAACGGGAAGTTTTGCCCTCTCCAAGGCCGCCTCATCTCCCGGCCTGCCCAGTGGCTCTACCACCAAAACCACCCCAACCTACCGTTGGAGCGCCATCACCTCGGCCACCTACTATCAGCTTCGGGTCACCACCAGCAGCGGGTCGACAATCTATCAAAAGTGGCACTCGGCAGCCAGCGCCAACTGTAGCGGCAGTATCGGCAGTTGTAGTGTCAAGCCCAGCACGGTCCTGACCAACGGCAGCAGCTATCTTTGGTATGTCAAACCCTGGCCTACCTCTCTGGGAGCAGAGTCCAGCGCCATCGCCTTTACCATCGGGACAGCGGTCACGCCCATTAGCCTGACCTCCCCGACAGGAAGCATTACCGATACCACCCCAACCTACATCTGGACTGCCTCCAGCACCGCTACCCAATATCGCCTTCGCGTCGCCAAAACCGGCTCTGGTCAGGAGTTTATCAGTCAATGGTATACGGCAGCCGAGGTGGGGTGTAGTTCAGGGACAGGAAGCTGTTCGGTCACACCAACAGTGGACATTGGAGAAGGCTCCTTTACCTGGGAGGTGACCACCTCCCCCGACTATGACAAACAGACCCTCACCTTCTCAACAGCGCCCACCGCACTGGAGACCCCGACGCCCACCTCTCCCAGTGGAGCGACAAGCAGTACAGCCCCCACCTTTTCCTGGGGTGCTGTCAGCAGTGCAACTCATTATAAACTCAAGGTAACCGCCTCCACCGGCTCCATCGTTCTCAACAGCTCCCTGACCGCCAGTCAGAGCAACTGTTCGGCTGGAACCGGGACCTGCTCTTTCACCCCCTCGCTCTCCCTGCCAGATGGGGCCAGTTCGTGGACGGTGACCGCTTTCAACACCAGTTACAGCCTCTCCAGCTCAGAGTCCTCCGCGCTTGCCTTTACCGTGACGGCCCCGGTTGTCACACCCGGCGTTCCGACACCCACGTCACCCAGCGGCACCATCGGCACGACCACACCGACCTATAGCTGGACAGCAACCGAAAACACCACCCACTACAAGCTGACCGTAACCGGCAGTTCAGGTACTGTTATCAGCACCCAATACAGCGCCAGCACCCTGGGGTGCTCCAGCGGAACCGGCACCTGTTCCATCACCCCGACAACCACCCTGACCGATGGCGACTACCAGTGGACCCTGCAGGGAGTTAACGAAACCAATTCTGAAACCGGTGCCGTCTCCAGTGCCGTCAGCTTTACCGTCCTTATCGGGTCAACCACCGCCACCCTGACCGCTCCTACCGGCACCATCTCCGAGACTGCTCCCACCTACACCTGGAGCGCCATCAGTGGGGCGACCAACTATCGTCTCATGATCGAGCAGGAGTCCAACGGCGCCCTGCTCCTAAGAGAGTGGTACACAGCCGATGAGGCGGGCTGTAGCAGTGGAACCGGTAGCTGTTCCGTAACCCCGGCTGTTACTCTCGACTACGACCAAACCATCAACTGGTCCATCTATGTACTGCCCGATAAACAGACCGGCTCTACCACCTTCAAAGTGACACGTGGGGATCTGACGACACCCTCCATCGTCAGCCCAAACAGTACGACGGAATCAACTACCCAGTTACCGAGCTTCTCCTGGACAGCCGTCGCCGATGCCACCCACTATTATATTACCATCATCAACTCTGAGGGGACCACCACCACTGTCGGCAAACTCAGCGCCAATGCAGCAAATTGTAGCAGCGGTACCGGCAACTGCTCCATCACTCCTTCGACCAAATTGCCAACCGGTCAGGGTAGCTGGTCGATCTATGCGTTGGATGAAACCAATGTCCGGGTCAGCACAACGGCCACCACCACCTTTACCATCGCCACCTCTGCCACCGGCCCAGGCTTGGTCAATCTGATCACCCCGACCGGAACAGAAACCACCAAAACGCCGCTCTTCTCCTGGAGCCCGGATGTCAACTCGACCCATTATAAGCTGGTCATCACCGATGCCAGCAGTGTGGAGGTTGTCAACTACACCATGCTCAGCTCTACAGCCAATTGTGGCAATGGTCTGGTGACCTGTTCCATCACCTTGACCCAAGAGCTGGCTGACGGAACCTATGGCTGGACCATTCAAACCGTCAACAACACTACCGGCACCATGGGCAGTCAAACCGCCTCCCAAGCCTTTACCATCTCAACCGGAGATGAGGATGGGGGCTCAACCGGAAATTTTGCGCTCTCCCCAACCGGAACGGTTACCACGGTAACCCCCACTTTTACCTGGACCGCCATTACCGATTCCACCAACTATCGGATTAAAATTCAGGAACAAACATCGGGCAGCGCCCTGCTCCGACAATCTTTTACCGCCAGTGAAGCCGGCTGCAGCAGCTCCACCGACTGTAGCGCCACCCCAGAGATTACCCTGGGTTCGGGCAGTTATGTCTGGGAGGTTCAGGCCTTTCCAAGTGGTGTAAAAGATAGCCTGAGCTTTACGGTACAGGGGACCAGTATTGTTCTCTCTTCTGATTCCATCGATGAGAACAGCGCCACTCCGGTACAAATTGGCACCCTCTCCATCTATGAGATTGCCGACCAAAGTACCGACAGCAGCCAAACCTACACTCTCGGCAGTGAAAATCATGAGGCCTATTTCCAGATTGTCAACGGCAGCCAACTCTGGATAAACAGCAGCTACATACCCAACTATGAGGATAAAAGCACCCTGACGGTCTCGGTCACCTCATCTAGCGGGCTGACCGGCACCTTGACCATTAACGTCAATGATATCAACGAGGCTCCCACCGAGATCACCCTCACTGGAGGGGGTGTGGCAGAGAATGACGATACCACCTCAGCCTTGACGGTTGGCACCTTGTCGGCTGTGGATGAAGATATCGAAACCGCCAACTTAAGCCACACCTTTGCCGTAACCGGTGGAGAGGATCAAGCCCATTTCCAGATTACCGACACCTCCCTGCAGTTTGTGGCCGGAACCTCCCTCAATGTGGATACCAAGCCGACCTATTCGGTCGAGGTCACCGTAACGGATGGTGGTGGCCTGACCTATGCCCAGACCTTGACCGTTACCATCACCACATCCAACTACGCACCCACCGATCTCACGCTTTCGGTCACCTCTATCGATGAAAACCCGGAGACCGGCGTGGTCGACCTGACCATTGGCACCCTCACCGCCACCGATCAGGATACCGACGACACCCATACCTTTACCGTCATAGGCGGAGCAGATCAGGCACTGTTTACTGTTAATGGTTCCAACCTCATGCTGTTACAAGGGACCACCTTCGATTATGAGACCATGACCACCACCAGTGTGGAGGTGCAGATTCGGGCTACTGATGCGGGCGGAAAAAGTTTTGATAAGACCCTGACCCTCGATATCAACGATATCAACGATGCCCCAACCGATATCACCCTGTCGGCGGAGAGCGTCGAGATTACCCCACCCTCCCCCGCCACTCTAACCGCGGCAGCGGAGGTGGGCACCTTGACCGCTACCGATCAAGATACCGGCAACACCCATACCTTTGCGGTTACCGGCGGCAGCGACTCTGCCCTCTTTGAGGTCTCCGGCGAGATACTTCAGGTTAAATCTGGCTCAGAGCTGACCACCGGCTCCACTCTGGTTGTCGAGGTAACGGTGACCGATAATGGCAGCTTGACCTATACCAAATCCCTCTCCATCACGGTTACCGAGGTTAACGTCGCCCCAACTGACATTGGTCTGAGTAGTTCGGTCCTCCCTTTCATGGACCGTCCTACATCCATGTCGGTTGGCGTCCTGACCACAACCGATTTAAACGCCGCCGACACCTTTACCTACACCCTGACCGATGACCAAAATGGGGCTTTTGCCATTGAAGATGATCAACTCATGGTTGTGGATTCAGATGGTTCGGTTTTTGGTGTGTTCAGCCTGGAAATTACCACGACAGACAGCGGTGGTCTCACTTACAGCGAAACCTTTAGTGTCTCCATCGGTGGTTTTTCCGTAGAAGATATACCCGAAAGCAACGCTTCAGTCTCAGCCATGCAGGCTGCGGCAAAAGCAACCTATGCAGCCATCTATAAAAACCTGTTCGAATCTGCAGCCGGCGGAACGGTCGTTGTATCGGAGTCCGATTTTGAAAACATGATTATTGGCAAGGTGGGTCAGCAGTTCACCTCTGGCGGCACCTTCACCTACTCCCTGACCGATGTAATCAAGCAGTTCAACCTGGAGATTACCGGCTCCCTGATTACCGCCACCATGGAGATCGGTGTGATCGATGCCATCCATGCTCGACTCCCCTCTTCGGTTCAGACAGCAGCCAACAGCCTTTTCGATACTCTTACCCCCTACGCCAGCGACTATACGGCAGGTGTCCGGTTTCGAGTTGTTCCAACGGTTTCTGGAACCTCCATCTCCTTTGACAGCGCCTCATCCTATGTGGATGTTCTCCATGAGGACTCCCTACTGACCCCCAACCTCACCTTTACCTTGAGTGAGCTGATTAGCGGGTATAATGGTATCATCAGCGACATGGCGACCGACAGCTTGAGCTTTTTCCTGGGTGGAGGCTCAACACCTCCCCATAATTTCCTGGTAGACACTTTGGGAGATACTCCAGAAGTCTGGACCCATTATAATGACAACATCGCCTTGGAACTTGGCAGTACCGATTTTACCACCGGCCAGACCATTCCAACCAGCCAGAATTTCAGCTACTACTTCCCTGGGTTGATCAGCAGCATTGCGATTGCTGATGGTAGTGTTACCCTCACCCGTTAAACCCATATTGGGATCAACGGTTTTTGTGTGAATAGAGTTGTTCTACAGTTTCCACTCCAGAGGTAGCTCTTCCATTAAAGCAGCCTGCTCTCGTAAAGAGAGCAGATGCTCATCCCAATACCGCGGCCCATTAAACCAAGGAAAAGCACGAGGAAAGGCTGGATCGTGCCAGCGTCGAGCCACCCAGGCGGCATAGTGCATCATACGCAGGGTTCGAAGAGGCTCGATAAGATGCAACTCTCTGGGGTTGAATTCAGCAAACTGGAGATAACCACTCAAAAGATGGGAGAGTTGTAAACTACGCTCCTCCCGATCACCCGAGAGACACATCCAGAGATCTTGAATAGCTGGCCCCATTCGGGCATCATCAAAATCGACAAAATGTGGTCCTGAATCTGTCCAAAGAATATTGCCCCCATGGCAATCTCCATGAAGCCGAATAGAAGCCACCTTCCCAGCCCGCTCAAAACCAGCCCGGATACGATCCAACAGATCCTCTGTCAAAGAACGATAAGGAGAGACCATCTCCAGGGGAATAAATCCGCTCTCCAGTAGAAACTGCCGAGAAGATACCCCAAAACTTTCAATATCCAAAGTAGGCCGATGCTCGAATCTCTTACTCTGGCCAACCTGATGAATCCTTCCCATAAACCGGCCTAATTGAGCCAAGGTTTCTGGGTCTTCCAACTCCGGGGCCCGCCCTCCCCGCTTAGGATAAAGAGCAAACCGGAACGCCTTGAACTGGTGCAACGTCCGCCCCTCATGATCAGCAATAGGAGGAACCGCTGTAATCTCTAAATCGGCCAACTCCTGACTAAAAAGATGCTCCTCCAAAATGGCAACATCCGTCCACCGTTGTGGCCGATAAAACTTAACCACCAAAGAAGAATCTTCCTCAATTCCTATCTGATAGACCCTATTTTCGTAGCTGTTTAAAGCTAGCTGGCCACCATCACATTGATAGCCTACACTCTCAACAGCATCAAGAATGGTCTCAGGTCCCAACGCATCATAGGGCTTTTTTTCTGGATTTCCAGACATCATTTCTTTAACAAACTTTCTACCAACATAGATTTAAGATTCCGTTCCACACCATTAGAGGTCATACTTCTATCTGAAACTCTTTTCCTCCCACCCTCATAATCATGTTGCAAACCTTTGGGGAAGCGTAGAATAAGAGCATAACAGAACAACAGGAGCTTTTAACCTGGAAATAGCAGTTACTGTGAGGTACAGCTAGTCCATCGGCTTATTCCCGGTTAAGAGTCAGTATCCTTTCATTGATGGATTTCAGAAAGTGACGATAGTAAATAAAACCTTCCCTCTGCGGGAAGCTCTCCTCTGTCTCTTGTTCTTGCTTTGCCTGTCTCTGGCCAAGAATAGCCATGGTTTGGAACAAGATGATAAAGTCACAGGCTCAACCACCGGGAGACAAAAAAAGAAGATCACCGTCAAAGGTTTTAAGGGGATCAAACGTTCCCCCAAATCCCTGCCCGCCCCCACACCCCGGCCAATCCCTCCCCCTAAAC
>PEAM01000069.1 GCA_002753565.1 Magnetococcales bacterium | reverse complement strand
CCAGTCCAGCGAACCGGCCTCCTGACCGGTTTTAAACCACGGCCCATTGTGAGATGTGGATATACGAGGACTCCGTCAACAATCGCAAACAATTGGGGCCAAGGGGCGGCCCACTCCTTGATTTCATCGGAGGGATCATCCCCCATAACCCCCAGTCAGCGGACCAGCATTACCGACGATTCAGCATTTTCCAACACCTTCAAGGAGGTGACGCCAATAAACAGACGGGACGCCGTGGAGCGGCTGGTGGCGGACATCACAATCAGGGAGTGGCTTTTCCCCGCTTCAATAATCTCCTCGATAGGGTTGCCTACCACGGCCTTGCTGCCGTGAATCCCTATTCCCATCTCCTTTAGTGCGGCCTCAGCCTCATCAATGGCCTTCTGGGCGGCAGGTAGTTTCTCTTCGTCCAAGGCGACCGAGAAGAGGGTGATGGGGCAACTGCAACTGTCGGCGAGAACCGCATCCTTGCGAACCGTTTCCAGAGAGCGCTCCGAGCCCACCGTACAGAGAAGATGCCCGTTGCCCATCTCCAGTTGGCGAGCGACAATCACCGAGCAGGGGGCGGAGATGGCAATTCGAAGGGCAACGGGATTCATCCCCAGAATCTTCTCCATGGTGCTTTTTTCTCCAGAGGCCCCGACGATGATGACCTCCTGTTTCTCCTCCTCCTGAACATCCAAAACCCCCGACTCAATGGATTTGGCGACCTTCAGGCGAAGACGGATGCGCCCGCCTTTTTCGTTGAAATACTCCAGAGCCTGGTTGCCAACCTGGTCTCCCGTCCCGGTCTGTTGGGCGTTCTGTTTCTCCTCATCCATGGTCATATGTCCCTGCTCTACCAGCAGATCCCGACCTTTTTTAAGGTAGCGAACGCCGGGCAGGTCCAGCCCCCAGGCCAGCATGTTCTCTCGGGCGACGTCCACCTGGAACCCTTCGCTGCTCTTGCCCTGGTCGAAAACACGGACATACAGCAGGGTGATGTCAGTATTCATCCCCTGACTCATCTTGACCGCATAGCGTATCCCTCGGTACGACTCCTCGGAACCATCTACACAGATCAGAATGCCAAACCTTTTTTGCGGCTCTTCAACAGAATTATTCATGACCTGCTCCTTCCTACTGAACCATCATTGGCCAGACTAAGGTGGAAAACCCCATCAACAGGGTCGTGGATATTAACACCATTTTCCAGCCAACCCGAAGAAAATCGGTGGTTTTTAAATAGCCTGAAGCATATACAATGGTACAGGCCGGTGTTCCCACTACGGTCAGATAGGCAAAGGCCGATGAGACGGCGCTGATGAATCCAACAATAATCTGGCTTTCACCAGCCATCTCCGCCATGGGCAGGATGATCGGCCCCAAGACCGCCACCGCCGCCCCGTTGGACATGGTGTTGGTGACCCCTGTGGTCAAGGCGGAGATGGAGAGCATCAAGCCCATGCCCTGATCCGCCCCCAGTGGTTTCAACAGGGTCAGAAAACTCTCTGCAACCCATTGGGCGGCGCCCGTATCCTTCATCTGGACGCCCAAGGAGATGGCGGCTGCATAGAGCAGAACCACCCCCCAGTTGACGCCACTGTTCAGATCTTCCCAGTTCACCAGGCCCGCCACCAGAAAGGCGGCTGCACCCAAAATAGCGATGGTTCCCATGCCAAGCCCGCTGGAGAGAAAGACCCAGGCCAGCAGAATCAGGAAGAAAAAGAGAATGGCGACAAAATCCTTTCCCTTTAGACCGCCCTGGCTGGCTACTTGTTCCTTCAGCTTCTCCACCGCCTCGGATAGATCCGACATTTCAGGCTTGAAGGAGAAGAAGAGTATCAGGGTGACAAAGGGAAGTTGAATCAAAAAGAGCGGGTAGGCGAAGGCCATCCATTTGATATAATCCATGCTGACCCCGGAAAACTCACTCCAGTAGCCGATCATGATGGCGTTCCGGGCTCCACCCGAAGGGGTGCCGATACCGGCGACCGAACAGCCGTAGGCAATGGAAAAAAGCAGTATCGCAGCCAGGTTGCGTACCTTGGTCGGGTCCTCAGAGGCCAGGGTAATCAGGGTGATGCCAACCGGCAGCATCATGGCCGCCACCGTATGCTCGCCGATGAATGAGGCGAGAAGCCCAGAGACGACGGTGATGCCAAAGGATATTCGGATGGTCTTGGTGCCGGTCACCGAGATGATGAGCAGGGCGATCCGTTTATCCAGCTTCTGTTTGACCACCGCCACCGCCAGCATCAGGGAGCCCATGATAAACAAAACCGAATCGTTCATCAGGCTTCGAGCGACCTGGGAGGAGGGGATGCCCAGAAGGAGTATCTGGCTGGCAATGATCAGCAGAGCGACCGTGGGCAGGGGAACCGGTTCGGTGATGAACAGTATGGTGGCGACGATGGTGGTGATGAGAACCATCATCCCTTTTTCAGACAACCCTTCCGGGGGCGGCAGAAAAAGCAGAAACGCCCCTAACGCCATGGCGAGATAGAACCACTTTTTTTCCAGGAAATAGTGCGTCACATCTTCCTCCTCTCATACGTTTTGGTTTTGTTCCGTTTCACGCCCATATGGAACATCTCCCGACAGGAGCGATATCAGATCAAGAGGTCGAGTCGGTACACCAGAGGCCGGCCCTGTTTGAGGTCTGGGTGGGTCGATGGTTGGCACAAGCGATATATCGCCAAAACCCCTGGCGATGGATCTTGAGAAATCGTCCATGGGAAGCACCTGCCCGGTAGCGCAGACCGATAAACCGTCAGGGTCGTTGCCGGAGGAAAAAAGGGGGTCACGGAA
>PEAM01000068.1 GCA_002753565.1 Magnetococcales bacterium | reverse complement strand
TCCACCAGGCTCAGATCCGGGTGGCGTGCTGCCACCGGTACCTTTCCCCGGAGGGGATCTGGACGCACTCTTTTCCGGTGCAGGTTGGCATCGAGATCCAGAGGGGACACTTTTCCGAGGTGCTGGCCGTTGGTTGACTCTACGGAGACAACGGAATCAGCGTGCGGATCCACGACCAAAACCACTTTGTTGCCGACCAACTCGAAAGGGACCTCCAGAAATCGGCCTTGGAAGGAGACGGTGCCATCTTTGCGCACTTTTCGGGTATGCCGGTGGAAGAAGATTTCATCCAGCTTGTACGCGAACGGACCCAGAGTACGGATATGAGGCAGATCCTGCTGCCACCGCTGGATGGGAGAGAGGCCATTTTCCAGGCCAGCGTGGTTACGCCGGTGGTAGAATTGATCCACCCAGGCCCACAGGCGGGCGTTGATGTCGTCCAGACCGCTGATGGAGCGTGAATCCAATTCGCAGAGAAAAGCGGTTCGGACGAACGAGTGCCATTTTTCCAGCTTGCCCTTGCTGGTCGGTTGATAGGGCCGACAGTAGATGAGGCGAATTTCCAGCCGGGCGCAGATTTCCTGCAGGGTATTGGCCCGGTAGGCGGCCCCGTTGTCGATGACCAGCTTTTTTGGCAACCCTCGTTTGAGCACGGCCTGTTTGAGCACGCCTTCAATATCGAGGGCGGTTTCGCCCAGACAGAAAGCACTATGGGTCAACAGTCGGGAGGCATCGTCCATGAGGGAGACCAGATAGACCTTGCGGTTTCGACCGGCTACCGGGAAACGGGGGCCGTGCATGACATCGCCATACCAGATATCGCCAGCGTGTTTGGCGACGAAAGAGCGGCGCTCTTCGAGGGGTTCCTGTTCGCCGTGGAAGTTGGATAGGCCATGTTTCTGCAATAGGCGGTGTACGGCTGACCGGGACATCTCATTTTTGGCGACCAGTCCTGTGCTTTCCAGTAGAGAGCAGATGGTGTTGATGGACCGTTTCGGTTGCTGCCGTTTGGCGTCCAATATGGCCTGCTGGACTGCAGGATCAAGCTTGGACTCTCCCTGATCGGAACGGGATTTTGGAGACAATGCTTCGATGCCTCCGCGCTTCCAGGCATAGTACCAGGACTCGATGGTGCCTTCGGCGATACGGATTCGCCTGGATCTTGGAATCTGGTAGGTGTGGGAGGCCAGTTCCCGGATTTGCTGTTTGATTTCACCCCGTTCCAACTCTTCCCGGCTGGCCAGGGGGCCCAGGACAGAGAGGCGGAACAGGGCGACAGGGTGAATGTTTCCTGCCATATCGGAGCTCCTTTTCAGGTGGATTGATGGTGGCTCCAGGATAGGAAACGGCTATTTCATCAGTCGACCTGGCAAACTGTGTGGGGTGGAAAAAAGTGTTAAATAATCGTGTTTCACCTCCTTTCCGGTTGAAGAGATTATGGGATGGGGACGCCGGATTTGTGCAGCCAGTACATCGCTTCGGAAAGTGGCATTTTGTCCTGACATGCCATCCAGAACTCATGAAACCCGTCAGTACGGCCAAGCTCTGGGAAGATGGAACGCAGAGTGCCGGCGTGGAGGAGAAACATATCCAGGAACCAATCAATCCAACGCCGGATTGTAGCTCTTGCCGGATATTGGAAATGTCTTGTCCATGGCGGAGTATGCCGCCCCGCCAGCAAAAGAGCCAAGGCAGCCTGCTGAACGGACCATAGATACCATCGCCGGGGCGGGAGGCATTCTGGCAAGGTTGAGCAGGTTTTCTGGCAACGGGGGCAAAAAAACCGGGGGATAGGGACAGGATTCAATCGTCTCCCTGATTTTTCATCACGATCTGCTGTGCGGCCATAACAGCCATGCCCCCACACCCCCGCTTTGTGGCAATGCGGGCATTGGGACGGGCGATAATCCTGGGGGCTGTCGTTAAGATGTTGAATATGTTTCACTATGGAAGTGATTTGTGCGAGGATATTGGGCATTGCTGATCTCCTTGTTTGTGATGACGGTCGTGCGTTACACGTACAAGGATGATCGGCAATATTTATGAATTTCTGATCGGCGGAGGGGCCGAATCGTCCCTCTTAAATCAGGGGATCGTTCCGGAATTGATCACGGATGTCCGTGGGACGTTCAGGCGGGTTCAGACGAAAATTGGCTGGGACGTAACACCATAGGACCAGTGCAGCTCGTTGGTAGAGTCGCTCAAAGGTTGGACCTTCGTTGCCACTGGCCTCCTCAAAATCCAACTCGTCAGGATCTGTTTCAGCGAAGGCGTATTCTGGAGCAAGTTCCTCATCAAGAAAGGGAAGTTCTCCAAAGTCAACAACTTGTTCTTCCTCCGGGTGCCGCCAATCAGTCAGCGCAACACGGCGGTCATAGACCTCACCCACTTCCAGATCCGGTTCTTCGTTCCAGTATCGGCGGCGGGGATGATCATTTTGAGAATATTCTGCAGTGCCACTCTCTTCGATGGAAAGTAGAGCTAGGTAAATTTCACATTCGACCCTCTGAGACGCAGAGATCAGCACTGAAGCTCGAGCGGCATCCTCCCCTTTGAGTGCTGAAAAAGAAATACCAGCTTCCGTGTAGGCATGTTCCAGAGGATAGACGAGTTTTTTTGGTAGAGTACCCTGGTCCTCGGATATTTTATCTGACCACTCGCGGAGCAAGTCAGCAATTATTTCAACTTCTTCTGGATATTCGGGTGGTTTTGGTAAATGCCCTTCATTGCGGAACAACAAGTTGTAGACGAGAGCTAAACGAAAGCCAGAAGTAACAGGACTCACCTCATGCTTACAATCAGCATAAAATGC
>PEAM01000067.1 GCA_002753565.1 Magnetococcales bacterium | reverse complement strand
GCTTCTGACGGGTATGGGGTTGGCTTTCTCGGCGACGGCTGGAGAGAACCTCAAGGATGTAATGAAACGGCGGGGTTTAAACCAACAGGATCTTCTGGCTGCCGCCAAAACCTATGTGCCGACGGGCAAGCGGGATGAGTTTATCGTCTTCAGTTCGGCCGGACAGTGGGGTGGCGTGATTGTCTACGGCATCCCTTCCATGCGGATTCTCAAATATATTTCGGTCTTTCAGCCGGAATCCTGGCAGGGGTATGGCTACGACGATGAGTCAAAACGGATTTTATTCGGTGAGGGGCAACGCAAGGATGGTCCACAGATAACCTGGGGCGATACCCATCATCCGGCCATTTCCGAAACCAATGGTGACTATGACGGACGGTGGTTGTTTATCAACGACAAAGCCAACCCGCGGATTGCCGTCATCGATCTTCACGATTTTGAGACCAAGCAGATTGTCGTCAACCCCCACTTTAAATCCGAGCATGGTGGCTCCTTTGTCAGTCCCAATACCGACTATGTGCTCGAAACAGCCCAATACCCGGCCCCCTTCGAGAACAAATATGTACCCTTGGAGGGGTTTAATGAGCACTATCGGGGTGGCGTAACCTACTGGAAGTTCGACAAGAAACAAGGGCGTATCGATCCCACTCAGTCCTTTACCGTCGAGCTGCCCCCCTACACTCAGGACATCAGCGATTTTGGTAAGCTGGCCTCGGACGGCTGGTCTTTCACCAACTCTTTCTGTGCCGAGCGGTATACAGGCGGTTTTGAAGAGGGACGCCCCCCCTTTGAGGCGGGCTGTTCTGCCAACGACACCGACATGCTCCACGTGGTGAACTGGAAAAAGGCCGCTGAGCTGTTTGCCGCTGGTAAAGGGACCATGGTCAACGGCATGTCAGTTCTCAGCATGAAGACCATGGTGGATAATGAGGCCCTGTTCCTGATTCCCGAGCCAAAAAGTCCCCACGGAGTGGATGTGACCCCGGACGGTAAAAACATCATCGTCTCCGGTAAACTGGATACCCACGTTTCGGTCTACTCCTTCGAGAAGATCCAAAATGCGATCAAATCAAAGAGTTTTACCGGTAAAGATAGCTACGGCATTCCCATCATCGACCTGAAAACCGCCCTGCACGGCCAACTCTCCATCGGCTTGGGGCCGCTACACACCCAGATGGGATCCGAAGATGGGGTGGTCTATACCTCCCTCTATGTGGACTCCATGGTTGCCAAATGGAACTATAAAACCCTCAAGGTGCTGGATAAGGTTCCGGTCTCCTATAACATTGGTCACCTGATGACCATGCATGGCGATACCGTCAACCCCCGTGGTAAATATCTGGTGGCCTTGAACAAGCTGGCCATTGACCGCTTTAATCCGGTCGGGCCACTCCATCCCCAGAACCACCAACTCATCGATATCAACAACAGTAAAATGTCGGTTATCTACGATATGCCACTGCCCCTGGGCGAGCCCCACTTGGCAGTCGCCATCGATGCAACGCTGTTGAAACCCCACGTGCGCTATCGCTTGGGAACCGACAGCCGGACCGGCAAGAAATCCCCATTCCGGACCCGTCCCGGTCGTGAAAAGACTACCCGTACCTGTGACGCTTCCGGTCAGTGTACCGTGGATGTACGTGGAACTCTGCTTCGCTCCCATATCAACCCGGAACGAATTGAAGCGGAAGTGGGTGACATTGTTAAAATTCATCTGACCAACCTGGAGCGGGCCCAGGATGAGACCCACGGCTTTACCGTTGATCTCATGAACGTCCATGCCAGTGTCGAGCCGGGTAAAACCGCCTCAGTTACCTTTACAGCGGATCGGGAGGGCGTCTTCCCCTATTACTGTACCGAGTTCTGTTCGGCTCTCCATCTGGAGATGGAGGGGTATCTGCTGGTAAAACCCAAAGGTGGTGCTAAGGCCATGACCACGGCCAAGGCGTTAAGTGCCGAGGAGCAGGCCAAATTCAAGGAGTCCTATGAGGCCAAGTTGAAGACCATCGCTGGTACCAACGATGTTATTAACAGTGTGGTGAAAGCTATTACAGATATGGGCTACGCCAAGGATCCTCGGACCAAGGCCCTGATGGATGACGCTGTTGATCAGCTCAACCAGATTCCAGAGGTTGAGAAAAAGATGAAGGATGCCGTCGCTAACGGGGATTGGAAAAATGCCGCAGATTGGGCGGAAATGATCTGGCAGTATCAGGTTAAAACAGCCGATATTGGTCTCCGTATCAAGATGATTCTGGAAGAGAAAGCCAAGCAGTAATCGGCTTTTAAGTTGAAAACAACCGGGCCATATTTTGGCCCGGTTGTCCTCACTTCAATGAATTTTTATTGCGATTTTCAAGGATCTTTCGATCTGACTACCGGGTTTGACCTCTGGTTGTATCCTTTGGAGTTTTATCCTCAATGAGCAACACCCCTCAAATTCGTACCCTGGCTACCCTATACCGGCTGTTTACCGTAGCCGGTGGGTTGCTGCTTCTGGCTGCCTATTTCAGCCCAATCTGGTGGGTCTCTCTGGAGGCTCCTCAATACCCCAAAGCCACCTTTCCCGATGGCATTCGCATCCATTTTCACTTTACCGGTGTCCATAACGGATGTACGGAACAGGAGAGTGCTGAAATAGAGATCGGGGAGGGGATCGACTGTGTAGAGGAGATGGATACCATCAACCACTATGTCGGCATGGCACCAACCTCAGCCGGTGGACCCATCGAGCGAGGGTTGTCCCATTTCTCCTTTTCCATACTTGGGGTGATGCTGCTGGTTTTTCTCCTCCCCAACAGTCGAAGGCAGGTCG
>PEAM01000066.1 GCA_002753565.1 Magnetococcales bacterium | reverse complement strand
AACCAATTCGAACTTATCTTCAGGGTTTACCACTGCTGCTTGTCTCAGTTCATCATCTGTGATTGCAGCTTCGATAATCTGATCGAAGAAAAGTTGGTCGGCCTGGTTGAAATCGGTCCCAAAACGCTCATTGACTACATCAATCAAGCGAGAAAGGGGGACAGGTTCCACCCGAACAGCTCCAGATCCCACTTCGGTTGGTCCATCCAGTCGGCGCAATTCTCCTTCCCCAAGACTGATTGATCCTTCGCTGATCTTTTGGAGCCGGTAGTATTCAAGCCTGACTTCATCGTCAAAGAGGTATGATGGTCCACTCCGTCTTTTTGGCAACTTTGCAGCTAGATGACGTAGATATACGTAGAGTTGCTCCAAATCGGAGTCCTGGTAGGGTATGATCTGGCTGAGAAAAACATAAAGATTGCGGAAGGCTTGGATCTTACCTCTAAGAAGTTCCGTCTCGTTATCATCTTCATTTTGAAGAACGGAAAAACGGGAAACGGCTGGATCCAAAGCGGAATTCATAGCCTTATGGTCAGCCATGCTCTGGCGTTGTTTTGGCTTGAAGTAGACAACACAAAAGCGTTCAACCTCCTCAGGCAAGTAGACGCCAGACGCATCCAACTCACCTTTGATTTCATACATTCTGGCTGGATCCACTTCCTCACCAATTTCTGCGCCTTCGTAATAAGTTTTGAAGGCTTCTTGGATCTCGTCCCGATCATTGACAAAGTCTAGGACAAATGTATCTTCCTTGAGTGGATGGGTGCGATTGAGGCGTGAGAGGGTCTGAACAGCCTGAATACCAGCCAACCGTTTGTCAACGTACATGGTGTGGAGCAGCGGTTGATCAAATCCTGTTTGATACTTTTCGGCCACTAGAAGGACTTGATACTCTTGGGAGGCAAAGACGTCAGGCAGCTCTTTTTCCCTTACTCCGAGGTTCATACCCTCTTCTGTGTAAGTTACATCCCGCACTTTTTCATCGACTACTGTTCCCGAAAAAGCGACCAACGATTTGATCGGATAGCCCTTCTCATGGATGTAGCGGTCAAAGCTCTGCTTATACCGGACCGCCTCCAGTCGTGACCCGGTTACCACCATGGCTTTGGCGCGGCCACCTATCTTGTGTTGGGAGGCCGCATGGAAATGTTCCACAATCACCTCGGTCTTTTGTGCGATGTTGTGAGGGTGAAGCTTTAGGAATCGGGCTAGGGCACGAGCTGCCTTCTTTCGCTCTACATTGGGGTCATCTTCTGTAGCCTTGAGCAGGCGGAAGTAAGTGGCATAGGTAGTGTAGTGTCTCAGGACATCTAGGATAAACCCCTCTTCAATTGCCTGTCGCATGGTGTACCGATGCTTGCCATCGCTGCCGAAGACTGCCAGAGTTTTGTGCTTTGGGGTGGCGGTGAAAGCGAAGAAGCTGATGTTGGTCTGCCGCCCGCGTTTGGCCATACTGCGGTACAGTTCCTCGTAATCCTCCCTCCCTTCTTCTACTGCGCGTTCTTTGGCTTCCTGACGTAATCGTTCCCCGCCAAGAACCTCCTTCAGGTCGGTGGCCGTTTCTCCACCCTGAGAGCTGTGCGCCTCGTCGATGATGACCGCACAGCGGCGGACTGGCAGCGCGCCATAACTGCTCTCTCCCCGTTCCTCGGCCATTTTAATCAACTGCCGGGTGACGAAAGGGAATTTTTGCAAGGTGGTGATGACGATGGGAACAGCATTCTTCAAGGCCTCAGCAAGCTGCCGAGAACTTTCATCGATCTTCTGGACAACCCCATGCCGGTGTTCAAACTGATAGATGGTGTCCTGGAGCTGCTGATCCAGGACAATCCGGTCCGTGACAACGATCACCGTATCGAAAACGCGCTGGTCTGAATCGTCATGCAGAGAGGCTAGCCGATGAGTTAACCAGCCAATAGTATTGCTTTTGCCACTTCCTGCCGAATGCTCGACAAGGTAATTGTGTCCCACACCATCGTTCCGCGCTGCGTTCTCCAGTATCCGCACAGCATCGAGCTGGTGATAGCGTGGGAAGATCATGGTTTCCTTCTTGACCTTCCTCCCCTTGTCGTCGCGCTTTTCGTCCTGTTGCAGATGGATGAAACGGGCTAGAATGTCGAGCAGGCTGTCTTTTTGGAGTACCTCTTCCCACAAGTAGGCGGTCCGATAGCTTTTTCCAGTCGGGTCGGGAGGGTTTCCCGACCCACCATCGCAGCCCTTGTTGAATGGCAGGAAGTATGTGGATGGTCCTGCCAGCCGGGTGGTCATGAAGACCGATTCCGTATCCACTGCGAAATGGACCAGCGTTCGCCGCCTGAACTCAAAGATGGATTCTCGGGGATCCCGGTCCTTGCGGTACTGGCGGATGGCATTTTCGACCGTCTGACCGGTGAGAGGGTTTTTCAGTTCGATGGTGACCAGGGGGATGCCGTTGATGCTGAGAACGACATCCAGGGACTGTTCCGAGCGAGTGGAAAAATGAAGTTGACGGGTGATGCCAACCCGGTTGGCGGCGTATTGAACCTCCAGTTCCGGGTTGAGCCCGTGGGCCGCCTTGAAATAGGCCACCCGTAATGTGCGCCCATAGCATTTGAAACCGTGGCGCAGGGTGGCCAAAGAGCCATTGGTGTTCATCCATTTGGCCAGATCAATGAGGATTTGTTCCCCCGTCTTATCACCGTGCAACGCCTCCAGCGCCGCCCAGGCCTTGGGCTGGGTTTCCTGGATGAAGATCAATACCGTTTCCGGAAATAACGCACGCTCCCGGTCAAAGCCCTTTCCATCGACCCACATGTAGCCATTGTCCACCAGGACCTCT
>PEAM01000065.1 GCA_002753565.1 Magnetococcales bacterium | reverse complement strand
CAAGAAGAAACAGGCGGTCTAGTCCAGAGCCGGGATTGTAGGGGTTGTTAAACCGCTCTGCCACCTTTTCCCAGGGTAGAGTATTTTCTGGCTCCAAGGGTGGGAGTGACTTTGTAGTTATTTCAGAAACGGCAGTGATGGTCAAAACTTTGTGGGGTTTTCGGATTTCAAAATAGTGGCCCTGATTGCCAAAACGGTCACACCTCTCCTCAATCAGGTTGGATTGGGGGCTGATTCGGACTTGAAATCGATTACAGCTCTGCTGCGGGCTGTTTAAAGGGGTCAGTAACAACAGGTTGTAGGAGAGGGAGACCGGTTCATCATAACGGTATCTTGTACGGTGGGTAATTCGATAGTCCATGTTGGATGCCCTATAAAATAGCCGCCAACCGCTTTCGGGGTTGGGTATGTTGAAAGAAACTATCGGAGAGGGTCACCGAATAGAGTGGCAATAGGGTTGTCACATGACTTATCAGGTTGCTTAGGTTGGATCTGGTTGATGCCTCCCGTACCACGGTGGAAAGTTGATCCGGTTGGGCCAGTCGCAGGGCTGAAAGGGCCTCCAGGGTTATTCTGCCTTCTGCAGATCGGTAGGGTGGTAGCTGTCGGGAGCGGGGCAGATGGGCCGCATGCTCATCTAGTGCTTGAATCTGAAAGGCCAGTGATCGGGGGTTGGTCTCGTCGAGTAAAATCAGATCCAAAAGAGGGCGTATCTCCAGTCGAGACCGATAGCGACGACGGAAGGTGATCAGGCTTTCAGTGATGGTCAAGAGACATTCAAAAATAGCACTTTCATGTTGGGGGTGAATGTCTTTGACCAAGGTTCCCTCTACCAAGCCGACGGTAAATATAGCCCGTTCCAGCCGTCGTCCCGAGTTGAGAAAACGCCACCCTTGACCTTGAGTCATGCTCTCCATGGTCTGTCCTGAAAAAACCATGAGTAGGGTGACAAAGGAGTCAAGCTTGCGTCGGACATCGGCCAGAGTGAGATTTTCTGACCTAGACAACCCTTCCAGACCCTTGATGACCTCCTGGATAACCTGCCAGGTGTCGATGCTGAACCGTTCCCGGACCATCTGGGCCGAACAGACCAGAGCTTCCAGTGTGGCCCGGACTGAGTTAGGGCGAGTACTCTCCAAAATGGCTGCCAAAAGTTCTTTCTCAGGTGCTGCCAAATTTTTTTCACTGTTCTCATTTAAGAATCCAGGTGCCGCACCGGAAATATGGGCAAAAGTGATAAGAAGGGTTTTTAAACAGTGTAGTCGTTGATCATCCGGCAGACCGCTCTCCTCATGCCAAAGCAAAAGAATGACCCGGAAGATGCGGATGGAATATTCGGCCCGCTCGGCATAGCGACCAATCCAAAACAGATTTTCAGCCACCCGACTGGGCAGTTCACCCACCAGAGGAGCCTCCTCTATGGGGTGTAGCGACCGAACTCGGGGTTTGGTCGGGGCCGGTTCATCAGAAAGAATCCAGACCCCTTTGGATATATTGTAAGCCTGTTGATCCTTGCTTTCCTGGCAGGAAAAACGGGCCAATCCACCCGGAAGTACAGACATCTCTTCACTGTTGGCGGTAATAAAGGTTCGTATCACCATAGCCTTGGCTTCAATACGATCTGTTCCAAAAATTGGAGCGGTGGCCGATTGAAATTTTTGTTGACCAACATATCGGCTCGGGTGACGATTAATGCGGTCCACCAACTGCTGGCGACCAGTTTGATCCAGATCAGACCCAGAAAGTTCCGGTTCTCCGGTCGTAGGGCGAAGGGGTCGAATAACGAGGTTGTCAAGATTGTTTAGAACGTGGGAGCGGTGATTGGAATCTCCACACCACCAGGTAGCGATGGACGGGAGCAGAAGTTCCTCTCCCAGGAGTGTTTGACAGAGGTTGGGCAGGTAGGGGATCAGCCCTAGGTTTTCCAACATGCCGGTCCCTAGTGGGTTGGCAATGGCGAGAGATTTTCGGCGAACAGCGTGAATCAAGCCTGCCACCCCCTGACGACACTCTCCAAATAGCTCCAAGGGATCACACTCTCCATCGGCCACTCTGCGTAAAAGAACATCAACAGGTCTCAGGCCATCCAGGGTCTTGAGAGTCAAACGACCATTGCGTACCGTCATGTCATCACCCTGAGCGAGGGTCAGACCCAGATAGTTGGCAAGAAAGACCTGCTCAAAGCGGGTCTCTTTGGCGACGCCGTCAGCCATCAGAACAATATGAGGGTCATCCTGGTTACTCACTGCCAGAGCTTCCAGATTGTTGCGAAGGGATCTGAAAAAGGGTAGAAGACGACGAATATTGAGTTTTTTGAACAGATCAGGGACCGCTCGCGTGAGAATCATGCGGTTTTCCAGGGCATAACCTGCCCCGGATGGCGTGTCGAGGTAGTCGGTTAACACAATAAAGCGACCATCGGACTGGCGAGCTAGATCAATGGCACAAAAGGTTAGCGGAGCCTCTTCTAGAGGCTGGAGATTGTGCCAGGCCGGGTGCCAGGCGGGGTGATCAAAAAAGAGATCAGCTGGCAAATGGCCTTCGTGGATCAGTCTCTCCGGCCCGGTTAAATCCTGCAGTATGAGGCCCAGTAGCCGAGTTCGTTGCTTGATTCCCCGTTCCAACACCGACCACTCTTGGTCGTTTATCAGGTAGGGGAGTGGGTCCAACTCCCAAATTCGATTGATGCTTTTTGTGCTGGCATAGAGGTTGTGGGTTACGCCCGATTCACGAAGTAAACGTTGGCACTCCCCCCGGCGATTTTTCAGATGAGATACTCCCATCTTCTCCAAGTGACCAAAAATCTCCTGCCAGGCTGGTCTAAGG
>PEAM01000064.1 GCA_002753565.1 Magnetococcales bacterium | reverse complement strand
CCGGGGGCTCCACCCTGACCATGCAGGTCGCCCGACTTCTCGACCCCCACCCCCGCACCATAGCCGGCAAGTTGCGACAGATATTTCGAGCCTTCCAGTTGGAGTGGTATTTCAACAAGGAGGAGATTCTCACCCTCTATATCAATCGGGCCCCGTTTGGCGGCCCGTTGCTGGGCATTCAGGCTGCCGCCTATGCCTATCTGGGCAGGGCAGCCAAAGAGCTGAGCCTTGGTGAGGCGGCCCTGCTGGCCGTACTACCCCAGGCACCCAGCCGCCTGCGGCCGGACCGCCACCCCCAACGGGCTCAACTGGCCCGAGACAAGGTGCTTGACCGACTGGTTAGGTTTCAGGTCTGGTCAAAAGAGGCGGTTAACGAGGCCAAACGGGAACGGGTGGCCCGCTATTACCATCCTCACCCGTTTAGCGCCCCCATTCTGGCTCGACGCTTAAAAGCTACGAACCGGGCTGACCCTTCCGGTCGGGTTGTCTCAACCATCCATGGCAGACTCCAGCAATCTTTGGAATTTTTTGCCGAGCAGATGGGTCAGCGACTGCCTGCAAGCAGCTCCCTGGCCATTCTATTAATGGAAAACCGGACCCGGGCGGTTCGGGCCTATGTGGGGTCGGCCAATTTCCAAGACGACAGTCGATTTGGTCAGGTGGATATGGTCCAGGCAATCCGTTCTCCCGGCTCCACCCTGAAACCCTTTTTATACGGCATGGCCCTGGATGAGGGGCTGATTCACTCAGAGAGTCTCCTGGTGGATGCCCCCCAATCTTTTGACGGCTATCGTCCGGAGAATTTCAGCATGGGTTTTCACGGCCCGGTTTCGGTTAAACAGGCCCTGGAGAAATCTTTGAATATTCCCGCTGTAGCAGTACTAAAACGGCTAGGGCCGGAACGGTTTGTTGCCAAGTTGCGCCACGGCGGCCTGTCGCTGATCATCCCCGGCTCCGGGCGACCCAATCTGGCGGTGATACTTGGAGGGGCTGGCACCAACCTGGAGCAGTTGGTGGGAGCCTACTCGGCTCTGGCCATGGATGGGCTGGCCGCCAGACCACGCCTGACCCCGGAGGCCCCTTTGGTCGCCAGACGGATTCTCTCTCCGGGAGCTGCCTGGATTATTCGCCGGATTTTGGCCTCGACAAAACGGCCCGACCTGCCTGCCAACGCTACGGTTCGAGGGACAAAACGGGCGCTGGCCTGGAAGACCGGCACCAGCTACGGCTATCGAGATGCCTGGTCCATCGGTGTAACCGATCGGTATACGGTAGGGGTTTGGGTTGGTCGACCAGACGGCACTCCCTCTCCCGGTCATTATGGTGCTGTTACTGCGGCACCGATTCTATTTGATATCATCAACAGTTGGCCGGACCGGTTCTGGTGGCAAAGCCCACCACCTCAGCCTGATTCGGTTCAGAAGGAGAGTATCTGTTGGCCTCGGGGTAGAGGAGCCAGCAGCGAAAAAGCGGTTCACTGTCAGATTGAACGCACCGCCTGGACCCTGAACAGAACCACACCGCCAACCCACTATGCAGAGCCCGACCAGCAGATTCATGCCGGTCTGATCCACTACTGGATCAACCCCCGGTCCGGCATGCGTATTGATGACCGCTGCCCCACGGAAACTCGACAATCCCAGAGCCGTGCCGTCTGGCCCCTGGCCCTCACCCCCTGGCTATCCCAAGAGGCCCAACGACAATCCACTCCACCTCCATTCGATCCCCTCTGTCCCCGGCAGATTCAGCTTGATAGAGGACCCTTTAAAATTGCCGGCCTTGAAAATGGCGCACAGATCCGCCCAACCACCAACCAACAGACCGCTCCCCCCATCCAACTCTCAAGAGTTGGCCAGCAGGGCATCACCTACTGGATGATTGACGGCCAGGTAAAAGAGCGTACCGAAGCCAACGCCCCCTTTACATGGCAGCCCATAAAACCGGGCTGGCACACCCTCACTGCCCTGGATGAGAACGGCCGTTTCGATACCATCCGGGTTCGGCTGGTTCCGTTACAATCGGAACATTAACCTTATGTTTAGAATAGACTTTAGACAAGAGTCTAAGTGCCCTCTGTCTCGTCTCCTCTGGCGCGCGATACAGGATTCTAACCTGTGACCTTTGGCTCCGGAGGGCGATGCGGTATCGTTCGTATCTTTAACTATCAATTACTTAACACCACTGGCCCCGTTGCAAATGTGACCAGAAGTGACAGGATAGGACACAAAAAGACAGCAGTCGGTCACAATCTGGTCACGCAGGCTCCCAACAATTATGATCCAATATTCAGCTTTTCTATCAACTCCAGGAGTTGGATTGTCAACTTTGGCAGATCATCCTCAACAACCCGCCACACCTCCAGAGGATCAACCCCGTCATATTGATGAATCAACACATCCTGCAATCCACCAATACGACGCCATGGAACAAGTGGTTCCATCTCTCTCACCTCTTCTGGAACACGCTTGGCAGCCTCCCCAAGAATTTCCAGATTTCTATAGACTGCATCCTGAGTCTTGGGGTCTGATAAAAAAGCGCCCTTCCCGTCAGAAGTGTACTGTTGAACCTTTTCCAGACATTCGAGCATATGAGCAAGATAGAGGTAGGGTTCCTTCATAGAGGAATGGCCTCTGCCAATACTCTATCTCGAATAAGACTATGTAGACCTTTGTCCGTTACCAAATCAACTGAGGAACCCAGTAGATCTTCCAAATCCTGTTTCAAAGCGATTCGATCCAACAGGCTTTTCCCCTCTCCCATCTCTACAAGCAGATCAATATCACTGGCCTTTTTAGACTGAAGTTCCTTTACTTGAAATACATAAAAACACAATGACATCAATCTGATATCA
>PEAM01000063.1 GCA_002753565.1 Magnetococcales bacterium | reverse complement strand
ACGGCAAAAGAAGGGGGAAGAAATCGGGTTGTGTTGGCAGAAGACGATTCCAAATGAAGCGATTCAGGAGCCTCTCATGACCGAGCCCCACCAATCCTCAGGGGTTGCCAACGCCACTGTTTCCATACTCATTCTTGGCCTCATTTATCTTCTGGCTGGCAAGGCCGGATTGATGCTGGCTATTCCTCCCGGTTATGCCACGGCCATTTTCCCGGCTTCAGGCGTGGCCCTGGCGGCTCTATTGCTGTGGGGGTGGAGATTATGGCCTGGGGTATTTCTTGGCTCGTTTTGCTTGAATATCTGGGTCTCTTTCGCCTCCACGCAAGCCCTGACTGCAACCACCGTTGCCCTATCCGCCGGTATCGGATCCGGAGCGGCCCTCCAAGCTCTGTTTGGCGCTTGGCTGATCAGGCGCTTGGTGGGATTTCCAACCCCCTTGGACCAGCAAAAAGAGGTTTTCCGTTTTCTGATTCTGGGCGGAGCAAGCTGTCTGCTCAGCGCATCCATGGGTATTTTAACCCTATGGCTTGGCGGCATCATTTCGGCGGCCAACGCGCCGTTCTCTTGGTGGACCTGGTGGGTTGGAGATACCCTTGGGGTTCTTCTTGGTGTGCCGATCATTCTCACCTTCCTGGGCAAACCTGAGCCCCTCTGGAAATCCCGGCGCTGGTCTGTTGTCCTGCCTGTAGTAGTCATTGCTCTGGGCATGGTCCCCATTTTCATTGGCGCCAGCAGTTGGGAAACCCAGAAGACCACCCTGGAGTTTCGCAAACAAGCCGCTCTGTTGCACCAAACCTTGGAAAGTAAAATCCAACTCAACCTGAATGCCATTCAATCCCTGCGCGACTATTATCATGGGGTTGAGAAGATTAATTTCAGAGGTTTCACCTCTTTTGCCAAAGGGACCCTGGCCCGTCATACCAGCCTGCACGCCCTCTCCTTCAACCCCCGGATCATGGCCGAGGAACGATCTGCTTTCGAATCCGCCATGCAAACCGAGGTTGATCCCGGTTTTGCCATCAGAGAACGTCAATCCGTTGGCGGGCTGCAGAGAGCAGGTGAACGCCCGGAGTATGTGACCGTCGCCTATATTCAACCTCTGCAAGCCAACCGCAACGCCCTGGGCTTTGATGTCGCATCCAACCCGGTCCGCAAAGCGGCTCTGGATCTGGCCAGAGATACGGGGAAGCCGATTGCCACCCAACGTATCAATTTGGTACAAGAGACACAAAGCCAAGCCGGTGTTCTGGCGTTCCTGCCCATCTATTCCAAAATACCGGAGTCCATTGAAGCACGCAGAACCGATCTGATCGGATACGGTGTTGGGGTGTTTCGAGTCGGCGACCTGTTTGCTTCCGCCTTGGAAGGGGTCAACCAGCAGGATATCTCTGCCAGGCTTTATGACGAGGAGTCCCGGTCAGAAAGAAGCTTCCTTGCCGGTTATGGCGGTGGAACGGGACTATGGGAAGAGGAGAACAGCGTGGAAACAGGTTGGGGCCTGTCCGGCCCCTGGTGGTCTGAAACCATCGACTTTGGTGGTCGCACCTGGCGGATGGAGCTATCGCCGACCCGTTCTGATCTGGAATCCAAGAGAAGTCTGGGGGCCTGGTTTGTTCTGGCTGGTGGACTGTTTTTTGCCAGTTTGCTGGGCGCCTTTCAGTTGATTATGACCGGGAGAACCGCACGCATTGAGGAGATGGTCTCGGAACGCACCAAACAGCTTTCCGATCGAGAATCTCGAATGAAAGCCATTTTGGATAGTGCCGGCGAAGGCATCATCACCATGAATGAACAGGGAATCATTGAATCGGCAAACCCGGCTGCAACCCGATTGTTTGGCTATCATCTAGAAGAGATTACCGGCCAGGACGTCAGTCTACTCATGCCTTCTCTGCACGACCAAAACCACCGCTTCACTATAGAACATCGGCTCGACACCGGTGAATCCCGCTTTTCAGGAGCCAACCGGGAGGTGGCGGGGGTACACAAGGAAGGCACCATCATTCCCATCGATCTTTCGGTGAGCGAGGTCAAACTGATAGACAAGCGACTGTTCACCGGCATCCTGCATGATCTGACAGAGCGCAAGCGGTCAGACAAGCTGAAGAGCGAGTTTGTCTCGACAGTCAGCCATGAGTTGCGTACCCCACTCACCTCAATCTATGGCGGTCTGAAGATGGTTCTGGCTGGAGTGACCGGTGAGCTTCCGGAGAAGGCGCAAAAACTGGTGCAACTGGCCTATAACAACAGTGAGCGCCTCAAACTGTTGATTGACGACCTCCTGGATATCCAAAAAATGGAGTCAGGAAGCATGGCGTTCCAGTTCAAACCCTTGCATTTAGCCACCTTAATTCGCCAAGCGGTAGAAGAGAACCGTAGCTATGCGGAACAGTTTTCCATTCGCTACGCCATAATCGAACCGATTCCTGAGGACCTATCCATCAATGGGGATGAAAAACGGCTCAACCAGGTATTGACCCATATCTTATCCAATGCGGCCAAATTCACCAAACCTGAAGACACCGTGGAAATTCGTGTAGAACGGGCAGAACCCTGGGTTCAAATTTCCATAGCCGATCATGGCCAAGGCATACCCGAGGCGTTCCACCCCAGGGTGTTTGAAAAATTTGCCCAGGGAGACTCTTCGGATACCCGTCAAAAAGGGGGTACCGGCCTTGGACTCTCCATCACCAAAGCCCTGGTTGAGGGCCACCATGGGGAGATCGATTTCAAGTCTGAAATGGGCCAAGGCACCACCTTTATTATCCGCTTGCCGATAGTGGACTCAGAGGATAATCCCATTGAAAAGTGATTTTTTTACCGCATCGTAATGCAAAAATAGTTTGGATAGCTACAG
>PEAM01000062.1 GCA_002753565.1 Magnetococcales bacterium | reverse complement strand
GGTTCGTCGTCCGGTTGTAAAGACTACTATGGGGCTGTTCAGTTCAGCGGCGGCCTGAACCGCCTGTTTGACCGTGGCTTTATAGGCAGAGGTGGAGTAGGGGTGGACAACGCCTTCGGTTCCGAGGATGGAGATACCTCCTAAAATACCCAGCCGGGCGTTGAGAGTTTTCTTGGCCATCTCTTCTCCTCCCGGTACCGAAATGGTGACCGAGATACCCTGTTGGGCAAGAAACGGACCGGCTGCCTGTCGGACATTCTCCTGGATGTTTTGTTGGGGAATCGGATTGATTGCCGCCTCTCCAACCGCCAACCCTACTCCGAGACGGCTGACCCGTCCTACGCCGTCTCCCCCTCTAAGAAGAATCTGCCCAGGGGCGGCAGGTATCGCTTCTACCAGAGCAGTCAAATGTGCACCGTGGGTGCAGTCTGGATCATCCCCGGCATCCTTGATGACCACCGCCCGAACGCCCTTAGCCAGAAACTCTCCGGCCTCCACCGAGAAAAGCTGTTTTTCACCGTAGGCCAAGAGGGCCAGAACAGTTCTTGGAAAAACACCCTCTACCAGGGCCAAGGTAGCCGCCCGAGCCGCTGCTGCCGCACAGGCTCCGGTGGTAAAACCGGTTCGAACTCCCCGCTTGAAGGTTCGTTCACCTTTTTTCAATGGGCTTTTCCCAAAGCCAGATCCATCAAGGCGTGGAGAGTGGCTACCGCCAGGGTAGAGCCCCCTTTGGATCCCTCAATGGCAATCCAGGGTATCTCATGGGTGGCCATTAAAGCGGCCTTGGACTCTGCCGCTGAGATAAACCCCACCGGCACCCCGATCACCAGGGCCGGACGAAGATTCTCCTCTTTGACCAGACGGATAATTTCCAACAGTGCCGTAGGGGCATTGCCGACCGCAGCGATTCCCCCCTCCAGAAGCCCGGCTCGCCAGGCATGGCGCACGGCTTGAACGGTCCGGGTGGTCTCCTCTTTTTTCGCTTGATCAATGACAGTTTCATGGGCGTTGAATTGATGGACGGTAATACCCAATGGGGCGAGACGACGGGCGGTCAGGCCAGCTCGAATCATCTCCACATCCACGACCAGGGGGGCACCTTTCAGCAAGGCGGCCATACCGGCCGCAATGGCCTTGGGGTGAAATCGGGCAATACCGTTGAAATCAAAATCTCCACTGGTATGAATCAATCGGCGGACAATGCTCCACTGAGCATCGTCATACCGGCTGTGGTCTCCGGCCTGTTCCTCAATAACCCGAAAGGAGGCCGACTCAATGGCGGCTCCGGCTGGAACGATAGGGGGTGGAACGGTGCTCATGTTGTGCCTCCTCTAATGGTGGTGGTGATGATGGCCGCTGGCTTCGGCAACCTCTCGAACCTTGCAGCCATCGCACTCCATCATGGTTTCTGGCCGTTTGCCTCGGGCCTCTTCCAGACGCTGGTCCAGCAGTTCTACCAGCTTTTCGTTGATGCCCAGATAACCGGCTTGGGCAATGGCCAGTTGAGGATACTGTTGTTGCAGGCGGGCTACCTGCTTGGTGATCCGTTTGATCAACCGCCCGGTAAAGAGATAATAGGGGAGAACCACCACTTGTTTCATTCCCAGTTTTTCCATTTTCTGGACCACGCTCTCCAGGCGGGGATAGGTAACGCCGGTAAAGGCGTACTCGACCAGGTCATGGCGGGTGGTCTCGTAAACCCAACGGCTCATTTTTGCCACCTCACTATTGGCGGAGCGGTCTGAAGAGCCGCGGCCAAGCAGAATGACACCGGTATTTTTTGGGTCTGCCATGTCCAGAGAGACCATGGCACTGTGGAGACGCATCCGTAACAGCTTTAGAATTAACTCATCACAGCCAAAATGGCGACCATAGATAAACTCAACATGGGGAAACTTCTCCCGTGCCTTTTTAAGGTGGCCGGGAATCTCCATTTTTACGTGACCGGCGGCATTGAGAATCAGGGGGAGAACGATGACCCGATCTGACCCCTCTGCTGCCCGCTCCAGGCCCGCATCAAGTAAAATCTCGGCAAACTCGATAAAGCAGACCTCAACCCGCTCATCAGGATGTTTCAATCGCCAGTAGTCGGCAAAATCCTCAACTTCCAGGTTACCTTCGCTCTCTCTGGAGCCGTGTCCTATAAGTAGTATGGTTTCAGACATGTTTTCAAGATCCTTGTTGGGTAGCCTTGCGGAAACCGTGTCCGAAGGTGGGGTTGTAGAGTTTGGACTGGGGTGTTTTTTTCTTCAAGCAGGCCCCCAGGGCAGGACTGATGATAATCATGCTCTGAGTCCGTATGTTGGCCTTTTGGCATTTTTCTTCAATGGTGGCCAGGGTGCCTCGGATTATCTGTTCTTCATCGGGCCAGGAGGCTTTGTGGACCACCAGGACCGGTGCCTCGTCCGACCAACCGGCGGCAATCAGCTCCTTATGAACTTTTGCCAACAGGGTGATGGAGAGGTGTATACAGAGGGTGCTTTTATGTTGAGCCAGATTGCGCAACTGCTCCCCGTCCGGCATGGGGGTGCGACCTTCAACTCGGGTGAGAATGATGGTTTGGGTGGTCTCCGGCAGGGTCAATGTCTCCAGAGCTGTGGCAGCCGAAGCCAGAGAGGAGGGGACACCAGGAACCGCCTTGACGGTAACTCCCGCTTCCATCAGGGGTTGAGCCATCTCTGCCAGTGCCCCATAAATGGCCGGGTCACCGGTTTGCAGTCGAACCAGACAGTCGCTCCGCTTTCCCTGTTCCAGAAGCCAGTCGGTCATCTCGGCCAGGGTCATGGAGCTGGAGTCGGCAATAACACACTCGGCTGATGCGTAGGCCAGGTGAGCCGGGCTGACCAGAGATCCCGCATA
>PEAM01000061.1 GCA_002753565.1 Magnetococcales bacterium | reverse complement strand
CTGCGCTGTTGATTGCTTATTCGTCTCACAGCCTCCCGTAGGGGCGATGGCGGCTCAATGCCGACGAATAGGCGCATTCTGTCGGTTGTCAGGATGTTCATTCCTATCTCCAGCCCAATATAAACCTAGAAAACGACTTCTCTCACGACCTGTGAGCCGGTGAGCAACCAGGGAGTACCTCATGACCGACAAGGCCCATCCGAGTGAAATGGATCAACTGCGTCTGGCACTGCAAGCGTTTAGTCGAGAGCGGGAGTGGCAACCGTTTCACACCACTAAAAACCTGGCCATGGCTTTAAGCGTCGAGGTTTCAGAGTTGGTTGAGCTATTTCAGTGGCATACCCCCGAACAGAGTAAAAAGTTAACCCTAAAGAACCGTTTGCGACTGGGTGAAGAGGTGGGCGATGTCATGATCTATCTGACCATGCTGGCCGCCCGTCACGGTCTCGACCCGCTCCAGTGTGCCCGTGAAAAGATGGTCCTCAACGAAGAGAAATATCCAGCCAGACAAGTCCGGGGAAAAGCGGACAAATATACCGAATATGGGTCTGATTCCGAATGAGCCTGGAGTCAGCCGTTGTACCACCGGTCTGATGTAGTCGGACGATCAGCCCTACGTGGTGTGTTCAGGTTAAGCTGTTCTGGCGGGGCTACTTCCCCCGACTTTTCCGATTTCTGTATTGAATTCGATAACTCCGATAAAAGGCGGACATTGCCGTCATCTCATCGCTATCGGATTTCAGGGCTTTCCCTGCCATGGGGTTGACCAGGCAGTAGTTGATCATCTGGGTCAGGGTGACGACGCGCTTGGTCATCTCCACGTAGTGAGGGAAAAGCTGATTGTTTTCAAACCCCAGATTTTCGTACTCTCCATGGCATCCACCGGAGAGGCAGGTAAAGCCTGTGGTTCCCAGGGTGGGGTCACTCCAGAGTTTGATGCCTCTGGCGGAGGCCTCAATCAGGGATTTATATCCTTGGCTTTTTTCGGGGGCGTTGGTTCCACCCCACTCCTCGGCCAGGAGGGGGGAGGCGGAGAAAATCCACAGGGCGGTGGCCAACCCAAGTAGGATGAGTGGAGCAGGGTGTGATCTATTGGAGGAGATCTGTCGCATGACTCTTCTTTCCCTTATTATTGATGGATTGTCTTATCCTGCAATCTGTTCCCCCCATTGGTCAAGCTTTTTTTTCTAAAACGGGCTGTTACACCGATACGATGTGCCGCAAGACCCCCTATTGAACCGGTAGAGATCAAGGAGCCTGTTTGGCCTTCTCTAACATGTTGACAGTTGCTGTTTATGCTGAAAACTCTTACCTTGCGACCATCGGTTCCCGACTTGGCAGAATCAGATAGAGCGGTGGGGACAGGTTTTGACTCCGATTGAGATGGTTTGAATATGATCGATTTTATGCAAGAGGTGGTTCACCACACCGGTACTCCTGAACTCCATGCGGCCGGGATCTCGACCATTCAGGTCAATGTCGGGTTGCGATGCAATTTAGAGTGTTCTCACTGCCATGTCGGCTCTTCTCCGAAACGTCAGGAGGAGATGAGTTGGGCAACCATGGAGCGGATTCTGGATCTGGTGGAGCGGACCGGTTGTCGCTTTGTCGATCTGACCGGTGGCGCGCCGGAGTTGAACCCCCATATCCGCCGCTTCGTCAAAGCTCTGGCAAAGCGGAAGGTTCAGGTTCAGGTACGCACCAACCTTACGGTATTGTTGGAGCCGGAAGTGGCCGGTATGGCCGAATTTTTCAAGGATTTTCAGGTCGGACTGGTGGCTTCGATGCCCTGCTACCTGGAGAAGAATGTGGATGCCCAGCGTGGAGAGGGGGTTCATGCCGACTCCATCAAGACGATACGTCGGCTCAACGCATTGGGATACGGGGTGCAGGCGCATCTACCGCTAAATCTGGTCTATAATCCGGGAGGGGCCTCTCTGCCTCCGCCTCAACAGCGGTTGGAGGCAGACTATAAACGGGAGTTGTCCTCTCGATATGGGGTCTCTTTCAGTCGCTTGCTCACCATAACCAATATTCCCATCGGCCGTTTTCGGGCCGATCTGCGCCGAGAGGGCCGGGAAGAGGCCTATTGGGAGCTGTTACGACAATCTTTCAATCCCTCCACCTTGGATGGTTTGATGTGTCGCACCCAGGTGAGTATCGGATGGGATGGAACCTTGTATGATTGTGATTTCAATCTGGCCCTGAACCTGCCCCTTCAGATCGACGAAAATCCGGGGGGAGATCTGGACGACCCGGCGGGGCTTGGCAACCGCTCGGTGGTAACCGGAGCCCACTGTTTTGCCTGCACCTCTGGAAGCGGTTCCTCTTGCGCCGGGAGTCTGGTTGGGTAATTCGGCCCAAGTCGTGGTAAACACCCCTGATTTTCAACTTTTTTTACTATTGACGTTGCGTATTCGGTTGACAGAATGGGGCGCTTGCTTCATATGTTTCAGTATGGGAACGCAAAAAATTCACCAAATTCAGGTCGCCTATTCCCAGACAGAAGATCGTCTGCTACTCCGCTTCAACACCACGGACGGGGTGGAGTTTCGTTTCTGGCTGACCCGCCTATTTGTCAAAAAATTCTGGCCCGGCCTGGTTAACTCTCTGGACGTGGCCGCTCCACCACCCTCTGCCAGCAAGGCTCGAGCCTCTGAGATCAAAGAGAGCATGATGGGGTTCATGCACCAGGCGGCGGTGGATAAGGCCAACTTCAAGGAGTCGTTCCAGACCGCAGAGACCCCGTGTCCGCTGGGGGCGTATCCGGTGCTGGTCTGTCGAGCCCAGATTCGGGGCAGGGGAAAAGGACTCTATGTACTGAGCCTCCATCCGGAGAAGGGGTACGGTGTGGAGTTGGGGG
>PEAM01000060.1 GCA_002753565.1 Magnetococcales bacterium | reverse complement strand
CCGATACCAAGATCAGTAAAAATACCATTCAAGGAGACAACAATCTGATCTTGAAAATGTTCAAACTGACCTCGGCCGAGACCGAAAAATCAGAGGAGATTGCCAAAAAACTTCCTCTGCCCATCTCTTCGGCCCTGGATCTGTTGCGGGATGGCAATGGGGATATCACAATGGATTTGCCCGTTACCGGCTCCTTGGATAACCCCAATGTTGGTTTTGAGGATGTCATTGCTAAAGTTGTGGGCAAGGTCTCGACAAAAGCGGTTAAAACCACTGCATTTGCCGCCCTCGGTCCCATTGGTCTGGCTCTGGCAGCGGTTGAAATGGTGGGAACTGCCGCCATAGAGGCCGAAAAGCAGAGCCTGCTTAAGCCTTTACCGTTTGAGGCCGGTTCCGCTGTCATGCTGCCAGAGACCCGTCAGGGGTTGGAGAAGCTGGCCCTCTACTTAAGCAAGTATAAGGATAAAAGAGTTACCGCTTGTGGTTTGGTGGTTGAGGCGGATCTAGGGGCCATCACGACAGAATCCATGGCTTTATTAAAAAGCCAGATCAAGGAACAGCCGACAAAAGTGGTTGTGTCATCCAAGATCCCACCTGGCAAAACAGGAGTGCTCTATACCACTCGAGTGGCCTCCTTTCGTACCCTGGAGCGGGCCAAGAAAGCGCAAAAGAGGTGGCAAAAACGGGGTTATGAAGTCTATATCCATGTTTTGGCCGGTAAAGATGGTCGCCAGTGGCAGGCAGTTTCTCTGGGCCTTTTTATCGAAAAAAAGGAGGCAGTGGCTCTGCTTGAGCAGGTAAAAAAATCATACAGAACCCGTGCTATCGTCGCAAAAGTCCAGGCTGTTGGTAAAACAGAATTGAAACCGGATGAAGCTTCCACAACGGTGGATCGGGAGGCTAAAAAAATAGAACAGACAAAAACTACCAAGGTGGAGATCTCCCCAGAAACACTGTTCAACCAATTGGCTCAGGCCCGTTCAGCCGTGGTCAAACGTTTTCTCATCAAGCAGGGCAAACTCGGGGGGGATCAAGTCTTCTCCTGTCGCCCCTCTCTTCCAAAAAAAGGGGATACAAAAGGACCAAGGGTTGAGTTTTCATTCTAATTTTCAGGAGCGTTGAAGATGGATCGGAAATCCCATTGGGAGGCGGTGTACAACAGTAAAGAGGTTGATGGCTGGAGTTGGTATCAGGATCGACCTGAACTCTCTCTGGCTCTGATTGAGGCCAGTGGGGTAAAAAAAAGTGGGGCCTTGATTGATGTGGGTGGGGGAGCCTCCACTTTGGCCGATGCGCTACTGGAGCTTGGCTATAGTGACCTCTCTGTTTTGGATATCTCCGAGTCTGCTCTGGAGAGGCTGAAAAGTCGCCTGAAGGATCGAGCCGAGTTGGTTACCTGGTTTGAGGGGGATATTACCAATTTTGATTGTGACCGACGTTTTGATCTCTGGCACGACCGGGCGGTTTTCCATTTTTTAACCAAGGAGGCTGATCGGCAGAGCTATCGAAAGGTTTTACATAAACTACTCAAGCCGTGCGGTGATCTGATTGTGGCCACCTTTGCCCTGGATGGCCCAGAAAAATGCAGCAACCTTCCTACTGTCCGGTACACTCCCCAGACCCTCCATGAGGCGTTGGGGGGTGCGGGTCAATGGGAGCTGTTGGAGAGCCGTCTAGAGCGACATGTTACCCCAAAAGGGGGTGGACAGGCTTTTCTCTATTGCCGATTTCGACGCAGCAACTGAAACATTCTTGGGTTGTGTTGTCTAATTTATCAGGGGATCTTTGTCATTTCCTGGTATACTCAAACTGAGATCCTCGTCTTTAAAACATTTTTCTGGGTTGGGGATTGGGCGGATTTGGTTCATAATTGGCTGGTGGTATGGTGCCGAGTGACGGCAAGCATATCCATCAATAATGCGTTGGACAATGGAGAGATGAGTCGTGGGTCGTATTCGTGCACTGATAATCGGAGCCGCTGTTGCCTTTCTGGTATCAGGTCTGTTGGAGAGCAGTAACAAACCGGATGGGGGATTTGATCTGGATGGTCTCTTGACCATGGCCTTCCTGGTTTACATCTGGTACACCCTGCGCTGGGCCGTCTCACCTAAGAAACCTCAAAGCCCTCGGCAAAAACCGGAGAGTCGAGAGGAGCAGACCCCACCACAACCAACGGAGGCGGGGAGAGAGAGCGGGTCAAAGAGTGATGACCCAGACCTTCTCTCTTCATCGTCAAAGGGTAAGCCTTCCCATCCGGCAGCCACGCCTCCAGGGGAGCCTCAGCCGGACCTGTTTGGTCAGAACCGAGCTCAGAAGGATTCGGTCGAGCCGGTTCCTAACATTTTAGGTAGCTTGCGAAGAGAGGCCACATCAATCGTTTTTCATAAACCGCCCTGGGCTATTGTTGAGCGGGGGGAGACTATTGGTCGGTTTCGCAATACTCCCATACCGGCCTGGATTCGCACCTCAGATAACCGTCAGGCCGACTATCACGGTATTACGGCTGATCCTTTGCTGGATGGTACGGTCTGTACTGAAATTCCCGAGCGATCTGAGCTTATTCTCCCACCTGGCTTGGTGTTTTTGTTGCGTACATGACCCGTTCCGCTCCATCCCATACCCCCATGATGGCCCAATATCTGGAGATTAAGGCCGATCACCCGGATGCTCTGCTGTTTTATCGCATGGGTGAGTTCTACGAGATGTTCTTTGAAGATGCCAAGGTAGGCTCCGAGGACCTGGATATTCTTTTGACTGCACGGGGTAAGACCGCAGGCACCCCCATCCCCATGGCTGGTGTTCCGGTCCATCGTCTGGACTACTATCTTAAAATGGCTGTGGAGGCGGGTCACAAAGTCGCTATTTGTGAGCAGATGGAGCCGCCGGG
>PEAM01000059.1 GCA_002753565.1 Magnetococcales bacterium | reverse complement strand
CTTGTTATCCCTAAAGATGAGATAAAAAGTTTCCAATGGTATTTGAAATCTGCCAAACAAAATTTTTTCCCTGCCATGAGAGAAATCTCTGTCCTTTTGGAACTTGGCATAGGGGTTGAAAAAAATCAGGAAAAAGCCCTGTTTTGGCTGACAAAAGCGGCTGCCTTGGGAGATGCTTCAAGTATGGCTACTCTTGGATTCAAATATGAAAAAGGCTTCCGGGTTAAACGTGATTATACCAAAGCGGCAGAGTGGTATCAAAAGGCTGCTCAGCTCAACAATGCGTTAGCCATTTTCAACCTGGGATCACTCTATGTAAGGGGACTGGGCGTACCACAGAATAATTGCACAGCAAGAGAATTGTATGAAAAGTCAAAAGCGTTTGGGCACCCCAACGCTCAAAAAGAACTGGAAAATATGGACAAGGAAAAACAGTGTTTCACTCCTTGATCAAATCGATGAGACCAACATATACCTACCGGTTTTATATAGATATTTGTTTCACTAAATCAACCATTTACTTGTGACAAGTTTTTTCGGTTTTTTCTCTTTTCCGTTGTTGATACCCGTCGAATGGTATTATCTCCTTTTGCTTCGAACCCTCTCCAACTGATCACACAGCAGGGCCGCCCCCTGCAAAATACGGGGGGAGTGGCGTTGAATCAGGTCGGGAGGAATGAAAAACAGATGATTGTCCGCAACCGCCCTCATTCCCTCCCATTGCCGCCACCCATCCAGCCATTCAGGGCGCTGCTGCCCCATTCCACTGGCGATGATCACCTCCGGGTTGGCCTCGATCACCGCCTCCCGACCCACTTTGGGAATCAGGGTGGGCAGATCAGCGAAGATATTGAGGCCACCACACCGGCTGATCAGATCATCAATCATGTGTTGACGGTTGATGGTCATCAGCGGTGCGTTCCAAAGCTGGTAGAAAAGTCGAACCGGCGGACGGTGGGCATACGTTTCCTTTAACTTTTTCCACTCATCCGACAACCGATCCAGGGTGGAACGGATCTGCTCACGGGTATCGGTCAGTTGGGACAGGGTCTGAATCTCTTGAAAAATATCGGTTACCCGATGTGGCTCGGAGACAAAAACAGGAAACCCCAGATCCATCAGTTGTTGAACCTCCTGCTTCTCATTGCCCCCAGCCCAGGCCACCACCAGATCGGGTTTGAGAGCGTAAATCTTTTCCAGATCCAACTGATGATAGCCGCCAATCTGAGGAATCGCTTGTGCCTCAGGGGGATAGTCACTGTAATTGACCGTTCCGACAATCCACTGCCCCGCCTCAGCCACAAACAGCATCTCCGTCAGATGGGGAGCCAGGGCGACGATACGACGGGCTGGAGCGGCCAAGGTGACCGTTCGGCCTCGACTGTCGGTGACAACACTCTCTCCGGCCTCCCCCCCGGTAGAGCCCAAAAGCAGCCAGACCAGACAGAGCACCTTGCCCATGGATGATTTCTCTCTCATGCTCTCCTCCTCCATTCAGCCCTTATTCATCCACCGATCAACCGGCCAGCCAACAGACCCGTCCTTCCCGCTCCCAGCGATTGACCGGATGGCCAAAAAGCCGGCTCAACTTATCAGCGGTCAACATCTCCTCACTGGGGCCGGCCTCAAACTGACCGGAATCATAGAGCAGCAGGCAGTGATCAGAAAACCGGGCGGCCAGATTCATATCGTGCAGAGCCATGAAAAGGGATTTCTCCCGCTCCCGAGTCAACCGCCGAAAGTGGTCGAGCAGAAGAATCTGATAATGAAGATCCAGGTGGTTGGCCGGCTCATCCAAGAGAAAAAAATTCGGATCCTGCACCAGCAGAACGGCCAGATCCAACCGCCGCATCTCTCCACCGGAGAGGGTCTGGCACCGTCGATCGGCCAACGCCTGTAACCGAACCACCTTCAGAGCCTCCCAAGCCAGCCGATAATCCTCCGCTGATTCCCCTTGCCACTCGGAGAGATGGGGAAACCGACCGGTCAACGCCGTCTCCATGACCGAAGCGGGAAAACCGTTCGCCTCCTGTTGGAACAAAAGACCCACCTGTCGAGCCACCCGACGGCGGGGAATCCGCCCCATCTCCTCCGCTCCCAACCAGATCCGGCCCCCGGTCGGCGGGTGCAATCCGGCCAGGGTGTGAATCAAACTACTCTTGCCCACTCCATTCCTACCCAATACCGCCCAACTTTGACCCGGACGAATGGTCAGATCAAGCCCCTGAACCAACCGCTTGGCACCCATTTCAACGGTCAGATCCTCCACCCTCAAGCTGATCGGCTGCCCTCCCCCGGAACGTTCCATCAGTACCCTCTCCCCCGTCTCAACAGCAGTAAAAACAGGGGAACCCCGACCAACGCGGTAATCACCCCCACCGGTAACTGCTGGGGAGCGATCAAGGTTCGAGCCAGAGTATCGGCCACCATGACCAGACAGCCTCCCCCTATGACCGAAGCGGGGAGCAGCAGACGGTGGGGATGAAACCCCATCAACCGCAACAGATGGGGCACCACCAGACCGACGAAGCCGATGGTACCGGCCGTCATCACCGCGCCGGCGGTCAGCAGGGAGGCGGCCAGAAAGAGACGGAGCTGGACCCCGGCCACCCCAACCCCCAACCCGGCCGCCCGATTGGCATCCCGAGCCAGAAGATCCAGGGAGCGACTCATCGGCCAAACAGCCAGAAAACCCACCAGGAGAAACAGGGCGATGGGCCAGGATGAGGTACCGGTATTGATATCCCCCATCAACCAGTAGACCATTCCCCGCAGATGAAGATCGGAGCTGACGGCCAGCAGAAAACTGATCAACGCCCCCCAGCCCGATGCGGTCACCACGCCGGTCAACAGCAGTCGAGTCGGTGTCCGGCCGGAAGGGCCGCGAGCCAGAAAATAGACCAATACCATGGAGAAGATCGCCCCCGCC
>PEAM01000058.1 GCA_002753565.1 Magnetococcales bacterium | reverse complement strand
GACATCCACCCCGACCATTTCATAGAATGGCCGGAACCGTTCAACCGTCCGGTTTGCAAGCCAATCATTGAGGGCCATGACATGGCATGGTTTACCGTCCCAAGCGGTTATGACCCCGGCCATGGCCACGGCAAGATCCCTGGCATCCCCTTCGGGCATTTCAACCAAATAACCGGTACAGAGCCCGAAAGCTCCCAGCACACATCCACGATCCGGGATGATCCCCAAGGTTCTTCTGGCACTCTCCAACAGCAAAGCCAACGCCCCCTCCAGCCGTCTATTTTCTGGCAGATGCCGGGAGGCACGGCGCACTTGAGCCATAAGGGTCCGCTGTTCCCTCGCAAACCGCTCCCCGACCATCGCCGCCAACGCCCTTTGCCGAACCAACACCGCATCCACCAACCGCTCTTGCTCCCGTCGCTTGCCAACACCGGAACGTATCCACCCTGACAGACCATGAAGACCGGCATCCATCCCAACCAGCAGGGGCGGTGCGGCACGGGGTCTGACCAGATCATAGTGTTGGGAAAGATAGGCGGTCACAGGCGATACCTATCCTGCAAAAAGGCCCGCACCTCCTCCTCCCACTGGGCTATCAGGGGTTTGGCTGGCAGAGTCAAGCGTATCTGACCGGTTCGACCGTGAATCAGGGTCACATCGACTATTTTTTTTTTTTTTTTTCGTAATAAAAAAAACGGTCGGGCAGCCTTTGCTCCGAGCTGATCATCCATAGCCACGGCAATCTCCCCACCACCACTCCAGCCCAAAGCCGGGCTTGGTAGCTGATCTTGTTCATGGGGCACCAGGAGCGGCGAATCTGCGGCCATTACTAATCCCGCTTCTCCATAGAGACGAATCTCCGCCTTGAGTATAGGCTCCTCAAACAGCTCGGAGGCTTTTTGCTGCTCAACGACAACGCTGAATTCATACTGCTCCGGGTTGACGATCCAACCCACACCATCGCCACGATTAAACCAAACCCCTTGAGCCGTCGCCTGCTGGGCCATGGCCCAAACCCCATCGCCTCTGGCTCTAACAGTCAAAGCGGCAATGCGGCGTTCCAGTTCCCCTATCTGCTCCAGGGTGGATTGATGCTGTTTGTATAGGGGTTTTAAATCCTCTGACTTATCTACCTTGGCTTGGCGAATCAGTGCCGTAATCTGCTGGGCATTGGCCTTGGCCTCGGCTAAATTCCACGCTAACTGCGGTGCCTTCAGAAGCAGAAGTGGCTCACCGGTTTTAACCACGGTTCCAGGCTGTTTGAGGATCTTTTGCAACTGACCCGAAACATCCACCGTCATCTCGACAAATAACGAGGCCGTCAACACCCCCGGTGCCCGAATCTGTCGGTCAACCGGAATGACACCGATTAAAACAGCGACCACTCCAGCCGTCGCTCCGACTATAGCCATTGCCTGAAGACGTCTTCCTTTAAGGTTGGGGCTGGAGGAGAGATACCTGAAAATCTTCAACAACGGAACCACGGTCCAGGAGAGCAGTAACGTAAATGCCATAAAAATGCCGAGGAGAAAATATTTATCAACCACGAAAAAAAAGATCCCGACAAAGACCAGCAAACGATACAGAGCACTCAATATCCCATAAAAGCCGAGCCAGATCGCCTCCGAAAGGCTATCTCCAGGTCCGGAGAGATCTTTAGCCCGGAGCAGATATTTTTCCAGTAGATAATAATATTGCTGCTGGGCCCGTTGATACATGTTGGGAATATCAAGTATGTCGGACAGCATGAAATAGCCGTCAAATTTCAACAGGGGATTGGCGTTGAACAGCAGAGTGCTGACAGTGGCGACAAACATGGCGTTGTAGGCTAAACCATGCAATAGGCCAGAGTCGGTCTTCGCCCACAGCAGAGCGGCCAAGGCACCGATAAACAGCTCAAAGAGCATTCCACTGGCACCAACCAAAATTCGCTTGCGACGGCTGGTAAACGCCCAACTGGAGGTGGCATCAACATATGGCAGCGGCATAAAAACCAGGAGAAAAATTCCAACCCCATGGACCTCGCCACCATAGTGACGGCAGGCCATGGCATGACCCAGTTCATGAATGATTTTTATGAAGATAAAAGCTAAATAGAGCAGTGGCAGGTTGTCCGGGTTGATCACCCCTTGAGCCTGATCGGCGGCCAAATCGATGTTTTCTATGATTGCTCTGACGCCCAGCAAAATGACAATCAACCATACCACCACCATGAAACGATTGAACAGCATCCTGCCCAGAGGCAACAGACGTACCAATAGAGGGTCGGGATCAAATAGCGGAAGACGAACCACAACCAGGCTCATAAGCCTAGCGGCCCATTTGGTTTTCTCACGTTTTTCCCAGTTTTGATAAAACAGATCGGAATAGCGATTATCCTGAAAACGGAGCAAATTGGCCTGACGCAACCGGGTTAAAACCCGTACCACCTCGTCACGATCCAACTTTTCTTCAGGATATTTTGTCCTGTACTGCCGCAAGACCTCCTCAATGGTACAATCCATCTTGAGCCGGACGATGAAAGCCCAGGTTTCTGGCGGAATTCGTAAAAAAACAGTATTGAACGGATCGTGAAGAACATGCCATCTTCGGCCACGAATGACCCGGCGCCGGGCTTTGACAGAAGAGGAGAGGCAGCATTTGACCTGAGCAATCCGCCGCCAACTCTCACTGATGTTGGCCGTGTCGCCTAGCATGGTCCCTCTACCACCATAGCAACATCCTCAAATAGTCCACCATCCGATGACTGATGATCCACAAGACCTTGCGCTCTCCCACGTCAATCTTTGCCACTCCCTGCATACCGGGTCGCCACCAGAGAATTTTCTCGGCAGAGATGCCGGTACGTCCAGTATAGATGTTCTCCCCCTCATAAATGGTCGATAACGGTTCTATGCGCTGAAGCTGAAACGGGAAGGTCAACTCCGGTCGCCCGACAAAGGCCATCTCACCCCGATTGCCCACCGCCACTTCGTGGATGTCCC
>PEAM01000057.1 GCA_002753565.1 Magnetococcales bacterium | reverse complement strand
ACCACTTGCCATTGTCCTGGGTATTGCGGGCGTTGGCATTGGAACAGTTATCAGCCAGACCGGAGTTGATGTCATGCCCTGGCTTCACTATCAGCACTGGCTCTCTGCCGATGTTCAACTTTGGAAAAAACTGGTGGTGGGACTGCTGGCGACCGGTGGTGTTGGCCTGACTGCCTTTATCCATCTTGGCATTCGAAAAATGATCAGCAAATCCATCGGAATCACTATTGAACGGGAGAGCATCAGTGCGGATCTGAAAGAGTATCTTGGGAACGCCTTCTCCTACAATACCAAACCTTGGAGACCGTTGCTTAGCTCCAGCCCGGCCGGATGGGGTCGGTTTAGCTCTGCCAAACGGAGTCTGGCCAAGGTTCTAAAGCAGACCGATTATTATGTCCAGACCCTCAACGACAAATATACCAACCCATCAGGAAAAAAAGATCGTCCAAAGATAAAGCTCGAAGTAGAGTAGAAGGACCAATACATTTTTTCCTGATAAAAACAGGGAGAGATTGCCAGGGTGACGGGCAATCTCTCCTTTCTTAATTTTAAGGATTATGGGGATCTATGTTCCAGGTTGGAAAAAGAGTGATTGTTGTTTTGATCGCCCTCTCCTCTTTTCTTTCACTTTTTAGCTCTGCCTATGGTGAGGGTTGGCTGGGGATCACCATTGAGCCGCCCAATGGTGTCCAGATTGGGGAGATTATCAAGGGTGGACCAGCGGATCTGGCAGGACTGAAAAATAGAGATATTATTCAAACTGTCAATGAAAACCCTGTTTTATCTATGGGCCATTTTATCCGAACCATCTCCCAAATGGCCCCCAAGCAGGAGGTGGTTCTGGGGCTGCTTCGGCAAGGGAAGAACCTGCAGGCCAAGGTTATTCTGGACGATAGAAAGAACCATCTTTCCGTCTCTCAAACCCCATTGCAACAACTCCCTTCCGGCATGCTTCCCTCCTCCTCCGCCTTCAGATCCTGGATGGATCAATCCGGATCTGATTTTCCAGGATCACTCTACCCATTACCAACCGTTGCAACGCCAGCACCTGAGCCTGCACCACAACCGGCAGCATGGCTGGGGATTGCGCCGGGCTTGAGCGACAAGAGCGGTGTTTTGGTAAAAGGGGTTGCCAAGGATAGTCCAGGGGAGTTGGCCGGGCTCAAACCGGGCGATCTGGTTATCTCCATAAATGGGCAAGCTCTCTCCAGCCCAGCCTCCCTTGTGCGGCTCATGGATCAACTTGAACCAGGTGAGCTGGTAGTGATCTCACTAACTCGTGAAGGTAAAATAATCAATCTGCAGGCCAAGATGGCGAACAACCCGGCCCAACCGACTCCATGAAATTTTCGCCACCTCTCATCTCCGGGACATTGATTCGTCGTTATAAACGATTTTTAGCCGATATTGAGCTCAAAAGTGGAGAGGTGGTGGTAGCCCACTGTGCCAATACCGGTGCCATGACCGGATTGGCGGATCCGGGCACTCCCGTCTTGATATCAAAAGCAGACAATCCTAAACGTAAACTGGCCTACAGCTGGCAGATGAGTTTTGCCGAATCAACCTGGGTCGGCATCAACACCAGCATTACCAACCGCTTGGTTCGGGAAGGGTTGGAGAGAAAAAAGATTCCGCAACTTGCCCACTATTCGACGATCCGTCAGGAGGTCTCTTTTGGTGATCACTCCAGACTCGACTTTTTACTCAGTGACGGTGACGATTCTCGCTGTTTTATGGAGGTAAAAAGCGTTACTTTGCACCGAGGAGACCATTTAGCCTTTCCCGATGCCAAAACCGAACGGGGAACCCGCCATCTTCTTGCCCTGATGGATGCGGTTGCACAGGGATTTCGGGCCGTGCTTTTTTTTCTGGCACAACGCAGTGATGGTACCCATTTCAGACCGGCCGCCGATATCGACCCAGCCTATACCACTACCCTTCATCAGGCCATGGCAAGTGGTGTTGAAGTCATGGCATGGCGGTGTCGACTTGAAAAAGAACAGATTAACTTGACCGAGCCACTACCCATGGAGCTAATGAACAGATGATTCGCATTAAAACCCCGGAAGAGATAGAAGGGATGCGGGCCACCTGCCGCCTGGCCGCACAAACCTTGGTAATGATTGAAGAACATGTCAAGTCCGGTGTCACCACCCAGGAGTTGAACGACATCTGTCACGATTACATCATCTCCCATGGAGCTACCCCCTCACCCCTCAATTATCGGGGTTTTCCCAAATCCATCTGCACCTCGGTCAATCAGCAGATCTGCCATGGTATTCCTGGAGAGCGGGTGATTCGGAAGGGGGATATCATCAACATTGACATCACCACCTACCTGAATGGCTTTCATGGGGATACCAGCAAGACCTTCCACGTGGAAGAGGCAACCCCTAAGGGTGAAAAGGTCCGTCGTGTTGCCCTGGACTGTATGAACGCAGGAATCGATGTAGCTCTTCCAGGAGCCCCTTTGAGAACCATTGGAGCCACCATTGAAAAGCTGGCCAAGAAAAATCGTTGTACTGTTGTTCATGAGTACTGCGGCCACGGAATTGGCCGGGAATTTCACGAGGAACCGGCTATTCTCCACTATGAGGACAAACGGTGTAACATCACGATTCAACCCGGCATGATTTTCACCATTGAACCGATGATCAACCTGGGCAAGGCCGCCATCAAACATATGGCCGACAACTGGACCGTCGTCACCAAGGATCATTCACTTTCTGCTCAGTTTGAACACACCATTCTGATTACCGAAGAGGGCAATGAGGTGTTGACCGACCTGAGTGGCCGAAAGACCCCCTTACCAGAGAGATAACCTCTTTTTTTCATAAAGCACATGGTCTCTATAGCTCCCTTTAACCGTAAGCGATCAATAAAGTGCATCAGCCAGAGGGCGGGACTTTGGACGTCATATCAAGGTTGAGATTCCAAGGCAACAGAGTTTCAAAGTGACCAACGGACGTTGCGGATGGAATGGATTG
>PEAM01000012.1 GCA_002753565.1 Magnetococcales bacterium | reverse complement strand
AGGCAGAGACGTTGGCTTACTGATCCGCCTTTTGTTTGAGAAAAAAAGGGCAAAACGTTATGAGATTTCTTTGATGAATGATTGATTTGTTGGCGTGCTGGATACGCTGATAACAGCGCTGTCCTTCTGGCCGCACTTGATGAAGTGATTGTTTTTGTTGCAGTGTTTGAATTGTTTTGTGTCGTTGAATGGTTTGCAATCGACAGTACCGAACCGGATCGGTCTGCCGCCTTTGCGGGTGCTGCTCTCTTCCGCTGGTTAAAAATCTCTTCTGCTCTTTTAGCGATTGATCTTGTAACGAAAATTGTATCTTTCGTTTTAAAACCAAATCTCCGAGTATGGGCTGTGTGTTTTGAAATGTAAGTAGCCCAGCCCATGCCCATCATTTTTTTGATGGTACACTCGTTCTGCTTGAAGATATTCGGGTTAGGAATGCCGGACAGGTCTTTGTTGAACTCTCTGACCGCTCTTCTAAAAGCTTTTTCTTCTTCAAAATCAAGAAGAACTATGCAGTGCAGGTGCGGCCTGCCATGGCTGCTATGGCCTGACTCAATCCACATCTCCAAGCCAAGAATTAAATCTATCCTTCTTTTTAAATGTTTGGTCAATATCTTTAAGAACGCCGGACAGATCTCTTTCAAGCCCGCTTTGCCTTCAAGGATCTCCATTGCCCTGGCTGGACTCAGGTTGAAGCTTATTGCCATAGCGGTTCGACCTTCCTCCTTTGCTAGCACCATGGATGAGAATGATTCAAACATGAATTTTGATTTTCTGTTGAGGTGCCTCCTTTGGGGTAAATCGTATGAAGGGGGAAGGTCTGTATAGGTATTATACTGGCTAACCAGTGCGGCACTCTTTCGGTCTACACTCCAACTACTTGCATTTTCAACAATATTCGTATTTTTGTGGCGTGCTGAAACTGGCCTGTTTGGAATTGTTTTGACCGGTTTGCTCATCAGTGACCGCACGAACCAACCCGGTTCCGTCTTCACGACGACACCGGAATTGGTATACTTTACAATCTCTAATGATGGGCTGGTGGTCATATCAGTTCAGGCTACCACTTGGACAACCGCTGCCGTCTACACAGTCCATCGGCTGACCACAACGGGCCGTAGGCATCGTTACCGATAAGTCCGCACCTTTGATAATGGACACGAACAGACCGCAAACCGGGTGCTGTGCGTGGATCTCCTGGCGGGTCGGTTGGACATAGCCAAGGAACCGGCTCAGGTCTCTATCTGAGACGGGGCGGACGTGGGGTTGCATTGCTGGGTCAATCATTGGGCCATCTCCTGAGCTGGCTGACTCTTCGCCGCTTCGATATATTTCTTGGCCCTCTTCATGGTCTCCAGCTTGCCTAACACCTCTTTCGCTACGGTACGCAGTACCAGTTGGAGATTGACAGACCGGACAGATTGCGGATTCTCTTTGAGGTGACAGATAACCTTATCCACCCCCCCTTCAATCGCTTCTTTTGTGAACCGCATGTTCTTCCCGTCTTTTCTCTCAGTACTCAAGAGCATGTACTTGGTTGGAATTTTCTTACTGTTCCCTGCCAGCCTTGCAACCGGAAACCAGTTTTTCCCCTCAAGTGGTGAGAACATTTTTGGGTCTTGGGCTTCGACGATTACAAGCCCACCGTTGATAACCGATAGGTGAATATCCGTTGGCTTGGCTGAGCAGAATGGTTCTTTAGTGTTGGGGAGTACCGTTGGGTCTTTTAGTGCCTCTGATGCGAAGTGCCAACGAACCATCTCTTCCATAAGGAAGTGGTCGAAAATTTCCACTACCGTTTTTACATTCAATCCAAGTGCTCTAGCAATCCGAGACGTTCCGCATCCTGCCACCAACTCACGCAACTTCCATTTACGGGCCGCATGTCCACGACCACTTTCTTTAAGACTTCTCTTGGATTTCATTGCACCTGCCGCTGACCATACCCGAAATGTTGGGATGGTTTCTTCTGTCAAATAAGCCGCTTGATCGTCAACAAACTCTTCATTCATAACCCTATATCCTATATATCTGGAAAAGATGCTATATTATATACATGATAGAAATTTTTTTCAACAATAAAGTGCTGTGATTGCAGACCAATAGACTATTGCTGACAATGGTTAGTAAACACTAATGACGGTGTTTTGGTCGTCTAAGGCACTAAATCGCCCCTTTTTGGGAATTTTTGGCTGATTTGGCAGGGTGAAAAAAAGTTGGATTTGCCATTGGGGCTTGTCCATATTCGACTGTCTGGTGACTGTCTTGGTCACGGTGACGTAATCACCGATGAGAGATGTCTATCAATACGGTAGACTCCTGTGATAATCGAAAAAGGGTGAAAATAGTTTATCACAGGGGTTGTGTGTGTGGTTTTGATAGACTATTATTAAAACAACTAGACCTTATTGATAATCATAACGGAGACAAACATGGCAACCATCGGATACGCAAGAGTCAGTTCCACCGACCAAAATCTGGAAGGCCAACTTGAAGCACTTTCTCACTGTGATGAAATATTCTCTGAAAAAGAGAGTGGCGCAAGAAATGACCGTCCTGAACTTACCCGGTTACTTGATTATATCCGCAAGGGTGATACCGTCGAATGTGTCCGTATGGATCGACTGGCCCGTGATACCCGCCACCTGCTGAACCTCGTTGATGACTTCGAGGCAAGAGGGGTTACTCTCAAGGTTCAAAATATCTCCCTTGATACAGGAACCGCAACCGGGCGTTTGATGTTGACAATGTTGGGTGCAGTTGGTGAGTTTGAAAAAAACCTCCTAAAGGAGAGGCAAAAGGATGGTATCGCAAGGGCCAAGGAGAAGGGTGTCTACACGGGCCGCAAACCTACCGCCAGGGCCAAAGCCGAAGAGGTTATGCAACTGGTAGGGGAAGGCGTTAAAAAGGCTGAGATAGCCCGTAGGCTTGATATTGGCGTGGCATCGGTTTATCGGATCATCAAGGCTGCGAATGTTTGAGCAATAAAGGGGTGCTTTGGCACCCCTTTCTAATGAAAATGTGTCATCCAGGTTGCAACGTTTTTGCTTTTCCCCTTCGCTCTGACTCTTTTCCTATGATGGCGTATCATCCAAAATCACCCTGTTTTGCCCTCTCCTGACTCTGGCTCCGTGTGGATCTCCGACCTATCGCCGCTGAGAGCCTGGATTTTGGCCTTATTTGGATGGTGTGGCGTCATTCAATTCAATCGGCTCTGTGCATCATGCCAGACACTCAAAATCTCAACAGAACCATTCCTCACTCGGTACACTATGACATACGGCAAACCGGACACAACCACTTCACGGGTCTTGGGTTCGATCCCATATCGTCCTGAGTCGGGGAAGTCAGAAAGTCGTTTAGGAGCATCCAGGATGCGACGACGAACATCGTCGGCTGAGATTGAGTGTTCGGATTGAATATATTCCCAGATGGAGACAAGGCAATCAATGGCGTTCTGGGTCCAGACTATTTGCATGTGGGTTTGGGTCGTTCGCTCTGGGTTCCCAATGACATGAACCACCCTTCAACCTCTTCCTGCGAGGATGTTCGACCCTTATCCGCATCGGCAATACCACGACGAACCGAGAGGCGCTTGGCCTCTTGATCCAGCACAGAGGCCAAATGGTCTTGGTCTTCTTTGGAAAACCGCTCTGCCTGTTGAACGGCTTGATTGAGTGCGTGTGTAGCCATGCATTTACTCTACTTCATTTCAGCCTGGACGACAAACAATTCCGCCCGCCTTGCTTTTGCACCCTAGCATCAATATCATGGTGATCCACTTTAATGATACGCCAAGGTGATCCACTATTGACGGTAATATCAGCTTGCAACTATTGGAGATAATTGGTTTTGTTCGGTTTATTTTTTACTAACACGACTCCGGCCATCCGCACCACCTGGAAAAAGCAAAGGGCGGCAGATTTTTTAATCTGCCGCCCTTTTTTTTATCTGCAAGCGTTAATCCTAGAAACGGCCGTTTCTAGGTTAATGGGAGTCGGAGATAAACAGTGCCGCCTTTCCTGGCTGACCGGGACCCAAGGCGGATTGAAGGGATGCCGCCCCGTAAAGGCGTAGTTGGTAGATCATCCAACCCCGAATAACCCGCTTGACATAGTGGCGGGTTTCGCCAATGGGAATGTTTTCGATAAAGGTGAGCGGCTCCTCCATTCGACGGTATTTCCACCAGCGATCAGCCCGAGCCGGACCGGCATTGTAGGCGGTAAGCGCCAGAATCAAATCCCCATCAAATCGAGTCAACATCCGCTTCATGTAGGCCTGGCCGACCGCCAGATTATAGTCTGGAAGCTTGAGACGAAAAGGGTTGGAGGCGGGAAAACCGGACTGGCTCGCCTCTTGTCGAGCGGTGGCCGGAAGAAGTTGCAGCAGACCGTGGGCGTTGGCAGAAGATCTGGCCCGGTGGAAAAAAAGACTCTCCTGACGTGCCATACCCCAGACCAGAGATGGATCTATCTGCCATCCCCAGCGGGGTTTCCAAATGGGAACCGGGTAGAGACCACTCCAATAGTTCTCCCCTTTTCGCTTTAGAATTCTTGCCGTTTTAACCATGTGGCTGGGCACATTGAAATGTTCCGCCAAACAGAGTTGATCGGTCATGGAGAGGCCATGTTCTTTGGCAACTCGTTTGATTTCCGGCCCGATATAGTAGTTGCGTCTCGCCTCGAAAAACAGTCGAAAGGTATCGATCTCCGACTTTAATTTGGGGTCAAACAGCGGGTTGCAGGTCATCTGCTCTTCAGGGAGAACCGGTATAAACCCCTCGCCCTCCTCCATGGCCAACAGACCGTAGAAGGCGTCTCGATAGGTTGCGGCCTGTTTCAGCCACCGTTTGCGTTCCGTCTCGTTTGGGGCGGTTCGTGCCGCCCAATAGGCCCCTTGGCTTTGACGATTTTCGCTTTGGGCCTCCTGAGCCAGCTTGATAAAATAGCGCCGAGCCTTCTCTTTCAGACCACTTTCATGAGCATACCAGCCCGCCAGCCACAGGGAGTCCTCCAGCTCGCCACCTCTCTCCCGTACATTCGGCTCCAACACCTTCACCGCCGCTTTGTTCTCATTATGGAGAGCCAATAGCCGGGCCAGTCTAAACCGCTGCCGTTGACGATCTTTTGCTGTCAGATAACCGCCCTCTCGCCCCATGAGCAGGTCGTGGGCTTTGTGTCGAAAGCCGTGGCGACGCAGACCGTCAATGCGGGCCAACCAAAGCTCCGGCGATTTTTGATCGCTTTGGGAGAGTTTTTTCAGCAGGGTATTAAACTTTACCTCTGAATTTTTGGCCGCTTCCAGGGCGAGGAAAAAATATTTTTTATCTCGAGGAAGAGAGCTCAAAACGGAGCGTAACCGCTCTTTATCCCGGCGACGCAGAAAAATCCTGGCCCGCTTTTCATGCTCAGCCAAGGTGATGCTTTTTTTGACGGAGGCCATCTGTTTGAGCACACCAGGGGAAAAGCTGGCCCCCTCCGTATAGAGGCTCCGCCATAACCCACGCCCCTCCTTTTTCCGGCCGGCCTCTAAAAGGAGCTTCATATAGCGCTCTCGAGATGAGCGCAAAATCAGCTTGTTGTGGTCATACCAGGCCAGAGCCTCCCGGTTTTTACCATACCTGGTGATGCGCAACTCCAGAAGATAGCGAACCCTGCCGATTTCGGGATGGTTTGGCCACCGCTTGACAAACTGGGTCAGCCGTTTGGTGGTGGCTTTGTATTTGGGGTGATAGAGGAGCTCATACTCCAGATACGAGGTGAGGCGGTCGTTGCTTGGCCATTGGGAACGATCCATGACACTGGCCAGGCTCCCCTCCCCTTCCAGAGTCAGAAAAAGGCTCCGAAACCGAGCCCCCTCTCCCTCACTCGCCGCCATGGCGGGGGGGGAGAGATAGCCCAACGCCAGCAGGATAAACAGAATAAAAAAACGTTGAATCATGTGTGTATAACTCATCATTGGTTAAACCAGTGAATGGTAGCTAAGGGTATTGGGCAGGCGCTTTACTTAAGCTAAAACAGGGCATCGGCAAATTGAACCGGATCAAAAGGTTTCAAATCCTCTATCCCCTCACCCACACCGATAAACCGAATAGGCAGGCCAAACTGTTCACTCAGGCTGACCAGAACACCCCCTTTTGCCGTACCATCGAGCTTGGTGATAACCAGGCCGGTAAGGGTTAAATCTTCATGAAAGCGGCGTACCTGGCTGATGGCATTCTGTCCGGTGGTAGCATCCAAAACCATCAACACCTCATGAGGAGAGGCACTATTCTGCTGTCCCAATACCCGTTTGATCTTTTTCAACTCCTCCATCAGATGGGACTTGGTGTGCAGACGTCCGGCGGTATCGGCCAGGAGAATATCCATGCCTCGAGCCCTGGCTGCCTCGTGGGAGTCGAAGATGACCGACGCACTATCGGCCTTCTCACCCTGTGAGATCACTGGGCAGTTGCAGCGTTTTCCCCACGCCTTGAGTTGCTCGACGGCTGCCGCACGAAAGGTATCTCCTGCCGCCAGCATGACCTTGTTGCCCTCTTGGCTGAAGTGGGAGGCCATCTTGCCGATGGTAGTGGTCTTGCCCACCCCATTCACCCCCACCACCAGAACAACCCACGGTTTTTCCACCATCTCTGGCAGGCTATGGGAGACTGCCAACAGGCGATCTCGGATCACCTCTTTGAGGACGGTACGAAACGCTTCGGCTTCATTCCCTTTTACCCCTTTAAAGCGATCACGAGACTCCTCCAGAATGGAGAGAGTGGTATCCAGACCAAAGTCGGAGGTAATCATCAAATCCTCCAACTCCTCTATCAACCCATCATCCACCATTCGACCGGGAATAATGGTATCGAGTTTTTTGGTAAACTGCTCACGGGTCTTACTCAGGCCCTTTTTAAGCTTTGTAAAAAAAGACATTTTAACCTCAACAGGCAATAAAAACAGAGGAATAAATAACCGCTATTCCTGCTCAACCGTCTTATTCATCAACCTTTCCATATCCCCCCAAAAAAACTCTTCTCCCCGATACCCCCGAAACAGGGCCAACCTTTTCCCCTCTTTGTCCAGCACCAGAAAGGTGGGAAAAAATCGGATCGTCCAGGAGAGCTCCTCAAACGCCTTGGGGGGATCGTGGCTATCCACCTGGGTCATGGGAAAATGCTTACCCACCGTTGTTTTGCCATAGACCCCCCCCACATCCCGCATGAAAGCCTCGCAATAGGGGCAGTAGGCCGAGGTAAAAACAATCAGTCGCCCTATGGTCTCTGCCTGGGCTGTGTTAGAAAAGAGCAAAAGCGAGAGTAGCAGCAGCGTAAGCCGCCCCCTTTTTTTCATCACGCCACCTCAAAATTCAGGGTCGTTACCATGGCAAATTCAACCGGCCTTCCCAGGCAAAAAAATGTCAGAACAGTCACATAGAACCGCTCAGCCTAACATGAATCTGCCCCATCTTTCCATCATCATTCCCACGTTGAATGAATCGGACCGGCTGCCCTCTCTGATTCGGCAGATACGGCAGAGCCACCTCTCCTCCCTGGAGATCATCGTCGCCGACGGGGGTTCTAGCGATGGAACATCTGCCGTTGCATCTAAGCTGGGGGACCTCACCTGTCAAGCTCCCCGAGGCCGGGGGGCACAGATGAATGCTGGTGCCAAAAGAGCGACAGGGAGTCTTTTGCTCTTTCTTCATGCCGACTCTACCTTAAGAGACCCCTCTCTTTTGAGACGTGCCGTCACCACCTGGATAGAGACAAGGCAAACTCTGGGCCATGATCGGCTGGCGGGCCACTTTTCCCTGCAATTTATCGATCAACCACCGGGCAAAACCCGGGTTTTTCGGTTTTATGAGGCCAAAACCGCTCTCAACCGGCCACACTGTACCAATGGGGACCAGGGATTTTTGATGAGTCGGGACTTTTTTTGGGCATTGGGGGGGTTTGATGAACGGCTGCCTTTTTTAGAGGACCAGATTCTGGCCAGCCAGATCTATCAGCAGGGGGTCTGGATCACCCTTCCTGGTACTCTGCAAACCTCCGCACGACGCTTTCATCAGGAGGGGTTGGCCAGGCGCATGATTTTAAGTGCTCTGATCATGGCCTTTCACAACACCGGTTTTCAGCTCTTTTTTGAGCGGGCACCCGCCCTCTATCGGCAACAGGACAGGACCAGACCCTTACAGTTGGCCCCCTTTTTCAGCCTGATCAATCAGCTCAACCGAGAGGCCACCTGGCAGGTAGTGTTTGGGCGTTGGCGAAAAATCGGTTACTATGTCCGTGAGGCAGCTTGGCAACCTTTTTTTCTACTCGACCTGCTGGGTGCCCACTGGTTTAACTGGAGAAGGAGACCTTTTTTGGCCTTCCATGATCGTATTTTTCATCCCCTGACCCAATCTTTACCTTTTGACCTGCTCGCTGCCCTTTTAACCTGGACCTGGTTTAGAATGACCGGCTTCTACTTTTTTTTAAGTGAACGAAACCATCCATGAACCCTATTGAAAATGAAGAATTAAAAAGGGAATATCTTAGTTGGCAACAGCGACGACTCCAAGAGGCCTTGAGTCGATTCAACCGTGCCCACCCAGACCAGCCGGTGGGACTATTCAGCAATCTTTTCACCTTTCACTGGTTACAGCAGGAGATCCACCCCAATTATAGAATAGAGGTCATTAAACGGGTTGGCTTGGATCAATCCGAAGCCCTGACCACCCTGCTGCTTCAAGAGGCGGATGAGAGCCAATATATTCAGGGATTGCTCTCTCACTGGCTGCAAGAGGCCGACGAAAAACAGCCCCAGTATCAGCAGGTCCAGCAGTGGATGGCCCGCTATGACGACCAACTGCCCGACGCCGCCGATGCCATTTTAACCGCCTGGGAAAAACTGGCTATTTTTCGCAAGAGTCGCATTGAGTCGGTACGACGCATTCAGGCCGGGCAGAAGCAGACCGTCTCTGAAGTGGGCGGAGAGACAGACCGGCAGCGGTTGACCTTGGTGGACAAACTGCCCAACCGTTTTACGAGACCGTCTCCCTTTGAAAAAATCGGCCTGATTCCCCAGATTGCCTGCCCGGAATCCTGTCGCCACTGCATGTTTGTCTGGCGGCCCCCCTTAAAAGATAGCCCCGATTCCGCTCTTCTGCTGCAGCGGATCAACAAAGAGGCCAACAATGTTCTGTTTACCGGTGGGGATCTGAGCCAATCCCTCTCCGAACTGTATCGAGCCATCCGCGAGATGGATAACATTCAGATTTTTGCTATTTTGCTCAACGGCTCCTCTGCCACCAGCCCGGAGGAGGCTACCACCCTGTTTGAGGCTATTCGCCACGCCCTGGCAAACCGCCCTGCCGCCTTCATGCCGGCACAGGTTACCCTGCAGATTAGCTTTGACGAATATCATCAGGAGATTACCAGCAACAGCAAGGGGCAGCTCAAAGAGCGCATACCGGTGGCCTGTATCGCCAACCTGGTGGCGCAGAGTGTGCATTATCCCGAGATCCAACTTGTTCTGCTGCACAAACAAAATCGGCTCAATTTTTCTAAAAATCTCTTTCAGGTCGGTGTCTTTGCCCGATTAAGCCGGGCACTGTCACAGCGAGGCGTTGGGGTAGCATCCATCAACTGGCACACCTCCCCACGGGCCAAGTCCGACCCCCTCAATCCAGCCCGTAAAGGGGGGGTGATCCGGGATGCCCTCTTTACTCTGGAAGGTTTTCCCAACCGGCCCATTCACATGATGAGCTCCACCATTGATGCCTATGGCAGAGCAGCTTTGCTCGACCCCAGTGAATATATCAACGAAAAGGATTATCTCCAGCAAATCCTCTCAGACGGCCCCCCTTCTCAAGAGCGTTTTGATATCGACCCCATGGTCTGGTATGACGGTTCGGTGACACTCTTCTCCGCCAGCCATTTCTGGATCGGTGACCTCTTTGAGGAAGGGGATAAGGTTTTTCAACGTTATCAGAAAGATCCCCTTCTGAATGCCCTGGAGCGATTTGACGCCACCCTGTTGGATCTCTTTTCTGAGAAGGATTCCAGCCTGGAAACCTTGATCAACCGCTCCACCGGTCCCCACCATCTTTTTCACCAACTTACCGAGTCAGCCGCCATGCGGTTGCACCTGACCAAGCGACTGGCTGATCTCGGTTGAGCCGGCAAGCGGTGGTTATTGACTTTTGCCCGTATCTGTTTTCGGTATAAATATTGCATAAACCCTTCCGACACGCTTTTTTTAAACGCTTTAGCACTTGTGACGGAGCCTAAAAAAATGTTGGAACCATCCGACCTGACCCGACTGAAACTGGACCTTCTCAAAGGTATGCCACGGGTCTATACCAAGCTTATTATGCGCCTTAGCCAAGAGGGGTTGGTGGAAGCAGATTTTTATGATGCCAAAAAACAGACACGGATGGATGACATCCTCGACTACTACTACCAAAAATTCATGCCGGTTTAGAGATAGAGGTTTTCCATGTCTGGGGTAGATGACAGCTTAAAGCAGAAGCTCCTGTTAGAGTATGAACATCGAAAAGATCTTCACAGCGATTTTCTGGTGATGATTCTGCGTCTGTTGGGGGAGTTCATCCGAGAAAACGCCCTGGGTGTCCACTCTTTCGATGGTGCGGTGATGAGTCGGGAGGGTCTGCAGAGCACTCTGGAGAGGGGGCGGATTGTCTCTTCGTTGGAGGAGATGGACGATCTGGTCACCATCCAGGTTCTCACCTTCTTTGAGGATGATGTCGAGGCTATTGCCAATGTTCTGGATACGGAGTTCAATATTCTCAAAGGGGCCTTGGACAAACGAGAGATCCAAGATCCCAACCGTTTTGGCTATCACTCCCAATCCTATGTGATCGGTATGATGGACAGTCGCTTGGAGTGGATTGAATATCGACGTTTTAAAGCCTGTCGGGTACAGGTGCGGGTCTGCTCTCTGCTGCAAAATACCTGGGCCAGAATTCAAAAACGGCTGGCCATCGACAAAGCTACCGTTCCCCAACATCAACTCCGGGCAACAGCCCGCATTGTCGGCCTGTTTGAGTTGGCAGACCGAGAGTTGAACAAACTTAAAAACACCCTGCCGCTGGAACAGATCGTCCATGCACCCCCGAAAGAGGAGAAGCTCCAACAGCCCCGATTGCGCTCAGAACAGGTGCGAGCCTTGGAGTCTCCCATTACCAACTTGGAAGAGGTGGTCAAACAGACCAAACCCCAAGCCACCGGCACCGCCAAACAGACACCCCCGGCCCAAGAGAGCGCTCTGCCACCTCAAGAGCGCCCGGTTTCGGCCTGGACCACCGAGACCTTTTCGCAGATCATTCTCAATGATAAGAGTATCGGCCATATCGACCGAGCCATATCCGACACCTTCTATACCCGGCTGAAATTTGACGCCCAGTTTATTGATAAACTCTGTGAAGTGGCAGAAAACTTCCATATCTCCTCTCAAAAAAGCCTGTTGAAACTGATCAGCAAGCATGAAAACATGATCTTTCAATGCGCCGAGGCCCTCCTGGAAAAACAGGGGACCAAAGAGTCCCTTATTATTCCAAGAGGTCTCTCCATCATGATGTTGTTTTATGCCATTGCCGATGATTCAGGTCAAAAAAAGGTGGTGGAGGAGATTGCTGGTATTATTGGGCAATCCTTAAAAAACAAATGATTACCATGCATGTTTTGGCGATGGCGTTGCCTAATTACTATCCAAACAGGTTGATGGCATGACAACTACCGAGGAAATCATCGACGACTATAGAGCCAACCGGGTTCACTACCTTGAATTTATCGACCTGTTCAAATCTCTTGCTCAGGTTTTGATAGCCAAGGATGGCCAGATTGGATTGGTGCAGATCTCCGGCCATTTAAAATCGGTCGACCAACAGGTTGCCGAGAACGAGGTGCGCCATGATGGTGGCTACCCTATCCTATCCGATCAAGATAACCTGATGGCCTTGCGGGTTGTGACCTTTTATGAAAAAGAGGTGGATTTCGCCCTCAAGCGGTTAACCGACAGCTTTGAGGTGGTGGGGGCTACCATCGACCCTGGGGCCAACGATCCCGAAACTTTTGGCTATGCCGGCTCTTCCTTGGTGTTGAAGTTGGGAGAGGATCGCCTGAGGCTGGAGGAGTATCAACGGTTTGCCGACTTTAAAATAGAGGTCCAGGTCTACTCCCTGTTTCAAGATACCTGGTCTAAAATTCAACGCCATATTGGCTATCCGGCGGATCAATTCCCCAAGGAGCATCGCCGGGAGTTTGTCCACCTCTCCTATATGTTGGAGTTGGCCGACTCGGAACTGAACATCATTCACCAATCCCTCACCCCCTATAGCCGCAATGAACAGGAAGAGGCGGCGGTTAAAAGCAACAAAGCCCGCATTGCCCAACAGAGCCCGCAACCCAAAGCGGCGGCAACGAAAGAGAGTCCCGCCAAGATAGATCTTGCGGTTAAAAAACCTCAACCCTCCCCTTTTGTCGAGTCCGATGTGGCGGCTCTCCCCCTGGGCTACCAAGCGGAGGCCCCCTCTCTTGAGGAGATCGGCAACTTGGCATTGAGTGCTGAAAAAGAGCCGATCAACCAGGATAATATCGACACCTTTATCCTCTCCAATGAGTTGGTTCGCCATTTTGACAAACTGATTTCAGAGACCTACAACACCCGTCTGATGTACCAGGGAAAAAATATTGACCCCCTCTGTCGCTCTCTGATTGAGCTGACGATTTTTCAGGATATGGCCGGGGTTGAAGAGCAGCTGTTCAAAAAACGCCAGCCGATCTTAAATCTGGCTATTCAGCTATTCGGCCCCCCCGAAAAACATCACTATGAACATATTCCCAAGGGGATCTCTCTGTTCATGCTGGCCTATCATACCATCGCAGCCACCCGGAACATTAAACGGGTACAGGAGTTTTTGGACACCTATTCGTTTGATCAGAACGTGGTCAATAAAAACAGCGTGCTGTGGTAGCGCCCACGCCGCTCACCAGCCTATTTTGCAGCATTTCTTCTTGCTATCAGGGCATCATTTTTTTTCTGTAGCAGCCATGCTCCCAGTTTGGTTGGGGCGCCTCGACATTTTTTACAGGTTTCGAAATGGAGTTCTCCTGTGTTGCGCAGTCCATCCAATATGGGCTTGGCTCGCTCGAGGATATCGACCAGTTTTTCTTCAAAAATATTACCAATACCCACCGAGCCGTCAAAATCGGCACAACAACAGGAGACCGTACCATCCGCCAAAATACCCAGCAACTTGGTGCCGCATAAAGCCCGCTGGACCGGATGGTTGGTGATCATCCGACAACCGTTGGCAAACTCTTTGTAGAGAATATCGTTATTCTCCTGAAGCTGATAGGCGGTCTCGTTGCGCCCTTTGCTCTCATCCATCTCATAAGACTCAATATTCTTATCCACCTGCTCTTCAGAAAATTGGAAGCGAGTGGAGTGGGATTGAATCCGCTTTAAAAAGTCGATCAGGTAGTTGCGGAGCTTCTCGGGGGTTGGATCGGAGATGGTGGCATCCCCCGGATTAACCACACCCAACTTACGCATCAGCCAATATTTTTTACCCCGATAACGCAGATCGTTAACGGCAACATCGGTGATGATGGAGTCGATGCCATGTTGACGGTCGATCAGGGTGGCCAGGGTCTTGGCCAAACGGTCCATATAGGTGTTAAACGGCACCTTGATGCCCCGTGTTTCGGCATAGACCTTGGGGATGAGAGTCTGGAGAGAGATGCGGAGAATATTGGGGGGGGTTTGGAGGATTTTTTCAATCACCTCATCCTTGAGCAACAGACCATTGGTGGTCAGTTGACAGGCCAAGCCCAGCTGCCGACTTTGGGCAATGCAGGCCCACAGCTCGTCATACAGCAGGGTTTCGCCAAATTGATGAAAGGCCACATACTCCACCCCTTCAAATTGGGCGATCTCCTCTAAAATATCCGATACCTCTTTCTGCTTCATATCTCGCAGGGGAAGGTCTCGTTCTGGCAGAGGGCAGAAGGTGCAGCGCATATTACAGCGATTGGTCACCTCGATCTGAACAATTTTATATCCGTAATCCCTGAGATTTGGCATCCGTAAGCTCACAACCCGACCAGCATCTCCTCCCCGTGGGAGAGTCCCACGAAACAACAAGAGGAGTGACACTTATTCCGGTAATAAAAAAGAAAAAAAATGAAAAGGATAGAAATCCACCGCTCCTGCAGGCTACCATGGCATATGACAACTTTCAAAGGCAATTTGTTCCCTGTACGGCGTTGCAACCCCTGGCCATGACAGTCAGTTTTGCCAGATTGTCATGGCCTTGAACCTGCGAGATACTATCATGCAAGCCCTTGTGATTGACCACGGTATTCGCCTGGATAACGACCACCCCCTACCCAAACGCCAAGCCGGAGAGGTGTTGATTCAAACCACCCTGGCAGGAATCTGCGCAACGGACCTGGCACTTTTACAAGGCTATGCCCATTTTCAAGGAGTGCCCGGTCATGAGTTTGTCGGGGTGGTTCAACAGGCCGACGATCCAAGCCTAATCGGTCAACGGGTGGTAGGAGAGATCAACGCCCCGTGTGGTACGTGTCCCACCTGTCATCGTGGAGACGGCAACCACTGCCCCAAACGGACCGCCTTGGGTATCCGAGGGCGAAACGGCACCTTTGCCGACTACTTCACCCTGCCTCGTGCCAATCTCCATCTGGTACCCAAGGGGGTGAGCGATCAGGCGGCGGTCTTTACGGAGCCCTTGGCGGCCGCCCTGGAAATTCTAGAGCAACACCCCATCCAGAGCGGTGACTCCGTGGCTGTGGTGGGCGATGGTCGCCTGGGTATTCTGATCGCCCAGGTATTGGCCCTTACTGGTTGTCAGCTAACGGTCATTGGTCGCCACCCGGAAAAGTGGCATCTGCTCAAGAAAAAGGCCATTCCCGTCACCCTGGCTCACCAGCTACCCGCCGCCTTTTCCGCCCGAGTGGTGGTGGAGTGCAGTGGACGAGTGGAGGGGTTTGTTCAGGCAAGAAAATGGGTTCAACCTCGGGGATACCTGATCGTCAAAAGTACCTACACCCAGCAACCTCCGGTGGATCTAACCGCTTTGGTGGTGGATGAAGTCACCCTGGTTGGCTCCCGTTGCGGCCCCTTTTCCAAGGCGCTGGCGTTGCTGGAGCAAGGTTTGATTGAGGTAGAACCCCTGATTGAACGGGAATTCTCTCTTGATGAGGGGGTGCTGGCGTTTCAGATGGCCCAGGAAAAAGGGCGCTTGAAGGTGTTGTTGCGGCCTCGCCGTTTCTAATCGGAGGCAACCCGTTTGTTGATCCGATAGACATAGGCCAAAACCTCTGCAACCGCCTTGTACAGGGGGGCCGGGACCGTCTCTCCCACGGGAACCTTACCCAACAGGGAGACCAGATCGGGATCTTCCATCAGGGTCACCCCGGACTCTTCGGCTTTTTTCAGGATGGTTTCAGCAATTCTCCCCTTGCCGGATGCCGTGACTCGAGGGGCGGTATCGCTCCCTTTACGATAGCGCAACGCCACCGCCTCTCGGCGCTGCCTATCCTGGGGTCTATCGAATCTATTCATCTGTTTGCACGGTTACCAATTCCAATTCCTGCTTGGTTTCATCCAAAATACGACACAGGGGAGCGAAAAAACCCGCCTCCTCCTTAAACCTCTGCCGAAAAACCGGCGCCAATCCCCAAAGCCTGCAACCGCTGCTCTTTAATCTCTCCCCCAGAGAGACGAGAAAGCTCCAACGCCCGCAAAGGCAGCTCCGCCTGGATAAGTTGCCCCCTCAGCTCGCCAATATCAGAACGGAGGGAAGAGAGGGCCGCCTCCTCCTGAGCGCCAATGGAGATCAGCAAACTTTTTTCCCCATACGCAATACGAACCTGGACCGACCCCAAGTTGGTCATGTTCAGGGTGAGCAGGACCGAGGTGATATCCTCTTGCTGCTCGCCCCCCTGCCGACGAGCCTTCTCTCGACGCCAGACCGCCTCCCCCAACCCCCCTTCGGTCAGCCAGAAGAGGCGATAGCCTAAAAACGCCTCCCCATCCGTGGAGGGAACCGCCCGAGGCAGAATATCCTGCATCGCCAACATATCCCCCAGCCGCTGCAGAGAGGTGCGGGCCGCATTCAACTCCGCAGCCGCCTCCGGCGTGGGCTTTCCCCCACCAGCCGGGCGCAGATCTGCCGCCGCTTCCCGCAGCAGACGAATCGCACTCGCCAACTCCTCCCGCCCCCCCTGAAGCAGTTGACTGACCCCCGAAGCATCCCCCTTCATCAATCCCGTTGTTGAGACATTAGGCAGAACACGCTGCAAAATAGCCGCCATATTCTCCCCCTTGCCAGAGAGCAAGAGAGGAGACTGCAAGCCCATCTGCAAAGAGGAGGAAGTGCCCGCCGCTTTGCCACCAGCATGGGAGAGCAGTTGGGCAAAAATATCCGGGCCACGCATCAGACTCTGCTCGGCAGAAAGAGCCAGTCGACCAGCCACACCAGAGTCACTTCCCGCCAACCTGAAAGCCAACTCCGGCGCCAGCCGCATCACCTCAACCTGCACCTGCTCTCCTACCTTTAAAGAGGCACCAGAGTAGTTAAAGCTGCTCCCATCGGCAAAGCGGATCACCCCCTGATTGTTGCCAGAACTCTGGGCAACCCGACCCGTCATCACCTGACCTACCGATAAGCTGGTGGGTTTGGCCGTGGTTTGGGCTGTGCTCCCACCGGGGGGAACCAGTGTCCCGGAGATAACCATAGGTTCAATCCTGTAAAAAAAAGGCCAGGCTGTTTTCAACTAACAAAGGGTACCGGCTCCTCATAACCCAAAAGACCCAGTCCGATACGGAACTGGGTCTTTTACTTTCATGGCTACTCATCGATGGTTTGACCATTCTGGGAGATCATCCGTTTCAATAGACTCACCTCCTCTACCGCCAACCCGGTTTCACTTACCACCCTCTCCTCATCCACACCGTTCACCAGCAGCAATCTGGCCTCTCGGTAGGCGTCGGAATCCTTCCCACTTCCCCCTCCTCCTCTCGAGCTACTTTGCCGCTCCATGGCGTTGTTGCTCATACCGCCAGATGAGGGTTGAGCAAGAAAACGCAACTCACCCTGAATCGACTCCAGATCCGACTTTAAATGAGCCGGTATCGCCTCCAGGGTAGTGGTCATGTTGGTCTCAAAGGAGGTCAGCCGCCGCAAGATGATCTCGGCACAGGTTCGGGAGTCATCTGCCGGTTTCTCCTCGGTGGCATTGAGGGTGGATAGGTGGTGTAGTTCATCCCGCAAGCGGCGTAGCTGAACAAAAACCAGCGCAACCCCCAAATAGAGAATAACAAAACAGAGAACAACCAGAAGGTTCCAAAATGAAAATGTCATGGCTATATCCGACCCTGAATACGGCGAATCCGCGCCCGCATCCGTAGAGCGGCCTTGCTATGAAGTTGAGAAATGCGTGATTCCGTCAAACCCAGGACCTCACCAATTTCACTCATGGTCAACCCTTCAAAGTAGTAAAGGGTTACCACCAATCGCTCTTTTTCCGGCAGACCACCAATGGCCTCACTCAGAGCCAGCCGCATCTCCTGCAGCCCCAAGGTCTCGATGGGATCTTCGACGTTGGGATCGGCCATCACATCCAGCACATCCCACTCTTCACCCTCCTCCATCGAAGGGCGCAGGTCATCGAAAGAGATGATGGAGATACCCCGAACCGAGTCCAACTGTTGATAAAACTCGTTTAAGGAGATGCCCATCTGCTCGGCGACATCTTCATCTTCTGCCGGAGAACCTTTTTGACCTTCAATCTCCTGATAGATACCCTGAATCTGGGAAGCTACCTGCCGAACCGCTCGGGGTACCCAGTCGGTCGCCCTGAGTTCATCCAGAATGGCCCCCCGGACCCGAAACTCCGCGTAGGTCTGGAATTTAATCCCTCGTTTCGGATCGTATTTGGATACCGCATCAATCAAACCCAGCACACCGACTTGAACCAGATCATCCAGCTCAACCGACTCCGGTAGTTTCATGGACATTCGACTCGCTACATATTTGACCATAGGCGAATATTTCAAGATGACCTCTTCTCGTGTCATCCCGTTCCACGAATCCACACTCTCCTGAATTTTTTCTGCTTCCTCCGTCGTCGTGGTGATCATAAGGCTTATCCCTTCGTATCCTCTTGATCCTCTTGTGAGGAGCCTTTTTTGGTGGCTTCATTGAGCAGTCTACGCCAAAAAAAGATCATTCTTCCATCATCGTGACGCTTCTGCTGCCACATCCGCATCACCCGCTCCGACAGCTTGGCAAAGGCCTGCGAAGCCGGTGCATCCGGGAACATATCGGTAACCGGTTTTTGCTGGCGGACCGCCTTGACCAACAGGGGGTCCTCTGGAATGGATCCGGCAAAATTCATGCCGATATTCAAATATTTATCCGCAACCTGTGAGAGGGCACGATAGACATCTTTGGCCTCACGCTCGCTGCTCACCTGATTGACCACCAGATCGAAATGGGAGACCCGGTGGTTCATGAACATCACCTTCATCAAGGCGTATGCATCGGTGATACTGGCCGGGTCCGGTGTGACGACGATCATGATCCGCTCAACCGCCAGCACAAAAAAACGTACGTTGGGAGAGATCCCCGCCCCCGTATCCACCAAAACCACATCAAAATCCACACGCCAGTGGTCAATATGGTCCATCAACGAGAGTTTCTGCTCTTCGGTCAGATTGCTCAACTCCGCCACACCCGAGGCCGCCGGTAGAATGGTGATCCCCTCAGGGCCGGGAACCGCCACTTCATCCAGGGTCAACTCTCCGCTCAGAACATCTTCGATGGTATGTTTGGGCGTCAGCCCAAGAACCACGTCGATGTTGGCCAGGCCGAGGTCGGCATCTATCAGCAGTACCTTCAACCCCTGTCGAGCATAGTTGATGGCAAGATTGACGGTTACCAGGGTCTTGCCAACCCCACCCTTGCCACTGGTAATGGCCATGGTGTGGGGTACCTTTCGCTCTGTTGGTGCCTTGCGCATGGCAGCCGCTTTGGAGGGAGACTGTTTTCTCTCCTCCCCCCTCTGCTTCTGACGCGCCAGCACCTTCAAAGTGGCTACTTGGTTATCAAGTTCCTCAATCACGTGAAATCCTCATGTTTCGAGTTTTCGGAGACCAACCGCTTCTCCGCTCTCTCTTATTCGACCCATCCAGCAGAAAGTACCAGCTATCGACCACACCCCAACCTGCTAATCATCGGCAAAGGCTGCAGCCGTATCTTTTTGGAACCAGGCGGCCAACGTCTTGGCAGACATCCAACCCAAATTTTCCGGTACCCGCTGACCATCGGTATACATGGTCAAGGGTAGTCCCGACTTGATGGCCACGTTCAGAATTCCCCCGTAGGTGACCGTCTCATCCAGTTTGGTAAAGATCAGCCCGGACGGATTCAACACCGAAAAACGGCGATGGATCGCCTGCTGTTCCGTCTCCCGAACATTGGCCGACATACAGAGAATCACCTCACGATCATCCCCCATAATGGGCAGAAGACCGGCGGTGGAGTTGACCTGGCGACGGTTGTACGGACTGGAACCCACCGTATCGACCAACACATAGTCACAGCGGTTCAGCGCATGCAGACCGGCTTTGACCTCCGACAAACTGCGCGCCACCACCAGTCGAACCTGCAACAGTTTAGCATAGGTTTCCAATTGAGCCACCGCTCCAACACGGAAAGTGTCCAGAGTGATCATCCCCACCGACCGCTGACGGTTGAGCATCAGGTCGGCGGCAATCTTGGCCAGGGTGGTGGTTTTCCCCACACCGGTCGGACCCACCAGACAGATAACCCGCGCTTTGCCGCTTAAGGGATCATGAAAACGCAACGAACTTTTCAGTGCATCTTCCAGTCCGGAGTTGCCGCCCTTGGCCGATTGAGAACGATCTGCCATGACAATTTTTCTGGCAATCGGCTCCTCCACACCGTGCATCAACAACCAACCGTAATAACGTCTGCCATCCTGATCCAGCCCGGCTACATCTCCGATGGGAATACCGCCAACCAACCCACCTGGCATGACCGAAACCCGCTCCTCCAACTCTCGCAGACTGGATTGAATTTTAGAGAGATCCGGGTTGTTATCCCCACCAGGCTCTCGATAATCTCCCCCCCCTTGACCCAACTTGCTGCCGCGCAGAGCCGCCAGATTGGGGAGCTCCCGCTTCCCGGATCGATCCACCGGATCATCCACCAGAGCCGAAAACCGAGAGGCAGGGGAGAGAGGGGGCTTTTTCCCTTTGGCCTGACCGGTCAAGCCGCCAGAACCCCCTGAAGGAGATCGCTCTCCATTGGTCGAGGGGCTGGGGCAGGCGGTCACCTCAATCAGGGTACTCCCCAGACCGCTGCCGCCTTTCTCCCGAATACTTCGAGTCGAGAGAATCACCGCATCGGGGCCGAGTTTCTCTTTGACTTCCTGTAGTGCCTCGCGCATATCCCGCGCCCGGAATGTTGAAATTTTCATTTTTTAACCAATCTCTACCGACATAATCCAACGTTCTGGCCAATGATCAGGAAAGGGTTACCGTTCCCAAGGATTTAATCGAAATATTGGATGGCACCTCATTTTGAGAGATGACAACCAGATGGGGAATGGATGCCTCTGTCGCTTGTCTGACAAAGGGCCGCACCCGAGTACCTGTAATAATAATAGGTTGAATTACCTGTGAGGCAACCTGCTCAACGGAATCACGCATCTGATTTAAAAACAGACTGGTGGTTCGGGGTGCCAGGGAGAGATAAGAGCCATACTCCCCATCGACAATGGCCTCACTGATCATGTTTTCAGCCTCTGGCCCCAAAATCAGCGCAGAAAGATTGCCATTCTCATCCAGATATTTACCCACCAAGGAGCGGGAGAGAGATTGTCGAACCAACTCCACCAACTGTTGTGGCTGCTTGATCACCTTGGCGTAGTCTGCCATGGTTTCCAGAACCGTGGTCATATCACGGATGGAGACACGCTCCCGAAGCAGTCCTTGAAGAACCTTCTGAACGCCACCCAGATTAACCACATTGGGAATCAACTCATCCACCAGTTTGGGCTGGTCTTTGGCGACCAGATCCAGCAGGTTTTGAACCTCTTGACGGTTCAACATCTCATGGGAGTGACCGTTAACCAGTTCGGTAATATGGGTCGCCAGAACCGTGGCGGCATCCACCACCGTATAGCCCAACATTTCTGCCCGCTCTTTATCGTTGGCCGCAATCCAGATTGCCGGAAGACCAAAAGCCGGCTCGACTGTCTCGGTACCCTCTACCCGACCGGTAACCGTTCCCCCTTCCATGGCCAGATAGTGTCCGGTCTTCAACTCACCGTTACCCACCTCGACCCCTTTAATGTAGAAACTGTACTCACCCGGCTTAAACTGGAGATTATCTTTAATATGGATCGGTGGAACCACAAAGCCCATATCGGTTGCAAACTGTTTTCGAATGGAGCGAATCTTATCCAACAGGGTGCCATTTTGGCTCTCATCCACCAAGGATATCAACCCATAGCCTACATCCAAACGGAGCAGATCCAAAGCCAGAAAACTTTCAATCGGCTCCTCTTCCTGGCTCTCTTCCTGGGCTTGAACGGCTGTTTCCTGAACAGCCATCTGCTCTTTGACCTCCAACCTCTTAAACAGGAAGTAGGACCAGATACCCATGAGGATGGCCAGAATGGAGAAGGATACTGTCGGCATACCCGGCATGATGGCAAAAAGACTCAACACACCAGCACTGATGAGGATCACCCGAGGCTTGGCGGTTATCTGCCCACCCATATGGTCGGCCAGATGTTTATCCGAAGAGGCTCGGGTAACCAGAAAACCGGCAGCGGTGGAGATGATCAGAGCCGGAATTTGTGCCACCAGTCCGTCACCAACCGTCAAGATTGTGTAGATGTTGGCCGATTCACCGGCGGTCAGATCTTGCTGAGCCACACCGATGATAAAACCACCGATGATATTGATCAGGGTAATCAGAATACCGGCGACGGCATCACCACGAACAAATTTCGACGCACCATCCATGGCTCCGAAAAATTCCGACTCTTCCTCAATATCCTTCCGGCGCATTTTGGCTTCCGACTCTGAAATCAGCCCCGAGTTCAAGTCGGCATCGATTGCCATCTGTTTACCCGGCATCTTATCCAAGGTAAACCGGGCTGCCACCTCAGCAATACGTCCGGCACCTTTGGTGATAACCACAAAGTTGATAATCACCAAAATGGTGAAGACGATCACACCCACCACCGGATTACCACCCACCACAAACTGACCAAAGGAGCGGATCACCTCACCGGCGGCCCCCTCCCCTTCGGCACCGTGGAGGAGAATCAGACGGGTGGTGGAGATGTTGAGAGCCAGCCTCAACATGGTTGAGATGAGAAGCACACTGGGAAAGGAGGAGAACTCCAGCGGCCTGTGGACGTAGACGGTCGTCAGAAGAATGACAATCGCAAAGGAGATATTGACCGATAAGAGAAGATCCAACACCCATGAGGGCATCGGAATGATCATCACGGTCAGGATCATGATGATCCCAAATGCCATGATCAGATCATTGAGACCCTTAAGTTGAGTAATAGCCTTCGGCATTGTAATTGCAGCCAAAATACTCTCCAATATTCAAAAGGTGCCATCTGGAATCGATGACGTTTATTCATAGACAAAAAGGGCAAAGAGTCCTGAAAAATCCGCTACTCAGGAGTACTCTCACGAAATGAAATGCAAATAACAAGCCATATCGAAAGTTAAAACCGGCTTTTTCTGTTTTTGAAGAGGAAAAGGGTAGCATGAGGGGGAGTGTGAGGGGGGTTAGGGACAAGCAAAACCAAATCGAGACACGCATTAAAAGCAAAACCTTGGGAGGCCTTGCAGGCCCCCAAACCCCCACGCTTTTAAAAATAAAAAATAAAAGCAAAGTCAAAGGCTTAGAACCTTGGGCGCTGCCCAAACCCGCTGGGAAGGCATCCATGCCTTCCCAGACCCATCCGCAATCGTTTTGTACAAATTTGGTTTGAAATCTCTATAAAAGCAAAACCTTGGGAGGCCTTGCAGGCCCCCAAACCCCCACGCTTTTAAAAATAAAAAATAAAAGCAAAGTCAAAGGCTTAGAACCTTGGGCGCTGCCCAAACCCGCTGGGAAGGCATCCATGCCTTCCCAGACCCATCCGCAATCGTTTTGTACAAATTTGGTTTGAAATCTCAATAGGGTTGAGAGCTGGGGCTGAGAAAGAAGAACCTCCCTCTCCAGCCCCGTCCCATTAGCTAAAAATGGGTCCAGCCCCCCGAACCCAACCGCATGGGGGTGCCGTTCAGGTTGAAGTTGACAGAACTGCCCGCCGTCACCACACCAATTTCGGTAATGGCAAGGCCCATCTGGTCGGCCAGATTAGCCACCGCACCCAAACAACCCGGACTGACAGCAAACAGCAACTCATAATCCTCCCCACCCGTTAAAATCTGGGTAAGCAGATCACCATCATGGGCCTCCAACTGCCGCCGAGCGGCATGGGAGAGAGGAATTTTTTCAACATCGACCTCCGCACCAACCTTGGAGGCAGTACAGAGATGCCGTAAATCGGCGACCAAACCATCAGAAAGGTCGATCGCTCCATGAGCCAAGGCCGCATCAATCAACCCCATACCAAAAGCAATCCGGGGTTCAGGAAGCTGATGACGCTGCATCAGATAGATGGCATCTTCGGAGTCGGAAAGGGTCATCCGCCCCAAATGATGCGCCAGGCCCAAGGTGGCATCTCCCAAGGTTCCCGTCACAAAGAGTCGGTCTCCAAGCTGCAAACCCGAACGACAGAGCGCCCGACCCTTGCCCAGATAGCCCATCATGGTGATGGTCATAATCCGGCACCCTTTGCTTCCGGTGGTGTCACCACCCGTTAGCGCCACCTTATACCGTTCACCATCCTCCTTCAGCCCACGAGAAAACTCCGTCACCCAACTCAAAGGGGTAGAGGGGGGCAGAGAGAGGGAGAGAAGATACCAGCGGGGTTGGGCACCCATGGCTGCCAGATCAGACAGATTGACCCGCAACGCTTTTCGGCCCAGCAGATAGGGGTCATCATCCGAACTAAAGTGAATTCCCTCCACCAGAGTATCCGTACTCACTACCAACTCCTGGGTTCGGGGAACATCCAAAACAGCCCCATCATCACCCAAGCCCACCGTAATACCGGTCACATCGGATGGTACAGAGGATGAAAAACAGCTTCGGATTAACTCAAACTCACCAACCGAGGAGATGGTTTTCTCTTCCTTCATAACCGCTCGTTACCTTTAAAAATAGTTTATTCCTTGAAGAGGTCCAATCAGACCCGAATCTTTCCCGCCAGATGGTCCATGATCCCATTGACAAAAGAACGGGACCCCTTGCCGCCATACCGCTTGGACAGCTCGATGGCCTCATTGATAATCACCCGAGAAGGGAGCTCCGGTTCGGCGAGAAGCTCATAGATACCCTGGCGGAGAATATTGCGATCGATGGTGGAGATCCGATCCGTGGCCCAGTTGGTTGAAGCCTTGGCAATCCACTGGTCCAACTCAGCCAACCGACTCCAGGTTCCTGTAGCCACCCGTTTAAAATAGACCATATCGGCACGCCCCCCGGCATTCTCCTTGCAGAGTTGCTCCACCGCATTTTGAATATTATCCCCAGAGATATCACTCTGATACAGGGCTTGAAGAATCAACTCGCGCGCCTTATGCCGATTGCCTTGGCCCACTTTTTTGGTCGATACCCGACCCAACCGGGGATCGTCCAAAGCGCTGACCTTTCCCTGGTTCTGTTTCTCTGTACGCTGTTCCATCCTGTTTTTACCTTGCCCAAATCCCCACCCCGAGGATTATACCAAAATTGGTCTGCTCTCTTAATGCTACCCGTTATAACTTCTTGAAAAGATCCACCATCTCCATGGTAGAGTGGGCTGTCTCCCAGCCTTTATTGCCCGATTTGGCACCCGCCCGATCCACCGCCTGCTCGACAGTATCCGTAGTCAACACCCCAAAACCAATGGGAACACCACTCTCCAGAGAGACCGACGCCACCCCCTTGGTCACCTCGGAACAGACATAATCGAAGTGGGGAGTCGCGCCCCGGATCACCGCACCCAGGCAGATGATACCACTATACTTTTTGCTTTGAACCAACTTGGAGGCCGCCATGGGGATCTCATACGCCCCCGGAACCCGAACTACCGTCAGATCCTCCGCCCTGGCTCCGTTACGCAGCAGACAGTCCAGTGCCCCCTCTAACAGTCGCTCGGTGATAAAACTGTTGAAACGGGCAACCACCAAGGCAAAAGTCTCGCCGCTGGCGTCTAGATTGCCTTCTATAGTGTGTGTCTGATCACTCATCTGAGTCTGCTCCCTCCTTTTGACCTCTCAAAACCTGCTACATCCACCGGATTACGCCCTCTACCCTTTTGCCTCGGGAAACTGACGCAGTAGATGACCCATTTTGTGCTGTTTGGTTGCCAGATAATCGGCGTTGTTCTCTCTCGCCGGAATTTCTATGGGGACCCGCTCCACAACCTCCAGGCCGTACCCTTCCAGACCGACTATCTTTTTGGGGTTGTTGGTCAAGATACGGATCCGCCGAACTCCGATATCCCGCAATATTTGCGCCCCAATGCCATAATCCCTTAAATCCGGCGCAAAGCCAAGCTCCTCATTGGCCTCCACCGTATCCATCCCTTTATCTTGGAGGTTGTAGGCGTGCATTTTATTGATCAAGCCAATGCCACGCCCCTCCTGACGCAGATAGAGTACAACACCGTTCTCCTCTTCCCCCACCTGTTTCATGGCTGCGTGGAGTTGGCTGCCGCAGTCGCAACGCAGGCTGCCGAACAGGTCTCCGGTCAGACACTCCGAATGAACCCGAACCAAAATCGGCTTATCCGGGTCGATCTGCCCTTTGACCATCACCACATGCTGAAACTCATCCACAGCGTTGGTATAGACCATCAACTGCCACTCACCCCCAAACGCGCTGGGAATTCGGGTCTCAACCGCCCGATGGACCAGCCGTTCATTCTCGGTTCGGTAGGAGATTAAATCGGCAATGGTAGCTATCTTCAACCCCATCTGCTTGGCAAAAGGGATCAGGTCCGGCACACGTGCCATGGTACCGTCCTCTTTTAAAATTTCACAGATCACCGCAGCCGGTTTTAATCCGGCCAACCGAGCCAGATCCACCGAGGCCTCGGTATGGCCCGCCCGCACCAGCACCCCGCCATCACGAGCCACCAAAGGGAAAATATGGCCAGGCCGGTTCAGATCGCACGGGGTGGTCTGATCATCAATAGCCACCGCCACGGTCCTGGCCCGATCCTGAGCAGAGATACCTGTGGTTACCCCGGTACTGGCCTCAATGGAGACGGTGAAGGCGGTCTTGTATTTGGCATTGTTATCCACCACCATCAAAGGGAGCTGCAGATGACGAATCCGCTCTTGGGTCATGGTCAGGCAGATCAGGCCTCGCCCATATTTGGACATGTAGTTGATCGCCGCATCATCACAGTGAACCGCCGGAATAACCAGATCACCCTCATTTTCCCGATCTTCGTCATCTACCAGAATGACCATTTTTCCCTGACGAAAATCTTCGATTACTTCTTCGATGGTATTAAAAGAGCCTGACATTCAATCAAAAACCTTTCTCGCGTAGATACGCTTCATCCATTGATCGCCCATGACGACCACCTGACTTCATCAATCTTTCCACATAACGGCCCAGCAGGTCGGTCTCCACGTTGACTTTATGCCCTGGAGCCAACTGAGCCAACGTGGTTTTTTTCTGGGTGTGGGGAATAATATTGACCGAAAAACGGCTTATCCCACCAGCATCCACCACCTCATTAACGGTTAAACTGACACCATCCACCGCAATGGAGCCTTTGGCAATGATATATCGTCCCGCCTCAACCGGAACCCGAAACCAGATCTCAAAAGAGCGACCTCGTGGGGTAATCCGCTCCACCTGTCCCACCGCATCCACGTGTCCCTGAACCAGATGACCATCCAGCCGCCCCCCCACCATCAAGGCTCGCTCCAGATTGAGTATGGCACCTGCAGCCAGGTTTGCAAAGGTGGTCTTATTGACACTCTCCTGGGAAATCTGCACAGAGAAACCCTGTCTCTCTTTGCTGATAACGGTCAGACAGGCGCCATTGATGGCGATGGAGTCCCCCAATTTAACCGTCGACATATCCCAATCGCACCTAACCCGCAGCAACCAATCCTGGCCGGTTTTTTCAATGGCCTGGACCTCTCCTACCTCTTCGACAAGACCGGTAAACATAAGTTCTAATGAATACTCCCTTCCAGAAGCAGGTCCCGACCAATCTGGGTCACCACTAAATTGTCCACTTCCCGGGCCTGGGCCAACCGCTGTATCCCCTCCCCCTTGAACAGGCCCGGCGCCTCTTGGCCGCCAATCAACTTGGGGGCCAGAAAAAGCGCCAGACGATCCACCACCCCGGCCTGCAACAGCGCATCACTTAAAATGCCCCCGGCCTCGGAGAGCACGCTGGTTATCTCCCGCTCGCCCAGCTGCCCCATCAGATCCAGCAGATCCACCTGCCCGGTTGCCGTCTCCTGGCAGAGTATGACCTGAACCTGCCGATCCATCACTTTTTTTATCCGTTCCGGGCTATTTTTCTTTAAGGTGGCCACCATTAACGGGGCGGTTGAGGAGGCGTCATACAGGGTAGCGGTGTCGGGTATTCTTAAATGAGAGTCCACCACCAACCGAATGGGATCTCTGCCACCAGGCAGTCGACAGTTCAGCCGGGGGTCATCCGCCAGTACCGTACCGATACCCACCATCACCACATCGTGCTGGTTACGCATACTCTGCACCCGTTTTCGGGCTTCCGGGCCGGTAATCCACTGGCTCTCTCCGGTTCGGGTGGCGGTTTTCCCATCCAGGGAAGCCGCCATCTTGAGGGTCACCATGGGGCGCCCTTGGGTTATCCAGGTTATAAACGGTTGGTTGAGATGCTGGGCCTCTCTCTCCCGCACACCCACCACCACCTGGATACCGGCATCCGCCAGTCGTCTCATGCCCCGACCAGAAACCTGGGGGTTGGGATCGGTCATGGCGGCAACCACCCGCCCGACCCCGGCCTGAATCAGGGCGTCGGCACAGGGGGGGGTTCGTCCCGTATGGCTGCAGGGCTCCAGCGTGACATAAACCGTCGCACCCCGAGCTTTTTCTCCAGCCTCCTGCAGGGCAAACCGTTCAGCGTGGGGTGCTCCGGCTTTGGGATGAAAACCCCGCCCCACCACCTTACCGTTGGCCACCACCACACAACCCACCACCGGGTTGGGCCGAGTACGACCAACGGCTCGGGCCGCCAAGCGCAGAGCGTGGTCCATATGACGCCGATCTAGATCCACCAAAAAAACCTTCCCCACCCAACCCTACAACACCAGGGAGACTCCCTCCCCAGCGCCGTAGAGATGGGATAGATCACATCCCGGGGTAGATAGGATAACGTTGACACAACGCTTCGGCCTGAAGACGAACCTCCGCCTCAATCTTGGCATCCCCACCCGAAGAGACCGTATCAACAATCCGTACGATCATCCGCCCCACCTGCCGAAAGGCCTCTTCGTCAAATCCCCGCGAGGTGGCTGCCGGTGTCCCCAGACGAATACCCGAGGTGATAAAAGGGCTGCGCGGATCGTTGGGAATAGCATTTTTGTTGCAGGTCAAGCCGGCCCGCTCCAACGCCTGCTCCGTATCTTTTCCGGTAATATCCCGTGAGGTCAAATCCACCAGCATCAGGTGGTTATCCGTACCCCCAGAGACAATACGCAGCCCCCCCTCCACCAACACCTCGGCCAGGGCGACCGCATTTTTTCGTACCTGTTTGGCATAGGCCACAAAACTCGGCTGCAGCGCCTCTCGAAAGGCGACCGCCTTGGCGGCAATCACATGCTCCAGGGGTCCACCTTGAATGCCGGGAAAAATCTTCGAGTTGATCTTTTTGGCCAGATCCTCCCGATTGGTTAAAATCATGCCGCCCCGAGGACCCCGCAGGGTTTTGTGGGTGGTGGTGGTGACAATATCCGCATAGGGAAAAGGGTGGGGATGCTCCCCTGTGGCAACCAGTCCGGCAAAGTGGGCCATATCCACCACTAAAAAGGCCCCTACCTCATCACAGATCTGGCGAAAACGGGGGAAATCGATTACCCGGCTATAGGCCGAGGCACCTGCCACGATAATCTGGGGTTTGTGCTCTCTAGCCAGTGCCGCAACCTGATCATAATCGATCCGCTCGGTTTTGGGGTCCAGACCATATTGAGCCGCCCGAAACACCTGCCCGGAAAAGTTGGGCTTGGAACCGTGGGTCAGATGGCCCCCATCGGCCAAAGACATCCCCAAAATCAGATCCCCCGCCTTGGCTACAGCCAGATAGGCCGCCATATTGGCCTGAGAGCCGGAGTGGGGCTGTACATTGGCATACGCACAACCAAAAAGCTGCTTGGCCCGCTCAATAGCCAACGATTCCGACTGATCAACAAATTCACAACCACCATAATAGCGCTTGGCTGGATACCCTTCGGCATATTTGTTGGTCATTACGCTGCCTTGGGCCTCAAGCACCGCACGGCTGACAATATTTTCTGAGGCAATCAGCTCAATCTGCTCTCGCTGTCGCCCCAACTCAGACTGGATGGCGTTGTATATCTCTGGGTCTGACGTTTGAAGATCCATGGTAAAATCGGACATGAAAAATCCTTCTTAATAATATAAATGGGTAGACAATCAATTAGCCCTTGTTTTCAATCTTATCCAGGCGGCGTTGGTGACGTGCTCCCTCAAAATCGGTCTGCATCCAGGTATCGACAATCCCCAAAGCCACCGCTTCCCCCGTGGAACGAGCGCCCAAAACCAGTACATTGGCATTATTGTGCTGTCGGGAGAGCCGAGCCGTATATTCATCGTGACACAACGCCCCTCGGATGCCGTTAAAACGGTTGGCAGCCATCGACATGCCCAATCCGGTGCCACAAAGCAGGATACCCCGCTCCCCCTCTCCCGCCAACAGAGCTCGGCATAACGATTGAGCATAGTCGGGATAGTCCACCGACTCTGCCCCATCAACCCCCAAATTGATGATTTCATTCTCTGGATTTTGAGCCAGATGCTCGACAATTTTTCTCTTTAAATCGAAGGCACCATGGTCACAAGCAATCAATATTCGCATCTTGTTCACTTTCTTCTGTTGGTGGAATGGACTGTTTTTTTATCTTTACTGGGACCATGACATCCCCCGGCCAATGTTTATGGCTGCACAAGCGTCAAAATCAACTAAACCTGCCTACCAGACTCTCCATACCTCTGCCGGGCCAACTTCATACGGGCCAACCGACGATGGCGGGTCAACTCCACAAACTTATAGGTGGCCCAATAGCCACACGCCGCCGCCAGAGGCGCTAAAATAACCGCCCCAAACAAAATGGGCACAATAATGTGGGTCATATCACTGAACAGAGCATCAAAAGTCAGGCTATCCCAAGAAAACTTAACGGTACCGCCCCCCCCCAAACCAAACAGTCCCATGATCCAGCTGCCCAAACGGTGATCCGCCCAAAAGAAAAAGGGAAAGGTCGCCGGATTACCAATGAGACTACCGATCCATGAGGCCAACTTGGAGCCACCAAACAGAATACACATCAATGTGCAGAGAATCAGGTGAAACCCCAAAAATGGGGTGAAAGAGACAAAGATACCCCAGGCAACCCCCAAGGCAATGGCATGGGAGTCCTCTGCCAGTCGATGGAGACGGATGAGTTGGTAGCGAAAAAAATGTCTCATCTCCCGCTTTTTACGGCCCGGCACTGTTGTGGGCATCGAATCCACCGCGCTGCTCCCTTAACTCTAGCTGGATCTATAAAGGCTCCATGGTATCCCAATGGTGACACTGAGGACACTTCCAGTATATATCCTGGGAGTGAAAACCGCACTGGGAACATTGAAAAACCGGCTGCCGGGATATCAGGTGGTCCAAACAGCGCTCCGCAGCACCAACCGCCTCTTGCCATTGGTTCACCCGACCCAGGATTAAAACCAACTGGCGGGCAATGCCGGATGAACCCGGATAGCGCTCCGTCCCGGCTCGCAATACCTCAATGGCCTCTTGTAGACTGGCCTTCTCCTCTAAAATCCGGCTCCAGAGAATAATCAGCCGAGGTGAGGCCGAAGGGAGGGCGACGGCTTGTGCCATAAATTTTTCAAAGCCCGGCAGATCCTCCTTCAATCCGTAGGCACGCCGCAGAGAGTCAACCATCAAAAAAAAGTGGCTGGGTCGGGTCTTTTGGGGTGTTGAAAAGCTGGTGATGGCTGCCATGACCCGACCCTGCTGTAATTGCGCCTCCCCCAACAGACGATACCCCTCAACACAGCCCGGAAAAATGCGTACCGCACTTCGAAAACGATCAATCCCCGAATTTTCATCCTCCGGCAATCCGCTGACCATCTGCTCCTGACCGATACGAAGCAACAGATGGGCCTCCCGTCGGGGATCAGGCTTGCCGGTTACCCGTTTGTGACGCTGCAACACTTGCAGAGCACTGTCCCATCGCCCTTCACTCTCATGGAGTATCAGCAGACTGGAGAGAGTTTTGGCATGGTCTGGATCCACACTCAAGACCCGCCGGCAGGCCTCCACAGCCCGATCAACAAACCCTCCCTGACGATAATCCTCCGCCAACGCATAGAGGGCCGCCGTTCGATTGGCAACCGAAAGGTTGGGACGTGCGATAATATTTTGATGGATGCGAATAGCCCGCCCCACCTCACCCCGAGAGCGGAAAAGATTCCCCAAAGAGAGATGGATTTCAACAGTCTCCGAATTGATGCGGACAACCTTGACAAACTCCTCGATGGCTTTGTCCTGCTCGTCTGAGAGCAGATAGTTCAACCCCCGATAATAAAAGGCCGACTCCCGCTCACGCTCCTTCTGCTCATGGTGACGAATCTCATCTTCCCTGCCCATGCGATAGGCCGCTCGAAAAACAATCGCCCCCACGGTTACCCCCAAGGCGGCCCAGCCAATTAAATGGAGAAGGTCTATCTGCATGACTGAAAAGGCCCGAAAAAGGGCAAGAAGAAGACACCACCCGAGCCATCAACAGCTTCCAGCATCGATTTCATAGCAGAGAGGTATCCAGAGAGGAGAGGATTACATATCATTATCTAAGGGAAGATTTCGCAAGTTGGTCAACTCCGCTTCCAGCTCCTGGTTCTGACTCCGCAATGCTGCCAGTCGTTTGCGATATTTCAAACCCCTCGACCAACCGGAAATAACACCAAGAAAAAAACCAAAGAAAAGCGGAACAAAAGCCAGGACAAAAAGGGGAACACCTGGAAAAACCAATCCACCCGGAAGCGTAATCTCAACCTCACCCTGGTTGAAAAGAGCGAACAAGACAGAGCAGGCTGTTAAAAGAAAAACTAAAATTAAGTTGAATAGTCCGGACATAAACGAGTGACACCCACCAAAAGCCTGCGAACAATAAACAACCCTTTTATCGTCAATCCCAAAGGGGACTCTTTGTAGACTGAAGGCCTAGCATGTCTCTACATCTTGTTAAGGAGAAGAGGAGGTGAATGGGTTGGTTGAAGAGATGTTCAGGGTTGCTCCCTGTCACTTACCCCTGGCAAGGTGGAGGGCTGCGGGCAGCTTATATGACCTTTGGGCTGTTGCCCCAAACCCCACTGGGAAGGGATACGATCCCTTCCCAGACCCATCCACTAGCTATCAACTCGTTCCCGCAACTCTTTACCTGCCTTGAAAAACATCACCCGCTTGGCATCAACCATTACCTGATCGCCGGTTTTGGGGTTACGTCCTTCCCGAGAGCGGCGCTCCTTGAGGCCAAAACTACCAAAACCTCTCAGCTCTACCCGCCGTCCCTGCTCCAAAGAGAGGCTGATCTCTTCAAAGACAGTATTTACCACAATTTCCGCATCCTTCCGAGAGAGATCTTTCTGCCGGGAAAGTGCATTGATCAACGCTGATTTTGTCATGTCGGCAACCTCTTGCAAATACCTGATCTGGTTGACAGATTATTTAAAATAACCAAGGTCGGGCCGCCAAAAAACAGAGGCGGCCCGACCCACGTTAAAACGTTCGGAAAAAAAGGGATCAACTACCCGCTTTTTTCTCAAAAGCCTTACTCAAAGCTTCGCTCAAGCTGCTGATACCACCAACCTCATCCTTGTCGGCCCCATACTCCTTGATGCTCTGACGCTCTTCAGCGGCATTCAGTGCCTTGACAGAGACGGCCACTTTACGTTTTTGACGATCAATAGCCGTAATGGCAACTTCGACTTCAGAACCAATAGTCAGAGAGGTTCCGTCAGGATCATCCCGAGAGAACTCCTGCTTGCGCAACAACCCTTCAACCTGCTCGGAGAGGCTGATCATATAGCCGGTACCTGCAGCCTCCTTGACGGTTCCCATGACTTTGGAACCTTTGGGATTGGCATCGACCCACAGACTCCAGTCATCGGGGTTGGCCTGCTTGAGACCCAAAGAGATCCGCTCTTTGTCTGGGTCGAGAGAGAGCACAACCGCCTCCACTTCACTGCCCCGTTGAAACTCCTTGAGCGCCTCTTCACCAGCCCCAGCATCCCAACTGACATCGGAAAGATGAACCAGTCCGTCAATATCCCCTTCCAGGCCGACAAACAGACCAAACTCGGTGATATTTTTAATCTCACCCGTTACGTTGGTTCCGACTGGGTTGTTATCCGCAAAGGCCTGCCATGGGTTTTCCATACACTGCTTAAGCCCCAAGGAGATCCGGCGACGGTCTGCATCCACATCCAGAACCATGACCTCCACCTCTTGGCCGACATCCAGCAGTTTGGATGGATGGACGTTTTTCTTGGTCCAAGCCAGTTCGGAAACGTGGGCCAGCCCCTCAACACCCGACTCCATCTCGACAAAAGCGCCGTAGTCGGTAATGTTGGTCACGTGACCACGGAACTTGGCACCGGAAGGATATTTGGCGCCAATACCTTCCCATGGGTCGGTCTGCAGCTGCTTCATGCCCAAGGAGATCCGCTGGGTTTCGGCATTGAATTTAATCACCTGTACCGAAACCGTATCACCCACTGTCACCACACTGCTGGGGTGTTTGACCCGTTTCCAGGACATATCGGTAATATGGAGCAGTCCATCCAGACCACCCAAATCGACAAAGGCGCCGTAATCGGTGATATTCTTGACGATACCATCCAGAATCATCCCTTCGTGCAGCGTCTCCAGCAGGGCAGAGCGGGCGCTCTCACGCTGCTTTTCGATGACGGCCCGACGGGAAACAACAATGTTGCCTCGGCGACGGTCCATCTTGAGAATATCGAAGGGTTGGTCCTCTTCCTGTAGACGAATAATATCGTGAACCGGGCGAACATCCACTTGAGATCCGGGCAAAAAGGCTGAAAGGGTGTTCAGATCGACTGTATACCCGCCCTTTACCTTGCCCAGAATGCGGCCGTGGACCAATAGCTTATCGTTGAAAGCTTTCTCCAGGTTGACCCACGCCTCTTCCCGCTTGGCTTTCTCACGAGAGAGTACGGCAAGCCCCTGATCATCTTCGCTCCGTTCAACGAAGACATCAATTGAGTCGCCAACGCCCAGGGTTAAGTTACCATCGCCATCCAGAAACTCCCGAACGGTCAGACGACCTTCGGATTTGAGTCCCACATCGATAATAAACTCTTCACCTTCCCTTTGGATGATCTTACCGGAGACCACCTGTCCTTCTTTTCCGACACCTTTGCTAAAGGACTCCTCTAATAGAGCGCTAAAATCCTCGTCCTCAATCTCAATGTCGTCTACCAGCGTTTCAACAGCCACTTATGTTCACCTTCGGTTAAAAGTTATCGGGGCTTATTCCCCACCATCTCATCCACCAAATCGGCTACCCGATCTATGCTCTGTTCCAGGGTAAGCAGGGTGGTATCCACACGACGGGCGTCGGGGGCTGGAGCCAATGGCGCATGGGCCCGGCTCGAATCCTGTTCGTCCCGTTGAGCAATCCTCTCGCGTATTTTGTGGAAGCTAACAGTTTCTCCCTTCTGTTGCAACTCCAAAGCCCGACGTTTTGCCCGTTCATCCAGGCTAGCCGTCAGAAAAATTTTCAAATCGGCATCCGGCCAGACTACACTGCCGGTATCTCTCCCATCTAAAATAATATTTTGGCTCCCACCATAACGGCGCTGAAAGGTCAAAAGAGCCTGCCTGACCTGGGGTACAGCCGCCACCTGAGAGGCCCGCAATCCAACCCGCTCCTCCCGTAAGGCAACAGTGACATCCTCTCCCCCCAAAAAGGCCCGAAACCCCGCCCCTTCCACCGCCCGAAACTCAAAAGGCATCTGCGCGGCCAGACAGCCCAACGCCTCCTGGTCAGAGAGTGGGTTGTTCAATGAAAGCAGTGCCACCGCCCGATAGATGGAGCCGGTGTCCAGATAGCTGAAACCATACCGCTGAGCCACCGCCCGGCAGACCGCCCCCTTGCCAGCTCCCGCCGGTCCATCCACCGCCACAACATAACGGCTCCCCTTCTCAACCTGCTGGCTTGGCTGCTGATTCACCCGCTCCCCCTACCCCTTGCTGATATCCGCTCCAAGCGCTGCCATCAGATCGGCAAAACCGGGAAAGGAGGTGTTGATATTGCCACAACGGGCCACCCGAACCGGCGACCCACTGACCAGGCCCGCCACCAGCAGGCTCATGGCAATGCGGTGGTCGGTATGGGAGTCCACCGTGGCACCTCCGGTCAACCCACCACCCAATCCGCTGATTCTGGCCCCGTCAGGCCTCTCTTCAATCTGGGCTCCCAGAGCCTTGAGTCCCGTTACCATGGCGGCAATCCGGTCGCTCTCCTTGACCCGCAGTTCGTTGGCTCCCGTGAGCAGGGTTTCGCCATCGGCAACACTGGCCGCCACAAAAAAGATGGGAAACTCATCAATGGCCCGAGGTACCACCGCCTCCGGGACCGTAATACCCTGTAGCTTGGAGTATTGCACCCGCAGGTCGGCAACCTGCTCACCCCCCTCCTCCCGTGGATTCAACTGCTGAATATTGCCGCCCATCTGCAGCAGAAGATCCAGCAGTCCGGTGCGGGTCGGGTTGATGCCGACCCCTTCCAGGGTAAGATCGGAGCCGGGGACCACCAACGCCGCCACCATGGGAAAAGCGGCACTGGATATATCCCCCGGAACCGTAATCTTCTGTCCGGTCAGGGTGGGCCAACCGTCTACCGTCACCTTTAATCCCTCCCGGCGGATTTCTGCGCCAAAGGCGGTCAACATCCGCTCGGTATGGTCCCGTGACAGTGCTGGCTCGGTGACACTGGTCTCTCCGGCGGTATTCAACCCAGCCAACAACAGGGCGGTCTTTACCTGAGCCGAGGCTACCGGGCTGATATGGTCCATGGGAACCAGCTCTTGGCCCTGGATCACCAAAGGGGCCAGTTTTCCCCCATCCCGCCCGAGTATTTTTGCCCCCATACGGCCCAACGGTGTGACAATGCGACCCATGGGTCGGCCACGCAGACTGTCATCCCCAGTCAAAATAGACAAAAAAGGTTGGCTGGAGAGCAGCCCCGTCAACAGCCGCATGGCTGTGCCAGAGTTGCCCATATTCAGCACATCGTCCGGTTCCGCCAAGCCATCCAGCCCGACCCCCGCCAAACGATAGGAGCCAGCACCCAGCCGCTCAATCTCCACGCCCATGGCCCTGAAAGCCGCCACGGTGCGCTGGACATCCTCCCCCTCCAGCAGCTTTTCCACACGGGTCTCCCCCTCTGCCAATGCACCAAAAATAATGGCACGGTGGGAGATGGATTTATCGCCGGGAACAGCCATCCGTCCTCTGAGGGGAGGGCCTCCTTGGGAAATCAGATCACCGGGCATCACCGTTTCCTCTCAGCCAACACCCGTTCACGGGTATTTTTGGCCCGGGCAAAAATACCATAAAGGGCATCCTCGTTCCCCTCCTCAATCTGCCGGGAGAGTTTATCCAGGTCTTGCCGAAAACGGGTGAGCATATCGAGAATCGCCTCCCGATTCTCCAGGCAGATATCTCGCCACATGGTTGGATCGGAGGAGGCGATCCGGGTAAAATCCCGAAAACCACCCGAGGCATAACGGAACACCTCGGCCCGAATGTCATCTTCCATGTCTGAGAGGGTGTTGACAATATTGTAGGCCATCAGATGGGGCAGGTGGCTGGTGGCAGCCAAAACCCGGTCATGGTGTTCAACCCCCATGATCTCCACCTTGGAACCGGCAGCCTCCCAGACCAGACGCACCAGCTCCAAGGCATCCTTGGCGGTGTTTTTGGTTGGGGTCAGAACGGTTCGGCTCTGTTCAAACAGGGTGGCAAAGGAGGAGGCTACACCGGAGTTTTCGGTTCCGGCCACCGGGTGGGAACCGACAAAATGGACCCCTTCCGGCATCAACAGCCCCTCGCACGTCTCGACAATAGAGCCTTTGACACTACCAGCATCGGTTACCACCGTCCCCGGTGCCAGACCGGGAATGGCATCTTCAATGACCCGGGGAATGGAACGGACCGGGGTGGCAACCAGAACCAGGGTCGCCCCGCGCACCCCTTCAACCACCGAGGTGGTTGCCCGATCGATCACCCCCAACGCCAGGGCGGTCTCCAGTGAGTGGCGGGTACGGTTGACCCCCACCACCTCACCGACCATATCCCGCTCTTTTAAAGCCCGAGCCAGAGAACCGCCAATCAAACCCACACCGATAATGGTCAACTGTTTGATGAAAAATGCCATGATATTCCCTACCAACCCTGTTTTTCTTTAAAAAAATAACAACAACCCTACCCCAACCCCCTCCTTACAACACCCGACGAGGGTAGGAGCCAAGCCGCTTGACCGTTACCCCTGGGATGGCCGACAGCGCCTGCAAGGCCGCTGCCCCATTGGGGTCCTCCTGGTGGCCTTCAAAATCGATAAAAAAGAGGTAGTCCCAGGCTTTTTTCCGAGAGGGGCGAGACTCAATGCGGGTCAGGTTGACCTGATGGGTGGCAAAAATGCCCAGCACCCGGTGCAAAAAACCCGGCTCATCCCGAAAAGAGAACATGATGCTGGTCATATCCTGCCCGGAACGGGAGGGGGCGTGATGACCGATCACCAGAAAACGGCTCTCGTTATCCGGACGATCTTCGATATGCTCCGCCAAAACGTTCAATCCGTACTCATCCGCTGCATAGATGCCGGCAATGGCGGCGGAGCCTCGCTCTTTTTTTGTCAGTTGGGCAGCCTGGGCCGTGGAGCGAACCTCTTCGATGCGAACCCCCGGCAGATGACGACTCAACCAACCTCGACATTGGCTCACCGCCAGATGATGGCTGTAGATCACCTTGACCTTATCCAAGTCAGTCTCTCCACTGAGCAGCACATGAACAATGGGCAGATAGACCTCACCACACACCCGCAGAGAGGAGTCCACCAGTCGATCCAGGGTGTGGTTGACAATCCCCTCGATGGAGTTCTCTACCGGTGCCACGCCAAAATCGGCCCGCTTCATCTCCACCTCTTGAAACACCTCGTTGATGGTGCGAGCCGGAAACATTTTGAACGAGGAGCCAAACTGCTTGAGTGCCGCCTGATGGGTAAAGGTGGCCTCGGGGCCCAGATAGGCCACAACCAACTCTTTTTCCAGGTTGAGGGAGGCAGATATGATCTCCCGATAGATCCGGTGCAGGGCGGTAACCGGTAGCGGTCCCTGATGTCGAGCCTCCAATCGTCGATGGATACGTGCCTCCCGCTCCGGGCGATAAAAGGCCACATCCGGGCCACTTTTATCTTTAAGCTCACCCACCTTCAAGACCCATCCGGCCCGCTCCATGAGCAGGTCGTGAATGGTATCATCTATCCGGTCGATGGCCTTTCGGCAATCATCCAAGGTGACGGTTTTGGGAGGCGGCTCTGTATGCGAGCTAGCCATTGCGATATTCCACAAAGAGGGGGTTGAAGGTTAACAGGCCATAGCCACAGAAGACGATTCACCCTTTGACTACAAGCCTGTCGGCCAAGGTTTGGATCGTCCCCACGGAGCTGAAAACAGGGTTAAAAAGGTTGATATCCCGGTTTCATGCCCTGAATAAACCGTTGAAAGATTACCCCCCCCTCCACCGGCTTACGCATCCCGGAGAGGGTCCAGCTGGTCACATCCGACCGGCCTTCGATCAGATCCAGTGCCAGGCGATAAAACTTCCCTTCCGGGAAATTGTGCCCCAGCACCACCGAATAGTTGCGTGCCTCCTCTTTCAACCCCAAACGGTGAGAGGCCAGGGCCATGCTGAACAGGGCCTCTTCAAAGTAGGAGGTGGTTTTGTACTCGGGATTTTTGATCACCTCGTCAAAACGGTTGAGGGCGGCAATATATTCGTTTTTATCCAGATAATAGCGGGCAACCACCATCTCCTGCTCTGCCAGTCTATCCTGACACAATACCAACATCTGTTCAGCCTGCCAAGCGTAGTCACTGTCGGGGAAGCGAGAGACCAGCTCCCGGAAGGCTACCTGAGCCTTTCGAGCCTGGTTTTGATCCAGGTTGGCGTTGGAGACCTGCCGATAGTGAGAGAGTCCCCGCATATAAAAGGCGTAGGGGACATCTTTATGGCGGGGATGCAGACGGATAAACCGCTCACTGTGGCTGATGGCCTCTTCAAACTCTTCAATCTTGAAGTTGGTGTAGATCAGGTTCAGCTGCGAGGGGGTGGCCCACTTGGAGAAGGGGTGTTTGCGGTCTACGGCCTCAAACTTTTTCTTGCCCAGCAAATAGTCCTCATCTTTTACTGCCGCAACCCCCTCCTTGTAAAGCTGCTCCGGCGGACCCGACTCCAGAGGCTGCTCTTCATCAAAAAAATCGAACATGGAACAGCCGCCAAGAAGAAAGGCCGCAACAAGATATGAGAGAAGCCGTAAGGCCATTGGTACAATCCTATTCAAAAAAAGGTTGGTTAAACCGATCCCAGATTATAATCTACCCATCATCCGCCAAGAATGCGAGGACCTTTTCTACTGCCGCCTCTCCACTCAGAACCGCACCCTCTAATGTAGCAGGCAGATGGGTCGCCGTCCAATCCCCTGCCAGCCGCATGTTTTTCCACGGTGTCTGCCCCCCAGGACGCAGCTCGGAGCTGTGGGGCCAGGGGGAGAAAGTGGCCCGCCGCTCTTTGACAACCCGCGCCCCCACCAGTCGGGACCGATCCCGTTGAGGCAGCAGGCGCTGCAGATCTGCTGCCACAGTCTCCATCAACTTTTTTTTACTCCAGTGGCTCTCCCGATAGGCGCCGCTCATCACTCCGCTTATCCGTCCTGCCCCCTCTTGGGAGTCAGGGTGTTGAAGGCTGCGGTCAAACAACCATTGGCTGGTCTCAAAGGGGAGGCCAACCAAAGGGGCCGGTAGAGTGATGGGGCCATCATAGGTGAGGTGGACAGAGACAATGGGGGCGGAAGAGAGCCGGGCAAACCCCGCCTTCTCAGCCCACAGCGGCACCAACTTTGACAAAGCATCGTAGGGCAGAGCAGAGATGAGAGCGGGCGGCAGGGAAAAATCCCACCGGCCGGTGGTCACACCCACCACGAAACCCCGCTCCATCCGTATACTCTTCACCCGCTCACCACAGAGAACCAGCCCCCCCTTTTTTTCAATCAAGGCGCTGGCCGGTTCGGCAATCAGTTGGGAGAGGGGGACCGTCGGCACCAGGGGGCGGGCATTGTGTCGATTGTGAAAAAAACTTTGAGAGAGGACCTCGGCAAACAGAGCGGCATTGGCCGACCCGGCCGGCTCGTTGAGGGTTGCCAGACAGAGGGGCGCCCACAAGGTCTCGAAAACCGTCCCGGCCTGCCCTGCCCCATGAAGCCACTGGGTGACGGTTTTCTTTTCCAGGGTGGCGCGACTCTGGCACAGAGCCGGGCCCAACCTTAAGGTGGTCAGCCGATCCCGCAGCGAAAAGGCCGGAAAGGTCATCACCCCAGCCAACAGATGAAGGGGTGCCGGCCAGTCGGGACAGTTCAACCCATACCATCCCGCCTCCCGACGCCAGAACTGATAGCTGACCGTTGGAGAGGCCGCCAGCCGATTGCGGGTACCGAGCTTCTCCAGCAGCCTCAAGGTGGCATGGTAGCCCCCAATCAGCAGATGAGGCCCATTATCGAGAATCTCCCCCATCTGCCGGTCATAAAAGGAGCGGGCTCGTCCCCCTGGCTGTCTGGCGGCCTCTAGCACCAACGGTCGCAAGCCTGCCTCCACCACCCCAACGGCTGCCGCCAGACCGGCCACACCGCCCCCCAAAATCAGCACATCATAGGGGTGAGACTGAAACCTTTCAGCCATGGCCGTTTCCCAGGTTGTGTATCCGATAAGATGGCGTTACTTGCACCAGGCTCCCTGCTTCACCCAGCGGGTCAAAATTTGAATATTGGGATGATTGATATCCTCACCCGGGCTGATACCCGGTGGCATCCGGTTGGTGGTGAGCCGTTGATAGAGGGGGCTCTCTTCTGCATTGCCAGGAATCACCACCGGTAAAATTGGCAGTCCTTCCCGTTTGCGACTTTTATAAAAGGCCCCCCGCATGATATTGCGATAGCTGGTTAAGCTCAGGCCGTTGGTGCTGGGGTGGCACTCCGAACAGGGAAAATCGCCCCCAAAGGCCTCCTTGTCGGAAAACAGGGGCAGAACACTTTTATTGAAGTGTTCATCATTCTTGGCGCCGTCGTTGATCCACTGTTTAACCATCTGAATCGACGGGCCGTCATTGGGGTGGAAAAAGGGGATGCCCAACGGCATGCGGTTGCTGTGCAGACGCCGAACCAGAGGGCTTTTTTCCGGGTTGCCCGGTAGAATAATCGGTCGGGGGGGATCTTCCGTAGAGCCCCGTAAAATACCCTCACAGGTGGAGAGATCCAACCCTCGATAGCTGTGTTCGGGGTTGTTGGAACTGTGGCAGACAATACAGGCCGGCCCTTCGCCAAAAGCGTTGGGGGTGCGCATCATGATGGAAATATAGTCATAGGTGATGGGAATCTCCCGTTGCAAAATCAACACCTCCACCGCTGAGTGGTCCCCTTGGATGTTGAGTTTTCCCTGTCGAATATCCCGGTAGACCTGATTGGTCAGGGAGGTGACCCCCTTCTGGGTGGTGAAGACCGGGGCCGTTTCACCCTCTGCAGCCCCAGTCAGGTCCCCGGTAACAAGCAGGGCAAACAGAAGAAGCAGGGCTATCCGTTGTCGGCGTGGTATCATGATTCGATCCTCTATCATCTATGGTGTAACAAGAAAAGTGCGCTGATCACTCCCGTGAGCGTGGCAGGGAAAAATAGACCATTTTTCCCTGAAACACTACGGGTTACCATCGACCTTCCTTGCTAGGTGACCACTACAGGGCAGAATTTTGGCCTTTTTTGGCGCTGTTTGCCTGTTTTTCCGGTTCCTCCCTTGACAGGAGAAAAAGAAGGGACAGAATGTCCTGTTCATCATCGGTATTCTGTCCTCTACTGTTGAGGTACCATGAACAATATGGAAACCAGCTCTTCCCATTCGGTCGGCCTAGTCGAGACCCAGCAGGTTACGCTCTTTGATGAGGGTGATCCCATGCCCCTGGATTGTGGCAGAAGTTTGGGGCCGGTTCAGGTCGCCTTCGAAACCTATGGTACCCTCAACGAAAACGGCTCCAACGTCATTCTCCTCTGCCATGCCCTCTCCGGCAATGCCCACGCCGCTGGGCGTCACCATCCCGATGACAAAAAATCCGGTTGGTGGGATAACTATATCGGCCCCGGAAAACCGTTTGATACCGACTATTTTTTTGTCATATCCAGCAACAATCTAGGGGGGTGTGACGGTACCACCGGCCCCTCCAGCATCAACCCAGAGAGCGGCAGACCCTTTGGGCTGGATTTTCCCATGATCACCATCGGCGATATGGCCCGCCTGCAAAAGGCATTATTGGCTCATCTGGGCATCCAAAAGGTGTTGGCGGTAGCTGGCGGCTCCATGGGTGGCATGATCGCCCTCCAGTGGGCTTTGGACTATCCCGACGACCTCGCCGGTTGTATTGTCATCGCCTCCACACCTCGGTTGACGGCGCAAAATATCGCCTTCAATGCTGTCGCCCGCCAGGCCATCATGGTCGATCCCCATTTTAAGGGCGGAGACTACTACGAGAGCAACCACCCCATCAACGGGCTGGCGGTGGCTCGGATGATGGCCCACATCACCTATCTTTCGGAACAGGCGTTGGATATCAAGTTTGGACGTCGGATGCAAAACCCGGACGCCACCCAGGCTGACGGCTTTGACCAGGATTTTGCAGTGGAGTCCTATCTGCGTTATCAAGGCTCCTCTTTTGTCACCAAATTCGATGCCAACACCTACCTCTATATCACCAAGGCCATGGATCAGTTCGACCCGTTTCCCGACCCTGAAACCACCGCCAAACGGCTGGAGCCGGTCAACTGTCGGTTGATGGTGATGAGCTTTGATACCGACTGGCGGTTTGACACCTCCCGCTCCAAAGAGCTGGTAAAAATTTTAAACATGCACAATAAAACCGTCTCTTTTGAGGAGTTTACCTCTCAACATGGCCATGATGCCTTTCTTCTCAAATCCCCCGACTATCAGCAGTCTCTCTCCTCGTTTCTGGTACGTCTCTATCAAGATTTTGTCCATGGGCCGGCCCAGGCAATGGCTCAAGGAGTATCGGATCAATGACTACACTACGGGTTGACCTGGAGGTGATTGCCGATCTGGTGGAGAACAACAGTCGGATTTTAGATCTGGGCTGTGGCGACGGCCTGCTGCTGGACTATCTGATCCGCAACAAAGGGGCCAGGGGATTTGGTGTCGAGATTACCCATAATGGGGTCCACACCTGCATCTCACGGGGTCTGCCGGTCTATCAGGGGGATATTGACCAGGGGCTGTCGGACTATCAGGATGACGCCTTTGACTATGTCATTCTCTCCCAGACCCTGCAGGCCACCCGCAAGCCCCAGTTTGTCATCCAGGAGATGCTGCGGGTCGGAAAGCGGATTATCATCTCTTTTCCCAACTTTGCCTATTGGCGGGTCCGGTTTGGGCTGCTGCTCACCGGTCGGATGCCCCGCACCCGTGTTCTGCCTCATCGCTGGTACAATACCCCCAACATACACATGTGCTCCATTCGAGATTTTCAAGATATGTGTGCCAGCATGAATATCAAGATCATCCGTCAACTGCCTCTGGCCTCCTCTGGCGGCGTGCCCAGCGACCTGCTCCACAGACAGTTGATCGACAGAATCCCCTGGGCCACAGCCAACCTGTTGGCCCCTCTGGCTATTTTTCTGTTGGAAAGGGAGTAAGAGGCGTGACGACACCCCCTCCCCTCACCCCGGACAATGCCCAGGTAAAAACCCTCCTGGAGGCGTCAGCCATCCAGGCCCGTATCGAAACCTTGGCTGGGGAGATCTTCCCCCGTCTGCAAGAGCAGGTGGTGGTGGTGGCCCTGCTGAAGGGGGCCTATGTCTTTACGGCCGATCTGGTTCGAGCCTTATCGAAGCAGGGGGCCAAGATGTCCATTCAGTTTATGGTTCTCTCCTCCTACGGCGCAGGAACCGTCAGTTCGGGCCGGGTTCAGGTCAAGCTGGATTGTGACGAAGATCTGACCGGACGACAGGTCTTGCTGTTGGATGATATTCTCGACAGCGGCAACACCCTCTCCTTTGCTGTCGACCACCTCAAGCAGAAGGGAGCGACAGAGGTTTTGACAGCGGTATTGTTGGATAAACCGGCCCGCCGTACTACCCCTGCCCAGGCGGACTTTGTCGGTTTTGCCATCGACAATCTTTTTGTGGTGGGCTACGGCATCGACTTTGCCGAACATTTTCGTGACCGTGCCGATGTGGGATTTATTCAACCGTGAGTGCAACCCTCCCCTGCCGCTCTGTCCTCTTTGACCTGGATGGTACCCTGGTCGACTCTGCCCCTGATTTATGGCATACCCTCAACCATACGCTGCAGCAGATGGGGCGCCCCCCTCTGGCCCTGGAGGAGGTTCGGCATCTGGTGGGAAACGGCGCCCGTTTTCTGCTGGCACGCGGCCTCTATGGTCCCCAGGCCGAAGCACCGCAAAACTCAGAGACGTTTGAGGAGGCGGTTCGGCTGTTTCTAGCCTACTACCAAGATCATCTAACCGACAACTCCCACCCCTATCCGGGCTGCATACCGATGCTGCAGCAGCTTACCGACCGAGGTTTTGGGCTGGCGGTGGTCACCAACAAGCCGGAGAAAATGGCCCGTAAGATGCTCTCCAACCTGAAGATGACATCGTTTTTCAAGCAGATTTTTGGTGGAGACTCCCTGCCCGAAAGAAAACCCCACCCCCTCCCCCTTCTCCACACTCTGGAGCAGCTGGCAACCCCCCCCTCTCTGGGGGTAATGGTGGGAGATTCCGAGACTGATAGTTTGGCGGCCCGGGGGGCTGGATGTCGGTTAATCCTGGTTACCCACGGCTATAATCGGGGGGTTCCGGTGCAACAGCTCAAGCCGGATCGTACCATTGATACCCTGGAGGCTCTGGTGCCTCTGCTAACGTTGGTCTAAATTGTTCACTCACTCTTTTTAATAGATGGAAAAGACATGCCGCAACTAAAAATTGGAATCCCAAAAGGTAGCCTGGAGAAGGCCACTGTTGAACTGTTTGCCCAGGCCGGATGGAACATTAGAATCCACTCCCGCAACTATTTTCCTACGGTGGATGATAATGAGTTGGAGTTATCCCTGGTTCGCCCGCAAGAGATGGCAGCCTACATTGCCGATGGCACCTTGGATCTCGGCTTGACCGGCTGGGATTGGATTTTAGAGCGCAATTGTCAAGATAAGGTGACCGAGGTGGCTACCCTGGAATACTCCAAAGCCTCCAACCAGGCCTGTCGTTGGGTGTTGGTCACCCGGAAAGACTCTCCTATCCAGACCATCCAGGATTTGCAGGGAAAACGCATCGCTACCGAGTTGGAAGGGTTTACCCGCCGCTATCTGGCCGACCATGGGGTTGAAGCCGAGGTTGTTTTTTCCTGGGGGGCCACAGAAGCCAAGGTGGTTGAAGGGCTGGTAGATGCCGTGGTAGAAATTACCGAAACCGGCTCCACCATCAAGGCCCACGGTTTAAGAATTGTTGCCGACCTTCTTGAGACCCGAACCAAGCTGATCGCCAACCCGAAAACCATGGAAGATAGCTGGAAAAGATCAAAAATTGAGCAGATCTCCATGCTGCTGACCGCCGCCCTGGATGCCCGACACAAAGTCATGTTGAAAATGAACATCCCCACCAGCAGCACCCAGGCGGTTATCGACATTCTTCCCAGCCTGCAGGCTCCGACCCTCAACACCCTCTCCAACCCGGATTGGCAGGCGGTAGAAACGGTGGTCGATCGTAACCAGGTGCGAGACCTGATTCCACGTCTGAAAGAGGCGGGTGCGGTAGGTATCCTGGAATATGATTTGAAAAAAGTGCTATAGTTGGTAGATTGAACTCTTATTTCGTCATTTATTAAACGCATTGGAGGCCTGTTGTATGTCGATTACAGAGCTGATTTCAAAAGGGCTGGAGTTGATGGTCCTGGGTATGGGAACGGTCTTTGTTTTCCTCGCCGTTTTGGTTTTTACGGTTACCAAAATGTCGGAATTAATTCAAAACTATGAAAAAAACCTGCCTCAGCCCGAACCGAAACCGAGCCGAGGGGCTGTGACAAGCAGCGATCCCATAGCCGCCATTGCCGCTGCGGTGCATCGATACCGATCAGACCATCCATCCTGAAGGTATTTTTTTGAAGATCTCTTTACTCTCTATCAACCTTGTTTTTGGCCCGTCCAAAGGAAATTGAACGTACCATGAAAAAGCCCCTTGGAATTACGGAACTCGTCCTCCGGGATGCCCATCAGTCCCTGTTTGCCACCCGCATGCGTATTGATGACATGCTACCCATAGCTGAAAAGTTGGATCGTGTCGGCTATTGGTCTTTAGAGACCTGGGGTGGTGCCACGTTTGACGCCTGCATCCGCTTTTTGGGTGAAGATCCCTGGGAGCGGCTCCGCCGTCTGAAAGCCGCCATGCCCAACACCCCCATGCAGATGCTGTTCAGGGGTCAGAATATTCTCGGTTATCGCCACTATGCTGATGATGTGGTAGAAAGATTTGTCGAACGGGCTGCCGTTAATGGTATGGATGTTTTCCGTATCTTCGACGCCATGAACGACACCCGCAACCTGGAGACCGCCATCAAAGCCACCGTCAAGGTGGGCAAACATGCTCAGGGCACCCTCTCCTACACCATCAGCCCGGTTCACAATATCCAATATTGGCTGGATATGGCCAAAAAGCTCGAGGATCTCGGCTCCCACTCCATCTGCATCAAAGATATGGCGGGACTGCTCAAGCCTTACGTCGCCGAAGAGTTGGTCACCCGACTGAAAGAGACCGTCTCTGTTCCTCTGGCCATGCAGTGTCATGCCACCACCGGAATGAGTACCGCTACCATCGTCAAGGCGGTGGAGTCGGGGCTGGATATTGTCGATACCGCCATCTCCTCCATGAGTCATACCACCGGTCACTCGGCAACCGAGAGTGTGGTTGCCATCATGGAAGACCGGGAGAACTCTACCGGGTTGGATCTGGTCCTTCTGGAAGAGATCGCCTCCTATTTCCGGGAAGTTCGTAAAAAGTACGCCAAGTTCGAAGGCAGCCTTAAAGGGGTTGACTCCCGAATCCTGCTGGCCCAGGTTCCTGGCGGCATGCTCAGCAACATGGAAAACCAGCTCAAGCAGCAGGGTGCCACAGACAAGATGGATGAGGTCTTGAAAGAGATTCCCAAAGTCCGAAAAGATCTTGGCAACATTGCGCTGGTTACGCCCACCTCCCAAATTGTTGGCACCCAAGCGGTGTTTAATGTGATGATGGGCGAGCGCTACAAGTCCATCACCAAAGAGACTCGGGGTATTTTGCGTGGTGAGTACGGCTCGACACCAGCCCCCATGAACGCAGAGCTTCAGGCCCGGGTTCTGGAAGCCAACGAAAAGCCACTCACCTGCCGACCTGCCGATAAACTCAAGCCAGAAGTCGACCGGCTTACCGTCGAGCTGGAAAAGCTGGTGGCAGAGAAAAAAATTCGCAAGGCCGATGCTTTTATCGATGATGTACTGACCTATGCCCTGTTTCCGGCTGTGGGTCTTAAGTTTTTAGAAAACAGAGATAACCCCAGTGCCTTTGAGCCGGTACCCAGTGCTGACGATGTGGCACCGGCTGCCGCACCGGCTGCCCCAGCCAAAGCCGCACCAACGGCTATCGAAACCTATCGGGTGGTGGTCAATGGGGCCGCTTATGATGTGGAGGTTGGTCCTGGTGGGGCTGTCAGCCAAGCGACTCCAGCGGCGGCGGCCCCTGCTGCGGCGGCCCCTGTTGCCACGGGTGGAGCGCCGGTTCCGGCACCGTTGGCTGGCAACGTGGTTCGGGTTGATATCAACGTCGGTGATCAGGTAGCTGAAGGGGATGTGATCATCATTGTTGAAGCCATGAAGATGGAGACGGAAGTTCGCGCGCCCAGAGGGGGCACGGTGACGGCCATTTCGGTTAAAGCAGGTGATACGGTAGGGGTCGGTGACGCTCTACTTACTCTGGCTTGAGTCTGGATTATCATGGAAAATCTATTAACACTCTGGCAAACCACCGGACTGGCCAACTTTACCTGGGGACAGGTATTGATGGTCGGCATAGGTGGGCTACTTCTCTATCTGGCCATCGTCAAAGAGTTTGAACCACTGCTTCTGGTTCCCATCGGGTTTGGTGCGATTCTCACCAATATTCCGGTGGCGGGCATCGCAGAAGAGGGTGGCATGCTCTATATGATCTACGAGGTGGGTATTCACAGCGGTATCTTTCCTCTCCTGATCTTCTTGGGGGTGGGCGCCTTGACCGATTTCGGCCCGCTGATTGCCAACCCTAAAACCATCTTTTTAGGAGCGGCTGCCCAGTTCGGTATTTTTTTAACCCTCATTGGGGCTCTGGCCATGAACGCCCTGCCAGGATTTGACTTTTCACTGGCGGATGCCGCTGCCATCGGCATCATTGGTGGTGCGGACGGGCCGACAGCCATATTTCTCTCTTCCCGGCTGGCTCCTGATCTCATGGGTGCCATTGCTGTGGCCGCGTATTCCTACATGGCCATGGTGCCGCTCATTCAACCCCCTATCATGATGGCGCTAACCACCGAGGAAGAGCGCAAGATTGTCATGACTCAGTTACGACCGGTCTCTCGGCGGGAAAAGATTATCTTTCCGCTGACAGTCCTGCTGCTCTGTCTGCTCTTCTTGCCGACAGCGGCTCCCCTTATCGGCATGTTGACCTTTGGCAATCTGCTCAAAGAGTGTGGCGTAGTGGAACGTCTTTCCAAAACGGCCCAGAATGAGTTGATCAATATTGTCACCATCTTTTTGGGGTTGGCGGTGGGTACCAAGCTCTCGGCCGATAAGTTTTTGAATGTCGAAACCCTGGGTATTCTGATTCTGGGTGTGGTCGCCTTTAGTGTCGGCACAGCCTCTGGTCTTTTGATGGGCAAATATATGTGCAAACTATCCGGGGGCAAGATCAACCCACTTATCGGAGCGGCTGGCGTCTCGGCGGTTCCCATGGCGGCCCGGGTGGTCAATAAGGTCGGACTGGATGCCAACAACCAAAATTTTCTACTCATGCATGCCATGGGTCCCAATGTAGCCGGTGTGATCGGTTCGGCGGTGGCGGCGGGGGTATTGCTGGCCATTGTGGGTGGTTAAACGGATCAGCCTGCGTACGGTTGGCCGTTTCCAGGTTTAAGGCTGGAATTGGCAAGATTGAGCGGATATACTGAATGTAGTTGGATATTCATCCTTTGTTGAAACAACGAAATAGGAGTAATTATGGAGATTAAGCTGGAAGGTCGGCAGGTAGATCTCGGCAACGAGTTACAAGAACGAATCAAGAAACGCCTGGATAGTTTAGACCGACGATTCGGCCCTATCACACACGCTCGTTTTACGGTGGAGAGAAGACCCCACAATAATGAGCAGCGCGCCGAAGGAAAAGCTGTTGTCAATATTGCCGGCAGCACCATTACGGCCGCCAAAGAGTCTGCTACGGTGGTGGCTGCGGTCAATGAGACCTTGGACACCTTGACGGAGAATCTCAAAGGACATGTAGAAAAGAAGAAAAAAGATCACCGCTGATTTTTTCTCAACGACTGTTTTATTCCCAAAAAAAACCGCCTGTACCCAGGCGGTTTTTTTTTGCACATTGATTCTTTGGATAAAACAAAATATCTTATATTTATAACTGTTTCATTTGAAAACTGAAAAAAATCAAGGGTGAGGGACTCTCCACGGCAGGCTGCAAGCCTTCCCAGCCGTTACGGTTGCTTTTTCAATTGAAACAACACGCCATTTTTAATCTATCTTTTTGTTATTCAACTCTTTATTAAGGGGCTTAAAACGTGCGCAATCGCTCTATCTCGGTCTACTTGGCTCTCCTCTTGTTTATGGGGTTGGGGGCCGGTCTTTTTCTGTCGATTACAGCCCAGGCGGCTCAAGGACAACCGCCACTCCACCACACTCCCTCGGCAACCTGTGCAAACTGCCATCAGCAAATCTATGACCAATGGGCAGGCTCCATGCACGCCAACAGTACAGCCCTGAACGATCCCATCCACGGCGCCTTCTACCAAATGCTGATGGGCTCCCCCCATGAGGAGGGGCTTAAAGCCAAGAATGGCAAGTTCCCCGTCTGTCTTCAGTGCCATGCACCCAATGCTGCACGAGATGGTAAAACCAAATTGGATACCATGCCCGCCTATGCGGAAGGGGTCAACTGTGTCGTTTGTCACACCATGACCAAGGCCAAGGGGCCTATAGCCAACGCTCAGCTTGGTGCCAAGGCCTATGAGTTTTCCTCCGATTCTCTGCAAGGTCCCAGCGGCTCTTTTTCCGGCTCTAACCTGGCCGTCTCTCCGGGTAGCAACGGCGCCATGATGGTCAACCCCTTCCCCCACCAGGCTCAATCAGAGCTTTTCCGCTCATCGGATCTCTGTCTCGGCTGTCACGATACCCGCAACAACGGAAAAGGGGTTCCGGTCTGTGCAACCGGGCCGGAGGTGGTCAAGAGCGGTAACACGGTTACCTGTCAGTCCTGCCACATGCCCATGGTGGACGGCGTTGCCAACCATAGCATGGTCGGTGGACATGATCCGAATATGGTCAAACGGGGTGTGGTCTTTGCTCTGCAGGGAGAAAAGGGTAAAGCAACGGTTCAGTTGAAAAACACCCTACCCCATAATCTGCCTACAGGCGCACCGTTTCGCAACATGACCATTAGGGTTACTGCTTTTAATGCCCAGGGTCAGCCTGTTTGGCGTAATTTCAAGAAAAATATTTTCAAAGAAGATCCCAAGTCGGTGATGATGCTCTATCTGGTAGGAAAAGACGGGAAACCGGCCCCTCCTCCCAAGGCGAGCCAAATTGCCAAGGATACCCGCTTGAAGCCGGGCGAAAGTCGGGACATCGTCTATGAAATTCCAGTGGCTGGAGCGACCAGGGTTCGGGCAGAGCTATACTATGATCTGTTGCCTCCTCCAATGAAGAAGAAGTTTGACAAGATGATTCCAGCCCCATTGAAACAGTCTGCTTTAGTAGCCTTTGCTGAAGCAAACCTTTAAAAAAGCCGCTCTTCTTTTCTCCCCTGCCCAACAACGGGGAGGGAGGAGAGAAGAGCTATCTCATTTAAAGGCAAAGTCAACACCTTGGGAGGCCTTGCAGGCCCCCAAACCCCTACGCTTTTAAAATTAAAAAAAAAGCAAAGTCAAAGACTTAGAACATTTTGCGCTGCCCAAACCCGCTGGGAAGGCATGGAGCCTTCCCAGACCCATCCACTTATTGTTTTGGTTTGGAATCTCTGACAGGAAGTGGATACCAGAGTAGGTAGAGCCTCTAAAGTTCAACCTTCATTTCGCTACATTTGGCTTTAGCAAAATTGAGTAGCTCTTCAACCGCCTTGGAGCGGAATTTTTGTTTTTGATGGACAAAATTCAGCCGCCGCTTCATGGAGACCCCTTTGATTCGGTGCGCCGTCAAGCTTTTCAATCGCAACTCTTTGCGGATTGAAACGCTGGAGACAATGCTATAACCCACATTTCCCTCCACAGCCGCCTTAACCGACTCTGTTGTTCCCAACTCCAGCACCATATTGAGATCATCATAGTTGATTCCAGCCTTGAGTAGATGTTCCGCAATCACCGCACGGGTTCCCGATCCCTCCTCCCGAGAGACAAAGGGGTGATCCTTGAGCTTGGCCATGGGGATCTCTTTCAGGTGGGCAAGAGGATGATTGGGAGGCAAAACCAGAATCAACTCATCCTCCAAACAGGGGGTAATCTGAATATTTTTGTTCTGAACAGGTCCTTCCACCATCCCAACATCAATGGTAGCATCCTCGAGTTTGCGTACAATAAGCCGGGTATTATCCACCGTCATTCGAACCCGAACACTAGGAAAAGCCTCATGATAGCTGCTTAATATCATGGGAAGAATATACTCACCGATAGTGGTAGAAGCCCCCAACTTGACAATACCACGGGTCATACCGGTCATTTCGTTGATGGCTTTTTCCGTCTCCCGATAGAGCTCCAGAATCCGCTCAGCATAGTTGAAAACCATCACCCCTGCTTCGGTCATGGTAATCCGATTGTGGTGCCGGTCAAATAGACGGGTATTGAAATGTTCCTCAAGTTGCCGTATTTGAAACGTGACAGCCGGTTGGGTTAGATAGAGCTCCTCGGCAGCTCGAGTAAACGAGAGATGTTTGGCGACTGAGTGAAAAACCCGCAATCGGGTATCGGAAAAACTCATGGAGACCCCTCAGATACAAAAGTTGGGAGATCAGGTGTTTGAACACCTTTCACCCTTCGAAGTAAACTCTATTAATGGTGCGATAAATGACCAAGTTGAATTCATATGCTAAAAAAAAATTTGATCGAAGTACAGGTGCAAACTACATTTTCACCCTATTATAGTAAAGTTATTTTATAATACCATTAAATTTACTTTTCCAAAATTTTACATTCATCTCCTCTTTTATGGATATAAAATGAACAAAAAACCGACAATGACCGATGGCAAACTGTTAACCTCTGCAGTAGCCCGCTATCGCGTGCAACTCTGTCACGACACCCCTTTATTGGATGCTGACTTACGATCGGGAAAGATGCAACGCTGCTGTTTTTCCTCTCTTATTGAGCCATACAAGCTGATTCTGTTTGATGCGTACGGGGTTTTAAACCGGGGTGAAGGGGGTATTGAAGGGGCTGTAGAGGCGGTGGATCTCTGTCGCCAGCATGAGACCCCTTTTTTGGTGGTGTCCAACAACGCATCAGAGAGACCTCAAGGAGTATGGCAAAAATTGCAGAAGCTGGGGTTTGAGATCCATCTGGATCAAATCATCACCTCTGGCATGGCTGTTAAGTCGTTTGTGGCAAACTCCCCTTTTCGAAGCCAGCCCTATCTGCTGATTGGCACGCCAGATAGCGCCTCTGATTATGCCCCCAACCCTGATAACCTGTTAATCAACCCCCCTGGTGCCCCCCTTAAAACGGACAAAAAACCGTCTTATGTGTTGATCTGTAGTAATCGGGACTACTACGGAAAGGCACAACAGCAGGTAGTGGAGAGTTGGCTGGACAAGGCTCCTCTTCCACTTCTGGTTGCCAATCCTGATATGGTGGTACAAAGCCAACAGGGAGAACCGGTTGTTGTGGCGGGATATACGGCAGATGAACTGGCCAGACGCTTTGGTAGTGAGATTATCGGTATTGGTAAACCGTTCTCTCCGGTCTATCAACTGGTCATGGCTCGGTTTCCCCATCTGTTGAGCCAAGAAATTTTAATGGTAGGAGACTCTCTAACCACTGATATTTTGGGGGGGTGTGCCATGGGATTCGCCACCTGCCTGACGCTTTCGGGAATCCATGCACAAGAGGCGGAGCAGATGGAGTCACTCTGTTGCGACTGGGCTATTCAACCGGATTATATTGTCAACAGTATTGGGGGGATATATAAAGATTCCAGACCCAATGGGTATAGTCAGTTAAAACCAAACTTGGACAATGACAATGGTTAAAGGCAAAGTCGACACCTTGGGAGGCCTTGCAGGCCCCCAAACCCCTACGCTTTTAAAAAATAAGAAAAAAAGCAAAGTCAAAGGCTTAGGACCTTGGGTGCTGCCCAAACCCGCTGGAAAGGCATTCATGCCTTTCCAGAACCATCCGCAATCGTTTTGTACACATTTGGTTTGAAATCTCTATACTATATTTCGATATCGTTAAGCTCTTTTTCGATTCTTTCCTGCATTGCCTGGCTCTTGCTCCCCTCTGCAGGCTTTATGGCATCATCCCCTCTGGCTTTCCATTTTTTAAAGGCTGCCAAAAGTGCATAGGCCCCAATAAACAGTCCCAATATCGGGCCAAACCATAGAAGTAGATTCATCCCTTTTTTGGTTGGCTCCAAGTAGATATAGTCCCCATACCGTTGAAAAAAATAGTCTCGGATAGTGGCTTCACTCTCTCCAGCCTGGACCTTATCCCGAATAACCCCCAACATATCTTGGGCTAGATCGGAGTTGGACTCATATACCGACTGATTTTGGCAAACAGCACAGCGCAGATCTTTGGCAATGTGTCTAACCGTGGCTTCGCTGGGGTCTTCATTCAGATTGGCCGCCAGAGTGGTAGAGAAAGGTGTCAACAGCAGTAGTGTTCCGATTAGAAACACCAGCCCATTAAGTGGTCTCATCTTACTCTCCTGATTCCGTGCGTTTTTTTTCAATATGGGGCAAAGCCACTTTTTCAAACCAACCGGGATAGAGAGGGCCGGTATGTTTGAGGATAATCATGCCGGTGGGATCCACCAGATAGGACTCTGGTGCGCCGTATACACCCCAATCAATGGCAATTTTTTGTTTTGGATCCAGGGCGTGGCGATAACCTGGATTGCCGTGGCGACGCAAAAAGGTGTTGGCCCCTTCAACAGTATCTCGAAAATCCACACCAATCAGAACAAAATCACTCCGACTACGAGCAATATTGGCCAGATCCATCAGATAGGGGTGTTCTGCGACACAACTTACACACCAGGAGCCCCAAAAATTGACCAAGACCCATTTGCCCAGATGGGCCTTCAGGGAGACCATCCCCTGGCCATCCAGGGCAGGCGCTTCAAAAGGGGAAGCCGGGCGATTGACCAGGGGGGAGGGAATATCCCGGGGATTATTGCCAAGGCCACCGGCAAACAGGGCAAGGATGACAAGAATTGAAAGTAAAAGTATGATTTTCCAAGAAAGTTTCATTGTTCAATCCGATAAGGAAAAGGCGCAAAAAAAGGTGACTTCATCCATCCTAACAAAGGGCGACTATACCCTTAGGAGTCTATCTCTGGTGGATTGTAAGGCAAAGACCTGGGTTTTGTTCGTATTGTTGCCTTTAGACATACAACAGCAGGGGGAGTTGGCGGCTGCAAGCCTTCCCAAGGTATTCCAATGGGTAGAGTCATGCACCGTGGATGCGGGCAGTACCCCTCACCTCTGCTTATGGGGCTCTGCCCAAACCCCGCCAGGGACCGTCACGGCCCCCGGACCCCTGCCATGGTTTTGTTTTGTCAGGCCTCTTGGGACTTTCTTTTTAACACCCGCCCCTGCATCAGGGAAAAGATAACCCCCAAGGCCATGATACCCGCCCCCGACCAGACCCAAACCACCAGAGGGTTTCGATAGACCCGAATCGACCAGGTATCTTTTTTCACCTCATCCCCCAAGACAACATAGATATCCTCCCACAATGTGGTGTGAATAGCCGCCTCGGTTGTCGGTTGAGAGCTTTTATCATATACACGTTTTTGCGGTTTCAGCTCAACGGAAAAGCCTTGATCATGGGTAGCAACCATATTCGCTTGGAGCGCATTCCAGTTGTATTTTCTGACCTTTTCAATGGATTGCAGGGTGATGGTCCACTTCCCGACCTTGACCGTATCCGAAGGGGTCATGAAGAGGTTTTTCTCCTCTTGAAAAAGCCCGGAACCAATAAAGCCAGCCGCCATGACCAGAATGCCGAAATGGACCACAAATCCACCATAACGACGCTTGTTCCGGCCCAAAAGTTGCGCCAACGCCCGCATGGCCGAAGCAGCCCCCGGACTTTTCATGCGTGCCACAACCCCCCGTCGGGTATCCAGCAGATGCGAGGTGAGAACAAAGGCGATCATACTTGCCGTCACCGCACCGTACAGGTTATGGATACCCAACAGCCAAGCCAATACCCCGGCCACCAAGCCCAGGATCGTCGGAAGGGTAAGATCTCGTTTAAGCTGAAGCCACGTGGCCTTGCGCCAAGCGATGACCGGACCAATCCCCATCATGAGAAAAATACCCAGCATGATGGGGATAAAGACCGTATTATAATAAGGGGCACCAACCGAAACCTTGGAGTCCGACCAGGTCTCTACCGCCAACGGATAGAGGGTACCCAGAAGAACGGTGAGGGTAGCCACCAGCAGAAAAAGATTGTTGAATAAAAAAGCCGACTCTTTAGAGAGAGGGTTTTCCAGACGAATATCGGTCTCCAACTGGTCGGATTTCAGGGTGAGCAGACCAAAGGAGAAGAGCAGCAGTACCGTCATGAAGGCCAGGATATAGACACCCCGACCCGGATCGGCTGCAAAAGCATGAACCGATGAGAGTACCCCGGAACGGACCAGGAACGTACCCAAAATGGAGAGGGCAAAGGTGGCGGTGATCAGAAAGACATTCCAAGCCTTGAACATCTTTCTGCGCTCTTGCACCATCACCGAATGTAAAAAGGCGGTAGCCGTCAGCCATGGCATGAACGAGGCGTTCTCCACCGGGTCCCAAGCCCAATAACCGCCCCACCCCAGCTCGTAATAGGCCCAATAGGCGCCGAAAACGATGCCGGTGGTCAACATGGACCACGAAAAGAGGGTCCAACGGCGGGTAGCAAGAACCCACTCTTCTCCAGCCTGACCGGTAATCAGGGCCGCCATGGCAAACGCATAGGGAATGGCAAATCCCACATAACCCATATAGAGAAACGGTGGATGGAATACCATGCCCGGATCTTGTAAAAGGGGGTTGAGATCCCGTCCATCCATGGGGGGGGGAATCAGCCGCTCAAAGGGGGTGGAGAGAAACAGCACCAGCAGCAAAAAACCGATCAGCACACAGCCCAAAATGGCCAACACATAAGGGATGGATCCGGCGTGGGTTTTCCAGTGTCGCCAAGCTGCCACGGCAATATAGACGGAGAGAAACCAGGCCCAGAGCAACAGGGACCCTTCATGCCCCCCCCACATGGCGGTAGCCAGGTAGAAATAGGGGAGATCCAACGAGGCGTGCTTGGCCACATAAAGAACAGAAAAGTCGTGCAATAAAAAGGAGTTGATCAGTCCAAACGAGGAGATCGTCAGAAGAAGGGCAACCATAATGGCCGACTGACGACCAACCCGAATCCAAGCCGGGCTGTTTTGGTGGACACCATACAGCGAGGTAAACACCTGCATGCCGGTTAATATAAGCGCCAACAGGGCAGAAAAATGGGCAATCTCAATCCACACAACAACTCCTCAATCAACTCGGTAGAGCCAATTCTTATCGATATTACTGCATTGATTTCAGGATGGACTTTTTGGCCTTGGCGATACCCTCTTCGGACATCTCCACCGGCATATAGTCTTCGGAATGTTTAGCCAAAATAGAGGAGGCGATAAAATCCTGGTCCGGCTGCCAGGTCCCCTCGACAATCACCCCCTGCCCCTCACGAAAAAGATCGGGTAACATTCCGTCGTATTGAACCGGAAAGAGCTTTTCACCATCGGTGACCATAAAGCGGATTTTCAACGTACCGCTCTCCTTGACCAACGTCCCTTCCTGGACCATGCCACCAATGCGGACCTTCTTACCACTCAACGAGTCGGTCTGTTGGAGAATTTCGGTCGGGGTGTAAAAATAGACCAGCGCTCCGGTAAAAGAGGAGAAGACCAGGGAGATCAAGGCACCCCCCACCACCAACACGGTCAAGATGAGAAATAGCCGTTTTTGTCCTTTTTTGTTCATGGATTTTCCTGCTCACTCAGCTGTTGTTGCGCCCGTTTCAGACTCCGTTGCCATTTGAGGGTCAGAAGGCCGTAGATCACTACGGTGATACCATAAACGGCAACCACAAAAGGGGTATAATCAATCATCTTCTTCCATCCTTTCCACATCCAGCTGTTCCAACTGTCGATGGGCTTCAACCTCTCGTGCTTTGAGTACCACCAGATACCCCCCCAAAAGAATAAAAGAGATCGCCATGGCCAACAGAGGGGGGAGTAGATCGCCGGTTATAGAAGGGTTTCCCGATGAACCACCAAAGGAGGCCGGCTGATGCAGGGTGCGCCACCAAACCACTGAATAGTGGATAATAGGTAGATCAACCGCACCAATAATAGCCAAGACCGCCGTAGCCCGAGCCGCTTTCAAGGGTTCGTCCAGAGCGTTGCGTAGAGCCATGATACCCATATAGAGAATCAGCAGTACCAACATGGAGGTTAAACGGGCATCCCAGGCCCACCAGGTTCCCCACATGGGCTTTCCCCAGATGGCGCCTGAGGCCAGGGTAACAGCTGTAAAGGCTGCCCCTACCGGCGCTGCAGCCTCGGCAAGAATATCGGCCGTCTCATTTTTTTTCCAGAGATAGACAATGCTGGAGAGGGTAAGCAGAATATAACAAAAAAGGGCCATTTTGGCAGAGGGTACATGGGCATAGAGAATACGCACCGAATTGCCTTGCTGAAAATCCAGTGGCGCATTAAAAACCATCCAGGTACTTGCGCCCAGGGCAAGGAGGGTGATGATACCCAAAGGCCGTTGAATACGTGCTAAAAAATTCATTGTTTCCTCGTTACTCCTCTACCAGCCAGCCAAACCCCCATGGAGCCAGAGCCAGATAAACCGTATCAAAAATAAGCAGAAGACGAATCCAAGGACCGGGCTGACCATCTGGAACCATGACCCCGGCCGTCGCCTGAACACCGGCAATCAGCAAGGGGGCAACCAGAGGAAGGAGAAGCAGAGCCAGCAAGGTCTCTCGGGAGCGGGCCGCCTGGGTCATGGCTGCCAGTAAGACACCCAAGCCGGTCAATCCCAGAATACCCAATATCAATACACCGAAGATATGGGGTATCAGGTGCCAAGCGTCAACGTTGAATAAAATCAGTGTCAACGGCAAAATCATCGCCTGAACCAGCAAGGTTAATAACAGATTTCCCAGCCATTTGCCGAGAAAAATAATCCCTCGAGGCACCGAAGCCAACATCAACCCTTCAAAGGCACCATTCTCCTCCTCGGCCTGAAAAACCCGCCCCAAACCCATCAGGCTGGTGAAGAGGACCGTCGCCCAGAGCAGACCGGGTAACAGCTTGGTAGCGGCCTGCCGATCGGGTTCGAAGGCGGCTTGGAAAACAACCAGGACGGCGATGGAGAAAAAGAGCATGGAGGAGAGGGTTGCCCGTCGGCGCAAATCGCCAACCACATCTTTCCAGGCTATTCGATAGACAGCTTTTAGCACCCGAGAAGCTCCTTTTGTGCCGTCAAGCGTCCCTTGCGCAGGGTGTGGGGCTGATGGTTGAGGGCGGCCACCCGTTGGGGGTCGTGACTGGCCATAATGATCATGCCACCACCCTGAATAAAATCGGCCAATAGTGTATTGAGCCAGTTGACACCTTGGACATCCAGAGCGGAATAGGGTTCATCCAGAAGCAGAAGATCCGGTTTGGCGACCAAAACACGGGCCAGGGTCAACCGTTTTTTCATCCCGGCGGAAAACCAACGGGTTGGTCGGTCGGCAAAGGGAGCCAGCCCGACTGTCTCTACCGCTGCTCTCAACCTTTTTTCCGAGCAGTCCAGACCACGAAGATCGGCAAAAAAAAGCAGATTTTCCACAGAGGTAAGGTGACCGTAGAGGTGGCTGTTGTGGCTGATGAATACCAGGCGGCTTCGAATGGTATCGCCCTGATCGGCAGCGTCCAGGTCGTCTAGTTTATAGTGCCCTTTTTGCAGGGAAAATCGTGTGGATAGCAGGGTGAGAAGGGTAGATTTTCCCGAGCCGTTGTCGCCAAAAAGTACCACGCACTGCCCCGAAGACATGGTCAGGTCGACCCCTCTCAAGACACGATGTCGACCAAAGCGGTGATGCAGGTCCGATACTACCAGCTTAGCCATGCTGCTCCATTCGAACAGGGAAAAAAGAGTCTGTGCAACGGGAACCGGGCGTCCCGCTCAACCTGAAACCATTGTATAAAAAATTCCAGATACTCACCGCACTTTGTCTGCAGATTTTTCCAGGAGGAGTTCCGTTTGGGTCAGTTGGCCGGTTGGATCAGTTTACCCTGCATGCCCATTTTGGTTCGGATGAGCCGTTCCGCCTGTTCGGCTTTTGAACGGCTTGGAAACGGGCCAAGACGAACCCGATAGAAGGTCCTGGCGTTGACATTGGCGGTACCTTGATAGACCGGCATTCGTTTGCCGTCAATCAGAAAAGCCCGCAATCTGTTCTCCAGAGCCTGGGCCCTTTCTGGGCTGGAGAGGGAGGCAATCTGTACCGAATAGCCACTCGATGCCGTCACCGTGGGGGTAGGGGGCCGAAGGGTAGGTTTGGGTTGAATGGCGGTAGCGGGCATGGGTTTGGCGGCCAGATCCAGCTGCCTTTGAGCCTCTTGTTGGGCGAGCAGAAGGGCCTGGGCCTCCTGTTGGGCCGCCAGACGGGCCTGGGCCTCCTGTTGGGCTGCCAAACGGGCTTTTGCCTCCTGCTGGGCGGTTTGGCGCTCATCGGCCTCTTGTTGGGCCGCTTGGCGGGTTTTTTGTTGTTGGGAGACCACATTGGCAATGGCTTTGCTGAAATCGGCACTCTGGTTGGCCTGCTCACCTTTTGGTGTCAACTTGGCCGAGGGGGCGTGGGGTGGTTCAACCTTTTTCTTTGCCGCAACAAGTTTCTGGTTGTTCTCCAATCGAGCCGCTTCCAAATCGGCTGGGGAGCGGTTCCAGCCACCGACCAATCGCTCATCCGGGGTCTGTCCACCCAAGACGTGACCTGGCCCATTGTTGCTGGGTACCGGAAGTTGCTCCCCGGGTTTAAGTACAGTCCGTGTGCCGACATCCTCCGTATTCAGACCACCTTCGTTGGCTTGGTTGCTGAAGATGGGGGCCGTTCCAACGGAGGAACGACCAGAAAAAGAGCCCATCCGAGATGAGTTTTCCGTCATCAGCTTGACCATGGGCCGCTTTTTGACCTCCTCACTGGCGTTTTGTGCCGGAGAGCGGACCATATTGAAAATAACCACAGCCAATATCAGTAACAGGATGACACCGCCTGTTATCAGGAAAAGTTGCTGTTCTCGATTGGGTGAAGCTTTCATTGAGGATATGAGACCCCTATTTTTGACCTTGACGAAACCATCATTTCCCTTGCACTCTACTTTTTATGAAACATTGCGCTCTACTCACTGTCTTTGGTCAGGATCGGCCCGGCATTGTTGCCCAGGTAACCCGAGTCCTGTTTGAAACGGGCTGTAACATCGCCGACTCCAGCATGACCCGTCTGGGCGGGGAGTTTACGGTGATGTTGGTGGTTCAAATTCCAGAGGGTTTATCCCCTGCCGGTCTTTACGAGAAGCTGACACCGGTAGTCAAACCCATGGCGCTGGATCACCATATCAAGGAGCTTGATCCCAAGGTTGCCCTGAATCCTAATGCAACCCTCCCAGAAAGGGAATGTATTATCAGCGTTTTGGGAGCGGATCAACCTGGTATCGTCTATCGGGTGACCGAAGTAATCCAGGAGACGGGAGGCAGCGTTACCGATCTGCACACCCAGGTTATAGGATCTTCCGGCCAGCCGATCTACTCTGTCATCATCGAAACCGAATACTCCAGTGATATTGACAGCAATATTGAGGCCATTCAAGAGCGGTTGGACCGAATTGCCAAGGAATTACAGGTCGAGATCTCGGTTCGTCCCATTCGTTCAGACCCTCTTTAGGTCCTTTTTTAACTTTTTTTTCTTTATTTTTAAGTGGCAAACCCCATGGCTGTACTGGACATTCTAACCTATCCGAATGAACGGTTGCGGGAAGTTTCGGAGGAGGTCGATCATTTTTCCGACCCTGAACTTCAACTCTATATCGATGACCTCATCGAAACCATGCACGCCGGCCCCGCCTGTGTCGGTGTGGCCGCCCCACAAACCGGTAATCCCATTCGTCTGCTGATCATGGATTGCAGTCTGGCCAGGAAACCACCAGAGGGTAACCACGGTCAATTGGTGGTGTTCAATCCGGTTATTATCAAGTGGTCGGGCATGGATGTGGCTCGGGAGGGGTGTCTCTCTCTGCCGGACTACACGGGGAATGTCATGCGGGCGGTGGATGTAACGGTCCAGTTTCAAGACCGCCACGGGGAAGAGCAGGTTGTCACCATGACCGATTTTGAGGCACGGGTGATCCAACATGAGATGGACCACCTGGAAGGGAAGCTTTTTACCGATCGAATCGTCAGCCGCAAGGCCGATCTGTTTCGGCGCAAGGTTCGCAGCCCAAAAAAACGCAAGCCTGACCCCAACAGCCCCGCCAAAAATACCGACCAGCAACCTTCTCCTTCCTAAGGTACAGACGGCCAAAAGGCGGTTTTTTTTCGGGAGAATCTCTATCAGACTAAAAATCTATGGGTTGGTAGGATGGAAATTTCTTGACGCACGAAGGAAATTAGTTCAACATCAACTGCTTTTTTAAGAAATTCTTTTTGGATAACCAAGCCTCCCGGCCGTCGTCGGGGAGGGTTTTTTGTGAGGTAATACTGTGAAACGGACCTTTCAACCCAGCACCATTCGTCGTAAACGCACCCATGGATTTCGGTCCCGAATGGCCACCAAAGCCGGGCGTAACATTCTCTCTCGCCGTCGTGCCCGTGGTCGTAAGCGCGTTTGTCCCTGATAACATGATCAAGATCTGAGCGGTGATCCCTGCCGGCTATGTTCTGCCCTTTCCAAGCCACAGTGGGCCGGGGGGCTGCGACCTTTGAAGCGTAACAATAAAGAGGGCGCTCTGTTTCCCAAATGTGCCCGACTGCTTGCTTCGGCTGACTATCGTCGGGTAACCGGTCCTGGCAGAAAGGGGGTCTCTCCCCATTTTTTACTGTTTGTTCGTTTTGAGCCGGCTATTCATGAGCCGCGTCTGGGTATGACAGTCAGTCGGAAAGTAGGAAATGCCGTTGTTCGAAATCGGGTTAAGCGGGTCATACGAGAGTTTTTTCGGCTGAACAGGGTCCGATTCGACCCCTCTTTGGAGTGTGTCGTCATCTCTCGACCTCGGGCTGGTCGGACCGCTAATACTGTTTTGACCCAGAGCTTGACCCAGCTTTTTTTGCCCTATGGATCCCCCAAGTCGGAATAGGCGAGCAGACTTATGGGGTGATTCTGTTCTGGTTCGGTCTTTGGTTAGGCTCCCAAGTCAACGCTCCTCATTGTGGCGAGAACCTGTGTGAAACCTGTTATTCTAGCTTTAATCCAGTGTTATCGGTACTGTATCTCACCGATGTTACCGAAAAGCTGTCGTTTTTATCCCAGTTGCTCAGAATATGCTGCTGGTGCTGTTACTACGTTTGGAGCCATCAAAGGTAGCTGGCTCGCCCTGTGTCGTTTGGTCAAATGTCACCCTTTTCATCCCGGTGGCGTTGATCCCGTTCCCGAAAAAATCAAACCCTAGGAAATTTTATGGACCAGCGTACCCTTCTGGCCATCAGCCTCTCATTCATCTTGCTGGTGAGCTATCAATATTTTATGGATATCTACTATCCACCCGAGCCCATTCCCCAACAGATCGAATCCTCTGTTGTCAATCCTGCGGATGACCTGAGCCAACCCAAGCCGGCTCCGATTACAGGAGATGAGGTTCGGGTTGGCAAGGGTGAAGAGGGACCCAGACTCCTGGAGCCTGTTCCAGGGGTCGCTTCCAGCTCCACACCAATCATTGAGGGAAAGCGGCTGAACTTTAGAAATGAGAAGGTGGAAGGTGAGATCGCCCAGGTTGGTGGTCGGATTGCAGCCCTCTCCTTTTTAAAACATCTGGATGAGATGCCCCCTGAGGGGAAGCCCATCCAGTATATGGATCAGGATGGACGAGAGTTTTTCTTTGCCGAATCGGGTTTTCTGGGTTCGGGTGGATTGACAACGCCGACACGGGATACCCCTTGGCGGGTATCAGGTGAAGAGGCGATTTCCGGGGCTGGTCAAATCCGCATGACCTGGAACAATGATCAGGGCATCACCTTCGAAAAAATTTACGCCTTCGAGGCCGACTCCTATCTTTTTACGGTGACCGATCGTCTGATCAACCACACCAACAAAGCTTTTGAGCTTTACCATTTTGCGCAATTTGTTCGGGTCCAGCCCTCTGCTCCCGAGGGGCAGCAGGCTTTAGCCATAGCCGACTTTGAAGGGCCTATGGGTTTTTTGAACGATACCCGTGTTCAACACACCTACGATGATCTCAAAGAGGCGGATCAACAACTCAAGGCCACCAAAGGCTGGACCGGCATCAGCGACAAATTTTTTCTGGCGGCCCTGATCCCAACAGATGAGAGCAGCAACAAAAACTTCTATTTCGATTTCGATCTGCCTGCCCACCGTTCCGGCATGGTTTCCGACAAAAAACAGATTGCACCCGGAAGTGATATAACCGTTCAAACCCGGATGTACATTGGCCCCAAAGAGGTCAAAACCTTGGAGCGCCATAATCTGGAGCTACAGCGGGCCATCGACTATGGCTGGTTCCATTTTCTGGCTGAGCCGATTGTTCAGGTATTGCTCTTTCTCAACGGCATTTTCCACAATTTTGGTGTGGCCATCATCATGTTGACCCTTGGTATCAAGGTGATTCTTTTTCCCTTGGCCAACAAGAGCTATGTCTCCATGAATGCCATGAAGAAGCTTCAGCCCAAAATTGAGGAGCTGAAGAAAAAGCATGGAGACAACAAAAAAGCTCTGAACGAAGATATGATGAAGCTCTATCAGACCAACAAGGTCAACCCTTTGGGGGGTTGTCTGCCGATGGTTGTTCAGATTCCGGTCTTTTTTGCGCTGTATAAGGTGCTGTTTTTGTCGGTAGAGATGCGCCACGCTCCCTTTATGCTATGGATTAACGATCTTTCTGTCATGGACCCCTATTATGTCCTGCCGTTATTGATGGGCGCCTCCATGTTCTTCCAGTCTCGACTGAACCCCACACCGGCTGACCCTGTTCAGGCCAAGATCATGATGTTTTTGCCGGTGATCTTTACCTTTATGTTTTTAACCTTTCCGGCTGGATTGGTTCTCTATTGGTTGTTGAATAATGTACTCTCCATTGCCCAACAGATGTACATCATGAAAAAAACGGCCTGAGTATAAAAGTACCCACAGCCTCATCCAAGAGGCTGTGGGTATTCATTCCCCCCTTATGGATACGACTCTCTCAAACGACACCATCGCCGCTTTAGCCACTCCACCGGGTCGCTCGGGTGTGGCGGTCATTCGTATCAGTGGCACAGGGGTCTGGCCCAAGCTGGCTTCTTTGCTGCGCCATCCCAACGGTAAGCTGGTCGATTCGACGCCCCCTTCCCCTCGGCTGATGCAGCGCTTGGATTTTGTCGAGCCCAATCAGCAGATTCTTGACCAGACTTTAGTGGTTTTCTTTCCAGGTCCCCACTCTTTTACCGGGGAGGATCAGGTAGAAATCCATGGTCACGGCTCACCAGTGGTGGTGGCTCGGATGATGGAGAGGTTGGCAGAGTTAATGATTCGACCGGCTCAGCCGGGGGAGTTTTCCAAACGGGCTTTTTTAAACGGTAAGAGTGATCTCGCTCAGGCAGAGGCATTGATGAATTTAATCAATGCCGCCTCTTTAAGGGCAGCTCGTGAGGCGGCCCGGCAGATGGAGGGCTCTCTTTCCAAGCGGTTGCTGAACAACCGTTCTATTCTACTGGAGGCTTTAGCCCATCTGGAGGCGACACTGGATTTTGCGGATGAAGATATTGATCCGGATGATCAAAAGGCCATTATCCGCCGTTTGACCCAGGTTTCGGAAGATTTGGGAACCTTGCTGCAGGGAGCGGTCTTGGGTCGACAGTTGTCGGAAGGGTTTGACCTGGCCATTGTTGGGCGGCCCAACGTCGGTAAATCGAGTCTGTTCAACCGATTGAGTGGTCAAGATCGCGCTATTGTCACCTCTCAACCCGGCACAACGCGGGACCTGCTGGAGAGCGGTATTGAGATTCATGGCATACCCATTCGGCTGATCGATACCGCCGGACTGCGCCACACTCAGGAAAGGATAGAACAAGAGGGTATTCGTCGCGCCAAAGAGCGGCTTCAGGAGGCGGACGGGGTTCTTTTACTGCTGGATTCTGGAACGGGTATTTTGCCGGAAGACCTTATTATTGCTCAAAGTGCTCCAATCGATCGAACTCTGATTGTGTGGAATAAGGTGGATTTAAACCCAGAGACTACCTTGCCAAACCTGCAGCAATCTGGCTTCCCCCAGGAGATGGAGTCGACCGCACTTTCATGTAAAAATGGGGTGGGAATGGCGGAACTTCTGGAAAAGATAGCCCACTATTTTGGTTCGTTACCTGTGGATGGTGAAGGGTGTGTGGTCATGGTCTCTCGCCAACGGGAGGCCCTTCAAAGAACCCTTTCTCATCTGGTTCAGGCAGAGGCGATTCTGCTTCATGGTGAAAAGGAAGAACTGGTAGCTCTATCCATTCGAGAGGCCCTTGGCTCTCTTGGTGAGTTGGTTGGTCAAACCAGCCAAGAAGATCTTCTCGACCTCATTTTTAGCTCATTTTGCATTGGCAAATAGAGCCTTTTTCCTCTCATTCTGCTCTGGTTATAGAGATTTAAAACCAAATAAATTTGCACAAATCGATTGCGGATGGGTCTGGGAAGGCATGAATGCCTTCCCAGCGGGTTTGGGCAGCGCCCAAGGTTCTAAGCCTTTGACTTTGCTTTTTTTTAATTTTAAAAGCGTGGGGGTTTGGGGGCCTGCAAGGCCTCCCAAGGTGTTGACTTTGCCTTTAACCATTGTCCCCATTTGGTTTGAAACCTCTAGACTTATTTGGTTTGGAATCCTTGGGAGACTAGAGTGAGGCTTGGGAACGCCCGTTATTTTTGGCCCGATAGAGAGCCGCATCCGCCAGCTCCCACCACTCCTCCAAGGTAGCTCCAGCAGGCCACTGGGCCAGGCCGATACTGACGCCCAAGACATCAGCGTCCGGCGCCTTGAATCCCAAACCTTTAATAGAGTGGCAGATTCGATCCATCAAAAAATGGGCGTTGCTCAGCGGGGTATTGGGAAGAATCATGGCAAACTCATCACCGCCAATACGAGCCAGTACATCGGAGTCTCGCACGCATCGGGTAAACTCTTCCGATACCCGCTTTAAAACCAAATCTCCCTCGCCATGACCAAGCTGGTCGTTGATGGATTTAAAGTGGTCCAGATCCAGACAGGCCAGAATCAATGGTTGACCATAGCGTTCCGAACAGGTCATCTCCTGCTTGGCCCTCTCCAGAAAAACCCGGCGATTATCCAGGCCGGTCAAGGCATCTCTGCGGGCCTGCTCGTAAAGATCCTCATAGACCAGCGCCCGCTCGATGGGGCCTTGTAGATCCTCAAGAATCGATTCAATCTTATTGGAATGATTTTTCCAGGTTGAGTCGGATTGCCGATGAACCAGAAGTAAATTATCCCGCCCGCTTTTACCCAGAGGCCAGATATGATAATAGAGACCCAGGGATTCTACAATACCCTGTTTTTCCTCTGTTATCGGATTTTCCAGCAGTTCAAAAGCCGACTCCATCAATAGTTGACGGTGTGGACCGTGACAGGAGCAGGCGGTGGGCATGCGAACCCGGCCAAAATGACGATAGGCAACCAGATCGTGGCGCAACAAAGGGGCCAGCCATCTGGAGAAAGCCTCCATCATAGAGTCCAGATCCAAGGACTCTCCCAATTTTCGGTGCAGTTCATAGACACGTTCCAGTCGAGCTGTCTCCAGACGAAACTGTTCAATCTCTTCGATCAAGTCGGTTGGCTTGGAAGCAAAGAGAATAGGGTTGACACTACTCTCCCGCTTACTCGACAAGGTGACACTGATCCCCATGGTTTAACCTCCATGACCGGTGAATTGGTCATCTTCTTTTGAATAAGTTGTTACAAATTGTGATATTATCTTATTTTTTAGGAAGATAATGTTACTCGCACAGAATACATCGCTAAGTTCGTGCCAAACTTATTCATCATGACGGTAAACCGATGAATAGAGGGGGTAAAGGGTTGTTAACCCCGATAATAATCGACTAAAATCTCTTGGTATGATTCGTTAACTAGCTGAAATACTGACTTTTATTAAAAATCTTGTCGTCAAGGAATTGGCAACAGGCTGTTTTGGCCAGATGGGCCAGGGGTGACGGTCGCGCGGGATGGGCGGGGAGGCATTTATTGCCCAAGGCAGGCAAAAAAGGGGCAGCTTGTAGACAAAGTGAGCCGGTTCAATCGTACCTTCATGGCTGATCTTCTGCTACAAAAGTTCCGCCAGAATCGTGCCCCCTTTGTCTGCCAAGAGGTTGACCTGTCGGTCGGAGGTGGGGATCAATGCCTGGCTGTTGAAGTCGATGGTTCTGTTGTGGACAATCCCTTTTTTGATGGAGACCGTTTGCAGCTGTACCCCCCTGTTCCAGCTCCAGTTCAGTGGGCTGTTGGGATCGAGCCGTATGCCGCTCAACTTAACACGACTGTGTTTATCGGGAAGTTTCAGGGTGAGATGGGAGAGGGGCAGCGTATCCGACAGGTTGACGGAGAGCCACCCCGACCAACCTGAAGCGATGGGCAGGCGGCGGGCAAGCCCCACCCTCTCCTCTTTCTGGGTTCGACCCTCCAGTTGCAGGGTTTGCGCCCCCCCTTTGCTGTTATCCAGTTGCAACCAGAGGGTTTGGTTGGCGATGGGTTGAGAGAGGGTAATCACCACAGGGTGTTTAGGGTAGATGCGCACCCGTCCATTGGCTACCACATGTTCGCTGACCATAAACCTAAGGTGGGGGTCGTTCCAACCATAGCCGGTCTCTTGCAGGGTTTTACCTACGGTGGGAAAGATCGCCTTTCGGGAGAGGGTACCGTTGAGCAAAAAATAGTAGAGCGCCTTCTCCCCATAATAGAGCACCAGATCATCGGGCCGGGACCGAGCCAGCAGGGTTTGGGGTTGGGTCGGATCAAACATCATGTCGTGACGGTTGATCTTCTTTTCGGCCCGGTCGGGAATATCCAACAGTTGCCAGTAAGCCTGACGGAGAAAATGATGGGTGGGAGAGGCCAGTACAATAAAAACTGCTATCAGGGAAAGCATTCGTGGAAGAATAGTTTTCAGCTGGATTCTTTTTTCAGAATGACTAACAGTAAATACCCAAGACAACATCCAGAAAGCGATATTAACCAGACCATAAGCTACCGCACCGGTAAGAAATAGACTTAAACCTATCCAGAGCCGGATAGCGATCAGGCCGGGGTTATAGCTGGAGAAGTACGGTAAAAAGATGAACAGGCCAAGTAGTATAAATAAAGAATAAATAACAAGTATTAGTAGAGTTTGTTTTTTTCTCTCCCAAATGATTACACCCAGCCCAACACTCATTCCAATACCGACCAGCCACGGAGATCCTATTTGACTTACCCAATTCTGGATCACCTCAACCAAAGCGTAATAGTTGCGTTGTACCCCTGTACTGAAAGATTGGTGGACAAACTCCGGTGTCGAGATTGGTGCGGGAGAAAACTCCAGTGGAAAGAGTAGGCTAGGAATCAAGCTCCAAGCTACCAATACTGTTCCAGCAATCAAGCATCGTACGAACACAGCTCCTCGCCATGGATGGTCTTCCATAAGCCAATAATAGAGCAATGTCATCGCAGCATAGGGTTTACCCATTGAGTGCATAAATGGGAGAGCACAGGCTATGATTAAAAAAATGGTGTGCCGTTTGGGTGAGCGACGCGCAATAAAGATCCAAGCAACCAAAGCTATGGCAAGCGAAAGAGTGCTGGGAATAATTGCCACAATCCCCTGTCGAGGAAACTCTATGAGAGGCAGTATTATCAAAGAAATCCCTGCCCCCAATGCTCCCCAATGAACGTATAAGAAACCAGCAACAGCCAAGCCAAATAGTGCTGCCCCTAACAGTTTTACCGTATAGTCAGCCTGCTCCCACGTAAGGCCAAACTGTTTTACCATTAAAACCAAAAAAGAGTGTAATGGGTGGTAAATATGGGTGATTCTCTGATGTTGGCGAATTCGATTAAAGGCAACTTCAGGACTTTCAGATGGGGTGAAGAACTGTCTGTTTAATGTTTCTAGCCCTGGGCAAGCCTGGAGAAGACACTGGGTTATCTTGCTTGACTTTAATAAATAACCGTAAGAGTCATCTACCTCGACGGGTGCATCACGCTTGATGATAGGATAACCAATGATAAAGAAATAATAAAACAAAAAGAGAATGAGAGATGAGAAGAAAAAAGAGAGAGTAAGGTGTTCTTTTGTCATTGGGTCTAAATTCCAATTTATTGTCGAAGTAAAAAAAGAAGAAATACTCTTCTAACTTCTATTTTATGCGATCTTTTCTTCCCGACAGAGCGTTGGTTTCAATAACGTCTTCAATACCCTGTTGCAATGAAATGGGTGTGCTGTTTGTTAACAGCTCATTGATAAAAGTGGGGTCTTTAGTCCAGTAATAGTCGATAAAGAGCATAGAAAACAATGGTGAAAAGCGAGTGTGCATTCGACACCAAAGAAAACGAAGCTGGGGCCAGGGTATCATCCAGCCCCCCCTCTTGTGAATTTTTTGATGTAGAAGCTGAAAAATGTCTCTAAGAGAAATATTTTCGGTAACAGCAAAATAGGTTTTATTAAGAGCTAAAGGAGAAAAAATTGTATTCACAAGAGCATTGGCAAGATCATTTACATGAATTAGAGCAACCAGACCAGAAAAATTGATTCTAGAAATAAGAGAGTTTTTATAGACTAGTGTGGTAAAACGATTAAGGTGAGAATCAGACCGCATATGACAACCATAGACTAAGGAGGGTCGCAAAATTACATACGGTTGCCCACTTTTAACGATAATATCTTCTGCTCGTTGTTTGGATTGTCCATAAAGGGTTTGGGGAGCCATAGGGCTGGAAGTAGTAAGGGGAGCTATGCAACGATCCTGATCTATCCGGTCAACGGCAGCAATGGAGCTGAGAAAAATTATTTTTTTAAGTCTGCTACTCTGAGACAGGACGTTGACAATAAGCTGAGTAGGATACTCATTTTGAAGGTAAAAATATTCTGCATTAGCTTTAAAGGCCATCCGAGATTCTGCTGCAAGATGAAAAACATAATCGGCTTCCAGAAGAGTGTTGGAAAAGTCAGCTAAGGTTTTCAAAGAGCCAAGCAAGGTGACTATACGAGAATCTGAATGTTGAACTGCCTTTCGTGATAATAGATAAATTTTGTCTTTAGTACCCAGTCTTTGGAGTAGAGCTTTTAAAAAAACCTGCCCAATAAAACCTGTCGCCCCTGTGATAAATATATTCATGTTATTGGAATATCAGGCCTATTTTTGCCTTTGGAGAAGGCAATCTGATTGAAAAGAAAAAAGAGGTCTTTTATCTTTTTCAGTGATCGAATATTGAGTAGCTGTTCAAAAATAAAACGAGGGTTCAGGTACATCTTGAACATCCATTTTTTTCGCAGCTGAATGACCTCATTTGTGGTGACATGAGGATGAGAAAAATTAATGGTCTGCATGGCAACATCATGTTTGGGTTGCTCCTCTTCTTGGCGGACATCTTTCACCAAGTCAGTATGCTCCTCTGCCCAAAGAATATTTAAGGCAATATAGTTTACTTTGAGGTTGGCTACGAACTGTATGGAACGATCCATATCTTCCAAATTTTCTTCAGGCAGTCCGAGGATAAGATAGGCAGAGGTATGAATCCCGTTTTCCCGGCAGAGGTTTATAACGGTTTTAGTTTTCTCGTCTGTAAAATCTTTTCCATAAAGTTTGCGAACATCATAATTTCCACTCTCAATACCAAATTCAATACAGCGACAACCAGCCTCTGCCATAGCTTTAATCACCTGGGGAGACATGAGATCAATACGAGCCGAACAAAACCAACGAAGTTTTATACCTCGATCTACCATTAATTTACAAAAGCGTAAAAGATGTTTTCGGTGGTAGCCAAAGGTATAGTCATGAAAATAGACTTCATCAAAACCACTTCGGACAATATGCTCCATCTCATCAACCAGATTTTCCGGACTTCGATCCGATACTGTTGCATAGAGTTGTGGTGCCCAGCAAAAGGAACAGGGCTGTTTACAGCCAAAATTGGTCATGGCAATAGTTAAATGACCACCAGTACCGTCATAGTGAAAATAGTGATCTGACTTGAAGAGTTCATGCCGAGGAATAGGGAGACTAAACTCTTTGGGACTATTTTGAAGATTACCCCGGTAGAGCTCATCTTCCAAGTACATGACATTATATAAAGCCTCAGAACGATCCCCCTTGAGGAATGAAGCAAGCGTATTGAAGGCGTAGTCAACAACCATCCCGGTGATAAAACGGTACTTCCGAAGTAGCTGTTCGGTAAATGTTGGATCTAGCCGATCTTTATGGCTCGCTAAAAGAATAAGGGTGATCTCCGGATGGTTGGCGGCAATTTTTTCTAGCTGGGACAGATCTTCTTTTTGGAGAAATGGGGAGTAGGTGGTAACAATGATATCAGGTGTTGATTGGGCTAGATAGGCCTCTAATGTCATCTTTTGTTTAAGCTGGAAATCTTTAAATTTCAAGTGAAATCCTGCATCCCAAAGAAACCCACTGATGTAGATCAAATCTGCAGTCGGCAGAATATAGTTGGGATCACCAACCTTAGCCCGGTGTAAATTTCGAAAATTTGGGATTTCCGAAGGTAGATTAAGAAGAAGAATATTTTTCACAGATAGCCTCAAGGCTGTTTTGGATCAATCTTGTTAAAAACCAAAAGGGAAACTTGTTCCAAACCATAGTGGGGTTTTCCATTAAACAACAAATGCTTGCTAATTTTTATCTCAGCTTATCAAGCCGGTTTTCCTTCACTGATAGTGTCCAGTTCTGGTACCAATTAACTATAGAAAACATCTGTAAATCTTATATGCGCAGCCCGTTCACTTTTTTAGGTTCCGGCCATATGGACCTTGCACTCTTAGTCCAAGACCAGTTCGGCCCAACCAATCGTACAGGTTTATACTACTGATGTTGAAAAACAGGTAATCTCCAGCTTACTTGCTACTCGTCCATCGAACTCACTACTTTATATCTTCTGCAGTCAATACTCAGCATTATACACTTTCCAATACTTTATTAAAACATCTCTCTATATCCCTGTTATTCTGCTGGCCCATACCATATAAGGCGGTGGGGGTTTTGGCTGGGGCTCTTTATCCCAAGCTGGCCCTCTATCAGGTTGGATTGGCAGGTGCATCCAGGAACCCCGCCAAGGCCTTGACCACCCGTTTAACGGGTGGAAAAGCGTTGAAGGCAAAGCCGTGCTCTTGAAACCAGGCGGATTTTTCCAACAGTTTGAGGGTGGGTGGATCTTTGGTCAGGTGACGATCGATGCCAATCAAAAGAGGGATACGTTTACGGCTGCTCTGTAGATGCTTGATGCGCTGAATCAATGCCCCCTTATGCCACCGATGGAATAGCTCCAGATGGACAACCTGACCGGATGAATGGCGGAAAGAGAAATCTGGGATGACCAGCTCCTGCTTGCTGAGGTCCAGCAGGGGGGCATTTTTTTGGATCTTCCACTCCTTTACCGTATCCTTGAACTGTTTGGCAAAAATCTGGAACTCCTCGGGGACATAGGCGGTGGTCAGGGTATAGTGGGAGATTAATCCATCGTTGTGGTCCATCTCCAGCGTGCCGGCCCGCTGCTCGGGTTTGACATTGGCCTTGAGAGACCACTGGGAGAGCAGGCAGATGACCGGCAGAAGATTGGCCATGCGCAGACCATATTTCCGAGTCTGATCAAACAGACTCAACGGCCCATCCAGCTCCAGACGATAGCTCCTCTGCCCCTCTCTATAGACCCGAGCCAGCAGGCGGAAAAATTTAAGATAGCGGAAAAAAAACCGTCTGCGGCCCACATCCGCCTCGGTAAAGGTAACCGTCATCCGTGTGGCGTTAAACAGCAGCCCCTGAACCTGAGCCAGATTGTAGCGATGGATCAACCGAACCGCTGGCAGGGGGTCGAACTCTTCCAATGGCTGACGAATAGGCAGGTCACCATGAAGCTCTGTCGCCAAGCTGTCCGCCTCCTTGCCAAAAGCGTGACCAACCGCCGCCCGGAAGTGGGTCAGGCTGTCCATATCGGGGTTGTCTTGAGTTAACAGCTGGGTGGCTGTGGCAAACACCTCCCCTCGAAAACGCTCTACCCCGGCATCCGGTTCCCGAAAAAGGCAGCGGTCCAGGAGCAGTTTGTTGACCCCTTTGGCAATCAGGGGAGAGCGATAGCCGTTGATGATGGGCTGGGCCAACTCGGCCAGATCTTCCCGGCTCTGACCGATGCCCGCAAGCAGAAGACCGGCCAGCTCTTCGACCAGATTGAGGGTAACGCGGTCTTCGGGATTTAAAAACCGGGGAAACAGACGGGCTTGGCGGTTGCGGTTAAAGCGCAAAAGATCTTTGGTCAACATGGGCTATCCGTCTCCCCGCTGGTAGGCGGTGTGTTGACGGCGTCGCTCTGAGGTAAACTGCTCGGCGGTATCCTCCGAGACCAGCTCATAGAGAACCGCCTGTTTACCCTCTCTCGGGCGCAAAATACGCCCCAACCGCTGCACATGCTCTCGCACCGAGCCACTGCCAGAGACAATTACCCCCACCGAAACATCCGGCACATCCACCCCCTCATTCAATACCCGTGAATTAACCAAAAACGGCAGACTCCCCTCCCGGAATCCATCCAGCAGTCGCTTACGTTCAGCCAGCTTGGTTTTATGGGTAATAACCGGCAGAAAAAAGGTCTCTCCGATGGCGTAGGCGGTGGCATTATCATCGGTAAACAGAATAATACGCTCCTTGCGATGGAGGCGAAGAATCTCCCACACCCGTCGCAGTTTAGCCCGAGAGGCCCGTGCCAGTTTTTTTTGCATCCGATAGGCGGCATAGGCGGCCCGGCCCTCCTTGGAGCGGGCACAGAGCATGATAAACTGTGACCACCCCTCCTTACGACCAAAGTTGATGCCACTGCTGCGAGCAAACGATTTATACTGCTCATAGGCGTTGTCGTAGGCTTCTCTCTCATCCGGGTCCAGGGTAACCGGCACATGTTCCAGCTGATAGGGGGCGAGAAACCGCCCCTCCAACTGGTTGATCTCCACCCGATGACAGAGGGGGCCGAGCAGATCGTAGAGATCGGACTCCTGACCATCGGTGCGCTCAGGGGTGGCAGTCAGACCGAGACGAAAAGGGGCGATGCTCATCACCGCTGCCAGCCGGGTGCTGGGGGCTGGCAGATGGTGGCACTCATCACAGATCAGCAGACCAAACCGATTGCCGATGTTCTCCATGTGGATGAGGGCCGAATCGTAGGTGCTGACGGTAATGGGCTCCAGTTGATGCTCCCCTCCTCCCAGCAGCCCCACCGCCACGCCAAAAGCCTCTTTGAGCTGCTCATGCCACTGCTGCATCAGGTTGATGGTGGGAACCAGAATCAGGGTATCCCGCTGGGTTCGAAGCATGGCCATGCGGGCGACCAGGGTTTTGCCGGCGCCGGTGGGCAGCACCACCACACCGTTTCTCTGGGCTTGAATCCAGCCATCCAGGGAGGCCTGCTGATGGGGGCGGGGCGAAAATTCGTTGGGGGCGTGAAACTGCTGAGGCTTGAACTGTCTGGCCTGGTCATCAAAGGGGGTCTTCAGCCGATGCAGAGCCAAAATAATGGGGCCATAATAACGGGCTTCTGCCCGATAGCACTCAGCCCGCTCATCCCAGCGCATGTAGAGGGCGACTGGCGCAAGAGCCTCTGGGGTGCCTTCAATTTTCAGGGTGCCTTGATCAAAATATATCTGAACCATGGTCTTAGGATAACCGAATTTCCCCGCCGAGAGCAGGGGCATTTTTCACCACCGTTAAGGGAGACTTGCAAGAATAGTGTTTGATTCTTTTTTAAAACCTCGGCATCCTGTCCTCTCACTCCATAACCTGCCTAATGGTGAGATTCGGTGAGAGAGACAACTGACAGACAAGAGTATGATATTCACGATCCGGCTCTGTTGAGCAACATGATGCTGTCGGTCAGTGTCAAACACCCGGAGACCGGCGTGGTTCTGATCACCCGCAAGACCCCCCTCACCCCCAAAATTCTCAAGCAGTTGGTCTCACGAGGTATTACCACCATTCAGGCTAAACCTCTGGCAGGAGAGATGTTGAATGCGGCGGTGGAGGATGTCAAACAGGTGTTCTCTCTGGTTGAAGGGATCATCACCGACAAGGGTCAGAGCATTCAATCGGCTGCCGCCATCTTCCAGGAGATGGGGCAGGTTAAAACCTTGAGAGATATGGTGAAAAATAGAATGGGCGCTATTTTTCACCTGTTCAATCAACGGGCTGCCGATGCCATGATCGAGCTCAACAACCACCATCCCGATACCGCCCACCATAGCGTCATAACGGGATTCAACGTCATGGCCATCGCCAAGGAGTTGGGGTGGGGAGAGGAGAGAACTCTCCAGGCTGTCATGGCGGCCATGCAGCATGATATCGGTAAAATCAAGGTTCGCCTCGATACCCTGGAGTGGCCTGGGCGGCTTGATAAGACCAAATGGGGCGAGATCCAGCTCCACTCCCTGTTTGGCGCCAAGCTGTTATATGAGGGCAAGCTGGATCTGCCGGTGATGGTGGCCCTGACCCACCATGAGTGGTATAGCGCGGTTCCCGGCAAGGGGTATGGAGGGTTCAGCCAGTTTCGCAGCTATTTACAAAAAGGCATGGGTATCGATATTCCCGCCTATCTGCAGCAGGCCACAGATGACGACCGGCAGGCGATGCAGATCAGCGCCATGGCGGACATGATTTCGGCTCTGGAGGAGATTCGCTCCTACAAAGGGGCCTTACCCCCTTTCAAGGTGCTGGTCATCATGAACAGCGATGCCCGGATTGGCCACTTCAACCCGGACCACTATCGGGCTTGGCACAGCCTCTATCTGCGTAAACACGCCACTCTGCTTCCTGCGGGACTGCGGGTTGCCCTGCCACGGGAAAAAGAGAAAAAACAATTTGAGAAAGGGACCCCCAAAAAGCTGTCTCGCCCCCTGGAAATCCTCACCTATGCCGAGATGGCTCGACTCTCGATCATCCCCCGTCTGATCAGCCGGGGTCTGGATGTGGACCGTATTCGTCGGCGGGGAGGACTGCTGTTGGAGCGGTTGCGACGGGTGGAGGGAGAGACCGGCAGCCTGGGCCGTCTGATCACCCCGGAGGCGCTGAAAAAAAAGCAGATCGATCCTGTCAAAATGGTCTGCCCACGAGAACGGCAGCTGATCACCTTGGAGGCCTTTACCCGGCGACTCTCCTATAGAGATCTGGTCCAATTGGATATGCTCTTTGTTTTGGAGCAAAAACGATTTGACCTGCAGTTGATTAAACAGGCGGATGGTATTCGCATCAGTCGCCTGGAAAAACGGGGTATTTCGGTCAAGCCGGAGAAGCTGAAAAAACAGGGTATCAATCCCATCAACCCTTTTGAAGTCAAACTGCCTGGCTATGAGGATCGCCTGGACCTAAACGATCTGATTAAATTGGGCTACACTACAGAACAGCTTAAAAGAATGCGTCTTTTGCCCCTGGTCGAAAAATCTCGTAACGGTGCGGCCATCACTCTGCTCAGGGCAAAGGGGTTGCAGGTAACCAGCCGAGATCTGGCTCTGGCGCAGATCGACCCGGAAAAAAGAATCTTCTACGATATTCTTGTTACCCGGCCAATCAACCAGGTTCGAGCTGAATTTGTCCTGGTTCGTGAGGGGGATACTCTCGACGAGCTAGAGAAAGGCTACAAGGCCAACACCCTTGATGCCATACAGAACTATCTCTACGCATCCATCGGCACCATCGAACTGGATTTTTCCGATCTTCTCGAAATTCCCTCCCAACTCTCTGACATTCAAATAGGCGACCACTGGCTGTCCTGATGGATCATGGACGGATAATAAGTTTGTGAAGGGGTCAGGCGGGGCTTTGTTCATGTTTTTTTCTATAGGCCCTTGGACCCTATGAACCAGAAGTGCCATACTTATGGAGATTCCAAACCAAATGTGTACCAAACTATTGCGGATGGGTCTGGGAAGGTATTCATACCTTCCCAGCGGATTTGGGCAGCGCCCAAGGTTCTAAGCCTTTGTTTTTAAATTTAGAAGCGAGGGGGTTTGGGGGCCTGCAAGGCCTCCCAAGGTTTTGCCTTTAACGTTTGTCCCCATTGGGTTTTGACTGTATATAATTTTCTATGAGTGAGCGATTATTCTTTGTTTTTGTGGGGGATACTGAATGCAAATGAGACGAATAAAAGGGATGGCCATTGGTCTGCTGCTGACCCTTTCTGCCTGTATGCCCTGGGACGAGGAGAAGGTTGACCCGGAAAAGGCCCAGGCACCTGCTGTAAGCCGATTGACCATCGCGCTTGGTCAAGGCGGCGCCAACTATTCCGCTGGCAATGCGGTCTGTGTCGCCCTGAAAAAAAGTGGCAGCACCCTACCCTGCAAGCTCTTGGCCTCTAACGGATCTCAACAGAATATTCTTGCCATGGCGGACAAACAGGTGGACCTTGCCCTGGTTCGGGCCGATTCCGCCTATCAAGCCTGGCATGGACAGAAACCCTTTGTAAAGCGTAACCCCAAATTACGGGTACTCTTCTCTCTGCACCATGAAGCTCTCACCCTTTTGGTCAAAGAGAACGCTCAGATTTTTTCTTTCAAGCAGATCCACAACGGCGCCATCCATATGGGTCTGGACGACAGCCGCAACAGCGGGTTGATTTTGGGGTTGTTGGATCAATGTGAAATTCCACTCACCAATAGTCTGAGCAATCAAGAGAGCGGCTCCTTAGCTAAACTTTTGGAGCAGGAGGCTGTCCAGGGCGGGTTGACGATTCTGAGCCATCCCGATGAACAGATCAAGGCTCTTGCCAACCAAATGGCCTTACAACTACTCCCCGTCAACGGGCTCTGTGTGGAACGGTTGGTTGATGAGAGCCCCTTTCTGGATCGGATGGATATTCCGGGGGGACTCTACCAGGGGTTAGCCAGCAGCATCCCCTCGTTTGGTGCCAAAGTTTGGTTGATGGCCAGCACCGATCTGCCCGACTCTGTGGTTTATGAGGTGGTTAAAGCCGCTTTTGAGGGTGTCGAACAGTTTCGCCGCTCAGACCCAGCCTTCTATCACCTCTCACCCCGAAAAATGCTCAGCCCTTTTGTGATTCCCTACCATGTGGGAGCGGTCCACTATTTTCAGGAGAAGGGTTGGTATACCGAAACACGATAAGCAGCCACGGTAACCAGGAATGGGCTATCTCAGGAGCCTTCCCAGACCCATCCGCAAGAGTTTGATACACATTTGGTTTGGAATCTCCATAGTTAAAAACAGACCATTCAACCACCCTCAGAGGGCCAGAGGTTTTTTCCCGACTTTTTTGTTAAAAGCTCGACAAAGGCCAGATGGCTGGCCTCCTCCTCCTGGCTGATGGACCAGGTTCTTTTGGGAAAATGGAGCGGCTCCAAAGGCTGATTTGACAGGGAAATACCTTGGATATTTCCCTGAACGGCATCACTACCCCCCCGACGGCTTTCATCAGGTGCTGAGGAGATCAGATCAAAGTTCAGATTAAACTGATTCCCCCCCATCAACTCGATATAGACCTCTGCCAGAAGTTCCGAGTCCAGCAGCGCCCCGTGGAAGGTTCGATTGGAGTTGTCAATCTTGAAACGACGGCAGAGGGCGTCCAGGCTGGCTGGAGAGCCGGGAAACTTTTTTCGGGCCATGGCCAGGGTATCAATGGCTTGGCTTTTGGGGAGCGTTGGCAGACCGCACCTCTCCAACTCCATATTTAAAAAACCCATATCAAAGCTGGCGTTGTGGATCACCAGTTGGTCGGTTTGAATAAAATCCAGAAAGGTCTGCGCAACCTCTCGAAAAGGGGGGGCCGTGGCAACCTGATCGTTGGTAATACCATGAATTCTGGTGGCCTCACGAGGAATCTCCCGCTCCGGATTTAAATACCACTGATGCTGATCCCCTTTGCGGTAGTTAACCAGCTCAATACAGCCGATCTCAACAATTCGATGACCATCAGCCGGTGAAATACCAGTAGTTTCCGTATCCAGGATGATAACCCGTTCCATGCCCTCATCTACTCCCTTGTACCCTCGGTTGGCCGGAAATCAATCTTTTAATGGCTCAAGAGCCTGAACAACACGCCGAGCTTCGGCATCTAGCTTGATGAGAGTCTGGGCAATCTGCTGCTCATCCACCACCTCATCCCCAGCCAACTGTTCGAGCTCCTGACAATAGAGACCTAAGATCATCGCCCCGATATAGCGGCTGGACCCTTTGAGAGAGTGAGCCTCTCGGTTGAGTTCCGGCCACTTTTTCTCTTTATGGTAGGTATGGCAACTGGAAAGATAGGTGGGTAGTCGCTGTAAAAACAGCTCAAGGAAAGAGGGAAGGGAGCTTCCCATATCCTCTTTTAAATAGGAAAACTCTTCCAAGTCAATTGCAGGTTCCATAAAAAAGCTCTTATTCATTAGGATGGATCGAAAAAACAAAAAAACCGATACGATACAACAGGCCCCAGCTACCGAAAACAGGTTTTACTCAGGGTTGTGGCTACGTTCGTTCACACACTGAAGAATCACCTCAACCATCCGGCTCTTCTTGACCGGCTTATCCAACTTGAGGGTACACCCTGCCTCACGAGCCGCCTGGCTCTCTTTTCGACTGACTGTGGCCGAAAAGGCAATAATGGGCAGAGGCCCGATACCTCTCTGTTTCTCCAGCATACGAATCTGCCGGGTTGCTTCCAACCCACCCATACCGGGCATGTTGATATCCATCAGGATAACATCCAGCGGGTTGTTATTAAAACACTCTATGGCTTCCAACCCATGGTTGGCAGCGTAAAAATGGTGACAGATATCTTTTAAAAACAGCTTGGTAAGGAGTATATTATCTGGAGAGTCGTCCACCACCAAAATAGCCAGACGCCGCCTCTCTCCCGCCAAGGAGAAAGCCCGTCGACGATCTTTTCGGGTTGCCCTGTCCACCTGTTGATTGGGTTGCGTCTCAACCCATGCCAGAGAGAGGCTGAAAAAAAAGCAGCTCCCCTCCCCCTGCTCGCTCTCTACCTGCAGATCTCCCCCCATCGCACCCACCAGTTTTTGACTGATGGCCAACCCCAGGCCGGTACCGCCATAGTTTTTTGCGGTGTCTGCCTCCGCCTGGACAAAGGGGGTGAAAATGTGATTCTGTCGCTCCGGCGCAATGCCAATGCCGGTATCCTTGACGGCAAAAAAGAGAGACTGGTTCTCTTTTTTGGAGAGAATAAAGGTAATGGTCCCTCCAGGCGGGGTAAATTTCAGGGCATTACCCAGCAGGTTGATAAAAACCTGCCGAAGCCGACGGGGGTCTCCCAAAACCAGGGCGGGCAGATCGTCAGAGATCTCCCCATCAAGCTGAACCTCTTTTTTACTCGCCTGGAGTTGAAACATCTCCAGAATACCCAGCACCAACTCTTTTGGGTTGAACTGTACGGTCTCAACCAAGGAGAACCCAGCCTCCATTTTAGAAAAGTCGAGAATATCATCGATGAGCACCAGCAGACTCTCTCCAGCTCGGGTCATGATCTGCAGATAGTCTCGCTGTTGGGGGGTTAGCTCCCCTTCTGCCAACACCTCACCCATGCCCAAAATGGCATTCATGGGTGCGCGCAGATCGTGGCTGACGGAGGCAAGGAGGATGTTTTTCTCCTGGTTTGTACGGGAGACCTTCTCTTCAAGCTTTTGAAGGGCCTGACTTTTTTGGAGAATATTGGCAATACGCTGGCGTAAAAGGGGCCACTGAATGGGCTTGCTGACAAAATCTTCCGCTCCCGCCGTAAAGCCTTTTTCTATGGTACCGTCATCCGAAAAACCGGTTACCATCAGGATGGGGGTCTGTTTGGTAGTGGGGTGTTGCCGGAAACGTCGACAGGTTTCAAGGCCATCCAGACCCGGCATATCCACATCCAAAAGGATGAGATCGGGGGCTGGCGGAGAGCAGGCAGCCAGGAGAGCCAGATCACCACTGCCGGCCTCCTGGACAACATAACCGCGCTTCTTTAGAAAAAGATGCACGATCCGACGGAAATCCTCGTCATCATCCACAATCAACAGGGTGGGTGGTTGCGCCATCACGCCCGTACTCCAAAGTAAGGGGTCAAAATCCGATTAGCCATCCACACCGATCATAATACAGGGGGTTTTTATTTGCACTTGGCAAAAAAAGATTCAAACTCCTCTTCCTGGAAGACTGGATCGACCGATTGGTTCCATCGGCCATGGTAGGCCTGCAACAGACGGTCTGCCGGAGAGATGCCACTCTGAGCAATGGCAAAGAGACTTTTTAAATAGATGGTTTCATCACACCCCTCACCATTTCGACAGTCCTGGGCAGCCAGGCCGGCTTGCGACCACTTGAGAAGATTGATAATCAACTCTTTGAGTAAGGCACCATCGGGGGTTTTGGTGTTCAGTCCCAGGCGAGGCACCTCTTCAAGGATTCTGGCCCGCTCCTCCAGGCTCCAATCAGAGACCAGATCCCAAGCGGCCTGACAGGCCTCATCATCGTAGAGCAGCCCTTTCCAGAGGGCAGGGAGAGCGCAGAGAGATTGTGAGTTGCCCGCATCGGCTCCACGGGCCTCCAGATACTGTTTAAGTCGAACATCGGGAAAGAGGGTGGAGAGGTGGGTCTCCCAATCTTCCAGCGTGGGCAACTGACCGGGCTGATCGGGTAGCTTGCCATCCATGAAAACCTGGAAGGGAATACCGCCCCCGGCCTCATAACGACCCTCTCGGTAGCGAAACAGCATGGGAACCTTCAGCGCATAATCCACATACTGTTCAAAGCCAAAGCTGTTCTCAAACACAAAAGGGAGCCAGCCGCAGCGGTCCGGGTCGGTATATCTCCAGATCTCTGCCCGAAAAGATTGAAAACCGTTGGGTTTACCATCTAGAAAAGGGGAGTTGGCAAAAAGAGCGGTCGCCATGGGTTGCAGGGCCATGAGCAGCCGAAACTTGGTGGCCATGTCGGCTTCGCTCGAATAGTCCAGATTAGCCTGAACCGTGGCGGTTCGAGTCATCATATCCAGACTGTGTCGGCCCTTGGTCGGAAGATAGTGACGCATGATCCGATAGCGCCCCTTGGGCATCCAGGGGATCTGTTCAAAGGCCCATTTGGGCTGGACACCAATCCCCAAAAAGGTCACCTGCATGGTCCGACAGACCACCGCCAACTGGGAGAGGTGTTCGTTGATCTCGTTTTGGGTCTGGTGGATGGTCTCCAGGGGGGCGCCAGAAAGCTCCAGCTGCCCCCCTGGCTCCAACGTGACCGCCGCAGCCCCCTTTTTAAGGGCTATGATCTCTCCCTCTTCTTCAACAGGTTGCCAACCAAAGTTGGCTGCCATGCCCTGCAATACCTTTTTAATCCCCTTTTCCCCCTCGTAGGGGATGGGAGAGAGATCGGATGTGCAGAAGCCAAATTTTTCGTGTTCCGTACCCACTCGCCAGCTTTTTCGCGGCTTGCAGCCCGCCTCAAACCAGGATATCAGTTGATTTTTAGAGGTGATCGGTATTTTTTTGGAAGAGAGCGTATCGGCCATAGTGATCAGTATGAAGTTTGGCGAGAAAAAATATTTTTTATAAAAGCATAAAGGACCGCAGACTATAGCTGAACCCTTTGGAAAATGAAAGAGACTTTGCTCTCTCTTTTCAAGAGGGCTTCTCGCTACTACCCTTGCCGTGATAGGATTAATGGCTGCTTGATGGTGGTGCTTACCAAAATGAAAGAGTGTTTTGCCTATCGCTTATGGTCCTTTACAACGACTTATGGAGTAGGAAAAGTTGGTGAGAAAGAGCGGATATCATTTAGTCAAACATTTTTTCTATCATCTGCTGGAAGAGCCGGATAGCTCGGCTCGGGCTGTTTTCAACCTGGCCATGATGGTTGTCGTGGCGGCCTCTATCACCGCCATGGTGTTGGAGGTAGACCCCAGCCTGACCCAGGAAGAGATCACCTTTTTTACCAAGCTGGAAGATATTTTTATCACCATCTTCATTACCGAATACCTGTTACGGATCTGGGTCTGTTCCGATTTTGGCGAGACCTTTTCCACCGCCCGCCGCCGATATATCCGCCGCAACCACAACCCCAACCCGTTCAAAACCTTATGGCACGCTCTGGGGAGAGCGCTCCTACCCAAGCTGGCTTGGATGGTGCAACCTCTGGCTATTGTTGATCTGCTGGCTATTCTGCCGGTTTTTCGTATTTTTCGGCTCTTTCGGGTCCTGCGGGTCCTGCGGGTACTTAAACTTTTCCGCTACTCTCGCAGGCTCTCTTTTTTCGGCAGTATCGTTCGAGAGAGGTCCTATGAAATCTTCTCTCTCATCACGGTAGCCGTTGTTGTCTGGGGTATGGTTGCGGTTGCCTTCTTTGTGGTCGAGCGAGGAATCAACCCAAAAATAACAACCATCTGGGAGGCAGTCTACTGGTCCATCATCACCATTACCACCGTCGGCTACGGAGATATTACCCCGGCAACCCCAACCGGTCAGACCATTGCCGTTATCGGTACACTGTTTGGTATGTGGGTGGTGGTTTTCATGACCTCAATCGTCGTATCCGCCCTCACAGAACGTCTTGTTAGTCTCACGGAGATTCGCATGGAAAGTCAGATTGACCGTTTACAGGATCATGTTATCGTCGTTGGGCTGGAAGCCCTGGGCCGAGCTGTCTGCCGCACCCTGGCAGAGGAAAAAAAACCCTTTGTCGGTATCGATCTGGATGAAAACAAAGTAGACCAGGCCCGAAAAAAGGGCTGGATCACCCTTCAGGGTAACGTCACCGAGGATGAGGATCTGTGGCTTCGGGCTGGGTTGCACCGGGCGCAAGGGGTGATCATCAGCACCGAAAATGAGGTGGAGAGCGTCTATATCATCCTGCTGGTTCGTGATATCCGACCAGACTGTTTTATCGTCGCCTGTGGTGTGAGTGCGACCTCCGAAACCCGGCTTATGCGGGTAGGAGCCAACCGGGTCATCTCCCCCTCCCAGATTGGTGGCGCCCAGATGGCCAATACGGTCTTGAGACCTTCCGTCATCCAATTTTTTGATATGGCCTTCAAGTCCGACAATGACGAGGTGGAGATGCAGGAGATGCCCATACCCCAGGACTCTCGGCTGGACGGGGCTAAATTGGAGGCGCTATACAGCTGCACCGAGTTTGATGATGTGATTGTCGCCGGCTACATGGCCAGCCAGACCCAGGATATCCGCTTTAATCCCAAGGGAGATGTCCTGCTCCACGCGGGGGATGTTCTGATCTGTTTTGGTCACCTGGATGATCTGGCCCGATTCAGAAATGCTCTGAAATCTTTTGCCTTTCCAGCCCGTATCGGTCTATAGAAAGACCGTACCGACCCCTTGGTTGGTAAAGAGCTCCAGAAGCAGGGCGTGTTCAATGCGACCATCAATGATGTGCGCTGAGTTGACCCCACCTGCTCGTGCTTTGACGCAGGTCTTGACCTTGGGAATCATACCGCCGGAAATGGTTCCCGCCTTGATCAATTCGGGAACCTGTTCTGGCGCCAGTTTGCTGATCAGACGGCCTTTATCGTTTTTTACCCCCAGCACGTCGGTGAGCAGAATCAGCTTTTCGGCATTCAGGGCGATGGCAATCTCTCCGGCGACCGAATCGGCATTAATATTATAGGTCTCTCCCTGCTCTCCCACCCCAACCGGAGCGATGACCGGAATGATGTCTGACTTTTTGAACAGACTCAACAGTTGCGTCTCAATCCGTTCCACATCTCCCACCCAGCCCAAATCGATAATTTCCGGGGTCGCCAGTTCGGGGCTGTGGCGCAGATGTTTTCTCTTTTTGGCGATAATGGTGTGACCATCCTTCCCGGAGAGACCGGCTGCCCGTCCACCGTTGAGGTTGATCAAATTGACGATATCCTTGTTGACCTTACCAGCCAACACCATCTCCACCACATTGACCGTCTCTTGATCAGTCACCCGCAATCCATCGATAAAGTGCGGTTTCAGCCCCATCTGCGCCATAATTTGACCAATTTGGGGGCCACCACCATGGATCACCACCGGATTAATTCCCACTTGGCGCAGAAGTATGATATTTTGAGCAAAGGCGGTTTTAAGGGACTCCTCGACCATGGCATTGCCACCATACTTGATCACGAAGGTTTTGCCTTCAAATTGGCGCATATAGGGAAGCGCCTCGATAAGAATACGGGCTTTTTCAACCCGTTTATTGATGGTCATGCGTATCTTCTCCTTGCCGAACTGCCTTTTTTCCATAAAACTAGGATGTAATCCCGTTTTATTATCTTATGGGACACGGTAATGTACAGACTGTTTATTTCTTTTTAATCACTTCGGACATCGAATTCATCCATGCTCAGTCAAAAGATGACCTTTTTTTTCCTGTTTGTCTCCCTTTTCTTACCGGTTTTTTCTCCTCTATCCGGTTGGAGCGAAGAGCCGGAATATCGTTATGTAGCCGATGAGTTTCGCATTACCATGCGTCGAGGCCCGGCCGCCTCCTTCAAGGTAGTCCGCATGTTAAGCACCGGCATGAAGCTGACTCTCCTGGAAAAAGGGTCAGAGGGGTGGGATCGGGTACAGACCCAAAGGGGTGAAGAGGGGTGGGTGCTGCGCCGGTTTATCCGTTCAGAAGCCCCGGCAAGAGTGCGGATTGTCGAGATGGAACGGGCTTTGGAACAGGCCAGCAGCGAGCGGGATATTCTGCAGGAGCAGCTGCTGGTGGCCAATCAAAAGCTGCTTGGTCAAGAGGAGATGGCCCAAGAGCTGGATCAGATTCGCGCCATTTCCGGACAGGCGGTCAATCTGGTTGAGGAGAACCAGAGCTTGGTTACCAAGTTGGAAGAGATTGAGAAAAAGTTTGCTGAGGTCTCTCTGATGAATGAAAAATTGACCAAGCAGGCGGATACCCGTTTTTTTCTTGCGGGGGCAGCCGTTCTTATTTTGGGCGTGATTATTGGGGCCATTCTTTTTCGTCGCCGGCGCCCCTCCTATGACACCCTCTAATTTCTGAGGCAGCAGCGGGGTCTATGCCAAAGGCCCCATTACTGGCCACCCTTACTTATCACCGAGGGTAACCCCTTGACGGGCTGAAGGGCTGGGTTGGATAGTACTCTTGGATAGGTATTAATTTAGTTGAAAACACTCTAATAAGGGAGATATCACATGCACTTTAAGTTGGTTGTTGTCACTACCCGGACAGATCTTACCGACCAAATTGTTGAGGCAGCAAAAAAGGTTGGATCAACCGGGGCGACAATTCTTCCGGCCCGAGGGACAGGTATTCATGAGGCTAAAACCTTCTTTGGCCTCTCCCTGGAGATTCAGCGGGATGTCATTCTCTTTATTCTGGAGGAGCATCTGGTTGAATCGGTACTACAGACAGTCAAGGAGACCGGCGGTTTCCATGAACCGGGAACCGGTATCGCCTTTGCGTTGGATATTGATAATATTGTCGGGTTGGAGAGCCAGATTAGCCACTTTTCAAAAGAGGTCAAAGGCCAATTTTCCTAACCTGACCGGTTTTCAACTGATCGCATCCTTTTATAGAGATTTCTAACCAAATTTGTACAAAAAGAGTGCGGATGGGTCTGGGAAGGCATGAATGCCTTCCCGGCGGGTTTGGGCAGCGCCCAAGGTTCCAAGTATTTTATTTTAAGTTGTTTTTTACCTTTAAAAGCGTGGGGATTTGGGGGCCTGCAAGGCCTCCCAAGGTGTTGACTTTGCCTTTAACCATTGTCCCAATTTGGTTTTAACTGACCATATTGTCATTATCATTGAAAAATGGAAGTAACTCCTGGAAGGTCTTGCATCCCCCCAGACCCCCTCGATTTTTAAAATTAAAAGCAAAAACAAAATTTTGGGCGTTGCCTGCTTCCATCGGGATGTTCTCTGTTGGGTAAAATCTTCTACAGCTCCAAAAATTTGGGTACCTTGGTCAGATTGCGGCATCCCCCCGCTTCGACCACCACCACATCCTCCAGACGAACTCCCCCCATATCCGGATAGTAAAGGCCCGGCTCTACCGTCACCACATGTCCCACCTCCAGCGTCTGATCTTTACTGCTGATACGAGGGGACTCATGGATCTCCAGCCCCAGACCGTGACCGGTGCCATGGAAAAAACCTCCCTGGCGACCCCCCTCAACCGGCCCGGTGGGAAAACCCTGCTCGGTAAAATAGTCGGTAATCTTGGTGTGAATCTCCAGGCCAGAGGCTCCGCCACGAATGGCAGCAAAGGCGATCTCCTGTCCTTGATGGACAACCTCCCAAGCCTGCTTGATCCGATCCGGCGCAGTACCTCGGCAGACGGTGCGGGTCATGTCGCCCCAATAGCCACTTTTTTCTACCCGAGGAAACACATCCAGAATAATCGCCTGGTGGGCAGGCAAGGGTCCGAAACCCTCTTCGTGAGGGTCGGCCCCCTGTAAGCCACCCGCAACGATGGTATGGCTGGGTTGGGCCCCTTCTCGAACCAAACGGGCATTAATCTCTCCTCGAACCCGCTCACTGGTAAGGGGCTCCGAATTAAGATAGAGCATGCCGTCCTGGCCAATCTCTGCCGAGCGAATCATCTCCACCCCAGCCATCAACCCCCGGCCTGTTATCTCCAGAGCAGTTTCAATGGCGGCAACCTCTTCTGGCTTTTTAATAGCCCGTCGTGGCCAGAACAGTCCGGGAGCCGCTTTGACTCGAAAACCCAACGTACGCAGGGCATCGGCCAGAGAGAGCGGAAAATCTCCGGGCACCTCCAGATCGAGGATTTTTTTTTTGGCCAGAAAAAAAGCGATGAGAGACCCTTCTTGGACCGTTTTATCGGGATGTTTTTTTTTGAATTTTTTAAGAATTTCCGCCCAATCATGAATATGATCCACCTTGGCGACCCTTCTAGCCCGATCAATTTCGAGAGAGGAGGTGAAAAGATGGGTGGTGCCATTGGACTCTGCCAAAAAAAGAAAAGGGTCAGGCGCAAAAAAACCGGTGGCATAATAAAGATCGGCCGACCGTTCACTATCAGCATAAATGACAAGAGCCGTCACGACTTTTCTGCCATGGCAACGATACGGTTAACCAGTTTTTCAATACCTGAACCGGCCTCTCCAATGCTTGCAGCACACATATAGGCTGCTGTAGAGACAATCCGGTTGTTCTCATCGACGACAATATTGTCCGCACTGCTCTCTTGATGTTTGTTGCCCATGGTCTGAATGGCGTTGGCTGTATCGCTGTCGTTGCCAATGGTCAAGGTGATGCCTCGGTCGGCCAGAGCCTTGGAGAGAACAGCCGGGGCAATGCAGATGGCACCAATAGGTTTTTTGGCTTGATGGAGAGCTTGGATCAGGTCGGCCAGATCGGAGTTGATGGCCCCTTTGGAGCCATCAAAAGCGATGGTAGAGAGGTTTTTTGCCGCACCAAACCCACCGGGCATAATCAGCCCATCCAGGTCGTCGGCTTGAATGGTCGCCAAGTCTTTGATCTTGCCACGAGCCAACCGGGCTGACTCAACCAAAACGTTGCGGCTCTCTTCTGTCACCTCTTGGGTGAGGTGGTTCATGACGTGGTGTTGGGTGATATTGGGGGCCATGATGGTAACATCAGCCCCGGCTTGATCGAGAAAGAAGAGGGTGAGGGTCGATTCATAAATCTCCGCCCCATCCAGAAAACCACAACCCGATAAAACGACACCAATGCGCACCATGAGAGATCTCCTTTTCAGTGGGTTCCGATCATCAATACAGCGATCAAAAAGGCCAAGAAAAAGGCGGCTTGCCAAAGCCTGTTGATACCTGCTGACCTCTTTGGCTTTTTACACGCTAAACGATCAACAACACCCTACATGTCGGCTTTTGGAATACCGAAGAAATTGGCAAATTTTTTGCCGGTCTTGATTTTTATCGTCTGGAAATAGTTGTCGGTATATCCGTGCGCAAATCCCCGCTTGGCAGCCAGATAGATGACATAGACCAAAAAACCGATTGGAATAAGGTTTAAAATTTCCATAGTGATTAAACTCCTGACCGCTCCCAAAGGGAACAGCAATAGATAGTCATCCTACTTACAACGCCACAACCTCTAAAAATAGACACCCCCGGCCACAAAAGCAACCGGGGGTGTCACAAACCCACTTATTTTCCAAACTTTCAGTCAGTAAGGGGGGGGGCAAATTACATACCCATGCCGCCCATGCCGCCCATACCACCCATACCGCCCATACCACCCGCATCACCTACCGGGCCTGCCTCTTTGGGAATTTCGGCAACCATCGCTTCGGTGGTAATCATCAGGCCAGCAACAGAGGCTGCTGACTGCAGTGCATTACGAACCACTTTAGCCGGATCGATCACACCTTTTTTGACCAGGTCGGTATACTCACCAGTCGATGCATCGAAACCAAAGTTGGCTTTTTTGTTCTCCAGGATCTTGTTGACCACAACCGAGGCTTCCGCGCCAGCGTTGGAAGCGATAATCCGGGTTGGCTCTTCCAAGGCCCGACGCACAATATCCACACCAACATTCTGCTCTGGATTGGCCAGCTTGAGGGAATCAAGTGCCGCACCGGCCCGCAGCAGAGCCACACCACCACCAGGAACAACACCCTCGTCCACAGCAGCACGGGTCGCATGCAGAGCATCGTCAACACGGTCCTTGCGCTCTTTCACTTCAACCTCGGTCGCACCACCCACCTTGATAACGGCAACACCACCAGCCAATTTTGCCAGACGCTCCTGGAGTTTCTCTTTGTCATAGTCGGAGGTGGTCTCCTCAATTTGACCACGGATCTGGCTGACACGGGCTTTAATCAAGGCACCTTCTCCGGAACCGTCGACAATGGTGGTCTCCTCTTTACTGACAACCACAGAGCGGGCCGTGCCCAACATATCCATGGTGACATTCTCCAACTTAACGCCCACATCCTCCGAAGCGACAGTGCCGCCGGTAAGAATGGCAATATCTTCCAACATGGCTTTGCGACGATCACCAAAGCCGGGAGCCTTGATGGCACAAATCTTCAGTCCGCCACGTAACTTGTTAACCACCAAGGTGGCCAGCGCTTCCCCTTCGACATCTTCGGCAATGATCAGCAAAGGACGGGAGGCTTGCACAACACTCTCCAGAATTTGCAGAATCTGCTGGAGATTGCTCACCTTCTTCTCGACGAGAAGAATGTAGGGGTCGTCCATCTCTACCAGCATCTTCTCTGGGTTGGTGACAAAATAGGGTGAGAGATAACCCCGGTCAAACTGCATACCCTCAACCACGTCCAGCGTGGTGTCCAGACCTTTGGCCTCTTCAACGGTGATCACACCCTCTTTGCCCACTTTATCCATGGCTTCAGAGATCATGTTGCCGACTTCACTGTCGCTGTTGGCGGAGATGGAGCCAACCTGGGAGATCTCCTCGGAGGTGGTCACCTCTTTGGCGCTCTTACGCAGGGCGGCAACCACACTCTCGACAGCGGCATCAATGCCCCGTTTCAGATCCATGGGGTTCATGCCAGCGGCAACCGCTTTCATGCCTTCACGAATCATGGATTGTGCCAGAACCGTTGCGGAGGTCGTACCGTCTCCCGCTTCATCCGCTGTTTTGGAAGCCACTTCCTTGAGCATCTGAGCGCCCATGTTTTCGAACTTGTCTTCCAGTTCGATCTCTTTGGCAACGCTGACGCCATCTTTAGTAACCCGTGGCGCGCCCCAGGATTTGTCCAATACCACATTCCGCCCCTTGGGGCCGAGTGTTACCTTGACCGCATTGGCCAAAATGTTAACACCATCCAACATTTTACCGCGGGCAACCTCACTAAAAAGAACCTCTTTTGCCGACATGATCTATCTACCTCTATTTGATAACAGCTCTTGAAAAAGCTGTCTTGTGAACAGTCAGTCCGTTTGGAAAAATTCCAAGCTCAGGACTACTTCAAAACGCCCATGATGTCGGACTCCCGCATAATCAGGAGCTCCTCGCCATCAATCTTGACCTCTGTACCGCCATATTTGCCAAACAGAACCTTGTCACCCACTTTAACCTCCAGGGGTTGCAATGTTCCGCTTTCGGAAACAGCGCCTTTGCCGACAGCTAAAATAATGCCTTGAATGGGTTTTTCCTTGGCAGTATCGGGAATGATGATGCCACCAGCCGTTTTTTGATCTTCTTCGGTGCGCTTAACCACGACTCGGTCGTGCAACGGACGAAACTTAGTTTTCATGTTCTTCCTATCTCCAGAGTGATAATGGGATGATGTGATCGTTTTTTTTACAAGGATTTTCAAGATGATATTTTCAAACCTTCATTAAAAAATGAAGTGTGTTGGGTGCTAATGTAAGCATTCATTCCTGCCTGTCAAGCCTTTCAGGCAGGAATATTTCCGTTTTGGGCCACATTTTTTTTAAATAAGCGAGAGAATTGGGAAAAAAACTAAAATCTCCGGTAGGCCTCAATTTCCTGACGCAGGCGCCCCGAGATGGTTTGAGAGAGAGAGACGCTCAGATGGATGCGGTCTTCCACTTCAAGCCGTTCCACCACCCGCCCCTCCTGACAGAGTTTGGCCAAAAAAGCGCCATCGGTCGCTGGTAGATCGAGATGGTAGAGGGTTGAGCCTTGTTGGGCTGCCTCGGCAAGTTTATCCAGAAGAGGGTCAATACCCTTTCCGGTGGTAGCCGAAAGCAGCAGGGCGTCGCTGCGGCTCTCCAGGCGGCTCAGCAATCCCCCTTGATCTTCCCGGATGCAATCCACCTTGTTGAACAGAGTCACCATGGGACGGTCTCCTGCACCCAAATCTCGCAACACCTCCATGACCGCCTCCTCCTGCTCCCGCCATTGGGGGTCGGAAAGGTCGACCACATGCAGCAGCAGGTCGGCGGTCAGGACCTCTTCGAGTGTGGCCCGAAAAGCGGCAACCAGTTGATGAGGAAGGGCACGGATGAAGCCCACGGTATCGCTGAGGATCACCCGCTCGCCGTTGGGCAGGGTCAAGCCACGCATGGTGGGGTCCAGGGTGGCAAAAAGCTGGTCGGCCGCATAGACCTTGGCCTCTGTCAGGCGGTTGAACAGCGTGGATTTGCCCGCATTGGTATAACCCACCAGGGTTGCCGTAAAAAAGGGTACATCCTTGCGGGACTGACGCTGAAGGGTTCGGGTACGCTCTACCTGACCAAGCTGTTTTTTAAGCCGGGTCACCTTCTCTCGAATCAGGCGGCGATCCACCTCAATCTGGGTCTCACCCGGTCCACCACGCAGTCCGACCCCCCCTCGCTGCCGTTCCAGGTGGGTCCAGGTACGCACCAGACGAGACTGCTGGTAAAGCAAGGAGGCCAGCTCTACCTGAAGGGTCCCCTCTTTGGTTCTGGCCCGAGCCGCAAAAATTTCCAGGATCAGGCCGGTACGGTCCACCACCTTGGCCTGAAGTACCTCTTCCAGGTTACGCTGTTGAACCGGCGTGAGGGCATGGTTGAACACCACCACCGTCACCTCCAACGTTTTTACCTCATCCCGAATAATCTCCACCCGCCCTTTGCCGAGAAAGGTGCCAGGGTGAATGCGGGGAATGGTGAGCAGTTGCAACGCGGCAACCTCCAAGCCCGCACCACGGGCCAGATGGTCCAGCTCATCGGCCAGACGTTCAGCTCGGTCACGATTTCGATCAACATCTCGAACGATGGTTTGAATCAGTAGGGCTCGGTCTGGTTCCAGGGCGGTCTCTAACAGGTTACTACTCCTTGTTGGCAGGGTCGATCACGACATCACGAGAGGGCATGACGGTGGAGATGGCATGTTTGAAAACCAGTTGGGTCACACTGTTTTTCAGCATAAGACAGTAGTTGTCGAAGGAGGAGATAACCCCTTGCAGCTTAATGCCATTAACCAAAAAAACAGTTACCGGCACCTTTTCACGCCTAAGCGCATTCAGGAATGGATCTTGGATCATCTGAGAGGTTTGATTCGCCATGGTGACTCCCCTTTTTTGTACTCTTATGATTTGAACACTCTTTTTTTATTAAAAAAGGATCCAGGCAACAGCTAGACAGCCCTTCTTGATATTCTCCCCCCGGATTACCTAGCGGTAAGGATAGGAATTATTGATAGTTTCAGCAAGAAAATTTACAATAAAACGTTAGAATCAATAATTATTATGGTTAATGACTCAGTGTAACAATTTGTAAGCTTGGTCCAATCTCAACGGTTTGGCTGTTGGCAGTCGCTGCAAAATGCCACCTGCCCCACGCTCTGCCGTCAGAAAACAGCACCCCATCAACCAATTGGAATCATAACGACTGACTCATGTTTCGGGCCGTAAAATCGCTGACCGTCACACCTCCGGCGTTTCTCATGTAGACCAAGACCGGAACCTGACCACTGTTCTCGATACCAACCGCATCACCGGTGTGGGGTTGGCGCAGGGTAGCATAACCAATGCCGGTCACCACAAAGGTTCGCACCGCCTCCTCACCCCGTTTCAGGGAGGTATGGGTCACCGTCAAGCGGGTTGGTTCGACGGTTTCAAACTGGATTTGAACCGGCTCCTGCCCCTGGTCGAGGGCCAAGCGGGTAGAGCCTCCTGGAGGAATGATGAATTGGTTGGTCCAGCTTATCCGAGCCTTGGCTTTAACAAACTGGACATCGTGGATATTGAGGCGGGCGGTCTGGAGGGTGGGGTTATTATCCAGAGGAAGATTCATGCCGGGGGCCGTCAGCCAGACAACCAGAAGCGAGGCCAGAATACCGCCGGCAAAAGAGAGGGGCTGAACTGCCAGCCCTTTAGGGGAGAGCAGCCACTGATGAAGGCGTTGCGTCAGGGCAAAAAAAGAGATTTTTTTTTGCTGCTCCTTCTGGATGGTCGCCGCCATCCGGGCTGCCAGGTCTGTTGTGGGGGTCTGTTCGGAGGTTAGCTGGGAGAGGGTGAGCAGCTCCTCTTGCAATCGAGCCAGCTCGCCCATCTCTACGGTCAAGGAGGGATCGTTAGCCACCAACCGATAGAGTTTAACCATCTCCTCCCGGTTTAGATCGCCGTCCAGCCCCCGACTGATCAATAGATGAATTGTCTTCTTCTCCATATCTCACTCTCACCATCTGCCAGGTAATAAGTCCCAAACCCCATCTTGGTCATTAGGTAACCCCCTCACAGGTAAAGTTCATTGGGTGGGAGGTAGCTATTGACCTGATCACCCTTTTTTTGGTAGACATACCACTGGGATCATCTTCCAAAATGCGGGTGTCGTCTAATGGTAGGGCCTAAGCTTCCCAAGCTTAAGACGGGAGTTCGATTCTCCTCATCCGCTCCATTATTTGTCGTCAACAGGTTGCTAACCATACGATAAGGCTGTTTTTTTGCCAGCCTGGACACGAATATCTCCCCACCCCTTCCAAGCCTGCACCGAACCAAACAACTGTTTGATGGTGGATTGAATCATGAATAAATTTGATAAGTTGGTCGTCAACGTTCCCGAGCTTTTCAAATCATTCCCTTACGATGCCAAAGAGTCACCGGCGGTAAACAAGGTACCCTTCCTGCAAACTCGACTGCATCGGATCTATAAAAACCGCTTCCTACCTGCCAGGTATCGGAAAGCGCTCTGGAAGATAGGGCGCAATACCCATATCGACCTTAGCTGGTATGAGGTTTTCAGAGAGTATTGGAAAACCGTTTTAAAAGGGCGGGGGGTGTGGAGTGTGCAGGATTTTTTTTTCCTGAAAGGGGTCTATACCGTGGCTTCTGCCAATCAATCCCTCGATAACGCCCAGGCCGAGCCTGAGATCTCTGAGGGTGCCCATTTGAAAAAATGGCAACATCCCAAGGTGATCGCCAAACTTTTTCATATGGTGAACAAGGAGTATGTCACCCATCAGTTGCTGCCTCTGGAGTTCATGCGCACCTATCACCCATCCCCTCGGAATATCCTCGAATATGGCTGCGCCACCGCACCGATTACGCTCAGTTATTTTGAATTTTTCAACCCTGACCCCCAGCAAAAAATCTATCTGGCCGACCTGGAATATCTGCCTTTTCATTATGGGTGTTACCGTTTTCGCCACTGTCAAAACATTATCCCCCTGTTGTTGCGACCGGAAGAGGGGTTTCAGCTTCCTGCGGATATTCACTATGATGTCATTTTCTGTCGGGCTGTTTTTGAGCATCTGGACCAACCCTTGCGTACGGCACAGCGTTTTATTGACCTGTTAAATCCGGGTGGAATATTGATTTTCGATTATGTCATGACAGACCTGGAGGCCACCCTTGACACACCCATGGGGCTTGATCACCACCAAGGCCACGCTCAGCGGTCTCAGGTCCTTGATCTTTTTGAGAGCCAATTGAGGCTCTTGGAAGGGACGCTGCACCGTGACAAGGGGACAGGACTTTGTGTCGTACAAAAAAAGGATTATTGAACCTAGAAACGGCAGTTGGAAGTGCATGAATGGTGCAAGATATCGGTTTAGCTGCTGCCATAGAAAAAATCGACCTCACCCAATGCGTGATGAGACTTTTTTCTATGACAGCAGGTGAATCACGAGGTTATGCCAAGTATGGGCTAACAACTGCCGTTTCCAGGTTGAAGTAAACCGACGTGCTCGTCGAGCAAAAAGCGACAAAATAGATGCCGTCAAGATATTGCAAATACTGGTCAGATATCACGGTAGAGAAGAGCTGGCTTCACGCATTGCCACCAAAAAAACCGTCGACCGGACAACAACCCTTCGGATGACCCACCCTATTTATTTTTACAGCCCTTGATGAGATGGTGTAAACTGGACCCCATGGATACTCCGTATGACTCCCGCCCCATTGGCATTTTTGACTCCGGCGTTGGTGGACTGACCGTTCTTAAAGAGCTGATTGCAGCCTTTCCCCATGAACATTTTATCTACCTCGGCGATACCGCACGCGTCCCTTACGGCGCCAAGTCGGTTCGGACGGTTGAGCGTTATACCATCCAGGTGGCCAATTTTTTGATCCAGCGTAACGTCAAGGGGTTGATTGCGGCCTGCAATACCGCGTCGGCGCTGGGTTTGGGCGCACTGCGTGCCCACTGTGAGACGCCGGTACTCGGCGTGATTCAGCCCGGATGCCAAAAAGCCCTGGCCGAGATGAAGAGTCGGTCGGGCCATATTGGTATTATCGGTACCCGTTCAACCATTGCCAGCGGCGCCTACCCCAACACTCTGGCCCTGCTGAAGCCGGCTTTGAAGGTCAGCTCTCTGGCCTGCCCGCTGTTTGTACCATTGGTTGAGGAGGGGTGGATCAACCATGGAGCAACCCGGTTGATTGTTGAGGAGAATCTTGCCCCATTCTTAAAAGACCCGGTCGATATCCTGATTTTGGGCTGTACCCACTATCCGGTCTTAAAGCCGATTATCGCCCAGGTGCTTGGCCCCCGTACCCAGCTGATCGACTCGGCGGAAGCGGTGGTGGAGGCGCTGGAAAAATTAATGAACCAACTCCTCCTGCCGACACAACCGGATGCCAAACAGCGGGTGGATTTTTATGTAACCGATGTAGCCGACCGATTCCAGGAGGTTGCCGGACGTTTTCTGGGGGAGATTGCGGTGGATCGGGTGGAGATGGTTGATCTTTGACCCGATCGTCTATTCACTCCCCCCCTCTTTTAGGGTATCCTTTTATGAATAGTTCTTGTTTTAACCTGGAAACAGCCGTTTCCAGGTTTAAGATGATAACGATTCTAACGCCAAGGAACGCTTTTCCATGATTATCAAGAGTGAAAAAAGTGTGCTCACCAACCTGGATATCCTCAACATTATCGACCAGTTGGCCGACCGCCTGGTCGCGGATATAACTCAGCCCCAAAAACGGGTAGTGGTCGGTATTCGCCGGGGTGGAGCCTTGGTGGCTCGACTACTTAGGCAGCGGCTCAACCAACGGCTCGACCGGGAACTGCCCATCGGTTTTCTGGATATCTCCTTTTATCGGGATGACCATGTCACCGTCGCCTCCAACCCGGTTATCGGCGCCACCGATCTGACGATGGATATTGATGACAAACGGATTATCCTGGTGGATGATGTCCTGTTTACCGGTCGTACCATACGGGCGGCTCTCAATGCTCTGTTCGATTATGGTCGACCGGAGATTGTCGATCTGGTGGTATTGGCCGATCGGGGGGGACGCCAGTTACCCATCCAGCCGGACTATTCCGGTCTTAACGTCCAAACCGATGCCATGGAGTCCATCAAACTGGTGGATCAAAAAGAGGCGGGTTTGATTTTGGTACGGCGTCAGCTTGGTGAATAGGTAAAAAGCAATATGAAAGCAACAATCTGGAATCGAAAACATCTGCTTGGCATGTCCGACCTCAGCCGAGAGGAGATTTACTCCATACTCGATACAGCCGCCTCTTTTCGGGAGGTGAATCGCCGAGAGATAAAAAAGGTTCCAACTCTGCGTGGTAAGACGGTTATCAACCTGTTTTATGAAAACTCCACACGAACCCGCACCTCCTTCGAGTTGGCAGGCAAGCGGATGTCGGCGGATGTCATCAACATGTCGGTGGCCTCCAGTTCGGTTAAAAAGGGGGAGACCCTCATCGATACTCTGGCCAATCTGGAGGCCATGAACCCGGATGTGGTGGTGGTTCGCCACTCGGAGTCCGGCGCCCAGGAGTTTCTAGCACGTAATCTGGACGCTGCCATTATCAACGCAGGTGATGGCAGCCATGAACACCCGACCCAGGCCCTGCTGGATATCCTGACCATGGAGAATCACCTCCCCTTGATGGGTCGAGAAAATTTTGAAGGGTTGACGGTTGCCATCTGTGGTGATGTGCTCCACTCTCGCGTGGCCCGCTCCAATGCCATCGGTTTAAAAACCATGGGGGCTACGGTCCGGTTTGTCGGACCGCCAACCCTGATGCCCTCCCAAGCGGAAGAGGCGTTTGGAGCCAAGGTATACTACCGAATGGAAGAGGGAATTGCCGGTGTGGATGTGGTGATGATGCTCCGACTGCAGCAGGAGCGAATGACCGGTGCTTTTTTACCCAGTATTCGAGAATATTTTGAATTTTGGGGCCTGAACCATAAGCGGCTTGCGCTGGCGGCTCCCAAAGCCATCGTCATGCATCCCGGCCCCATGAATCGAGGCGTGGAGATCACCTCCAAGGTGGCGGATGACCCCAACCACTCGGTCATTTTAGAGCAGGTGGCAAACGGATTGGCCATTCGAATGGCGGTGTTATATCGCCTGTGTGGTGTTGAAGCGTAGAGGATGCAACCATGAACGAAGCAAAGTTTACCCTCATCAAGGGGGGCAGAATCATAGATCCGGTCAATCAGATAGATGAAACGGCGGATCTTCTACTGGAGGGCGGGGTGATTCGAGAGGTGGGTCGACCTGATCAGCCTGAAGGTTGCCGCATTATTGACGCAGATGGGCTGATTGTCGCGCCGGGTCTGGTGGATATGCATGTTCATCTCAGAGAGCCGGGTTATGAGTATAAAGAGACCATTGCCGGGGGCACCCAAGCAGCAGCGGCGGGTGGTGTGACATCTGTGGCGGCCATGCCCAACACCCAGCCGGTTACTGATGACCCCAGTGTGGTGGGGTATGTTTTGGATAAGGCCCGCATGGGGGGGATAGTCAACGTCTTTCCCATTGGTGCGGTCACCAAGGGTCTGCAGGGTAAAGAGCTGACAGAAATGGGTCTGCTGATTAAGGCCGGTTGTGTGGCTTTTTCCGATGATGGTCGGGCTATTTCCAACTCCAGTGTCATGCGTCGAGCGCTGGACTACGCCCGTGCTTTTGGGGCTTTGATCATCCAACATGCCGAGGACCCCAGCCTGGCCTCTGAAGGGTGTATGAACGAAGGGGTGACAGCCACCCGGTTGGGAATCCCCGGTATTCCCGCCGAGTCGGAATCCATTTTGGTGGATCGGGATATTCGGCTGGTGGAGTTAACCGGGGGACGTTATCACGTCGCCCATCTTTCGACGGCTGGAGCACTGCAGAGCGTTGAGCGGGCCATTCAACGCAACCTGCCGGTATCCTGCGAAATTGCTCCCCACCACTTTGCCCTCACAGAAGAGGCGGTGATTGGCTACAATACTGATGCCAAGATGGCGCCTCCCTTGCGAAGTGAGCGAGACCGCAATGCCTTATTGGAGGGGCTGTCTCGTGGCATTGTGGCAGCCATTGCCACAGACCATGCACCCCATGACGAGGATAGCAAACGGGTCGAGTTTTGTTGTGCGGCCAATGGTGTGGTGGGGTTGGAGACCCTGCTGCCTGTCACTCTGGAGTTGGTACGGGATGGGGTGATGAGTCTGAGCGACTGCATAGCGGTCATGACCCATCGACCCTCCGAGCTATTGGGCATCAACCGAGGAACCCTATCCCCAGGCCGCCCGGCGGATATTGTCTTGTTTGATGAAAGGGAACGGTGGACGGTGGACGCCAACGCCCTCCACGGCAGCACCCGGAACACCCCTTTTCATGGTCGACGTGTGCGGGGGCGGGTCAAGCGCACTCTGGTGGCGGGTCGTACGGTTTATGAGGATGGTCAATAGCGCCATGTGCCAACCTGCCCTCTCTCATCAAACCACCGCTGTCGTAGTCTTCAACCAACCGTTGACCAAGACCCAATTTCTCCTGCGTCTGCTCGCACCCGAGGTAGCACGGGGAGCGGAGCCAGGCCATTTTGTTCATCTCAACTGCCATCCCAACCTGACACTTCCCCGGCCGTTTTCCATCCTGGATGCCGATATCGCCTTGGGGACGGTAGATATTTTTTATCAGGTAGTGGGAGAGGGTAGTGGGTGGATGAGTCGTTGGCAGCCTGGAGAGAAAATCACCTTGCTTGGTCCCATTGGTCGGGGGTTTCCCAAACCCGATGCGGGACGTCGCGCTCTGTTGATTGCCGGAGGTATTGGTTATGCCCCCTTGGATTTTTATGCCCGTCAACTTAAGGCCCAGGGTATTGAGACCCTTTTTCTTCTCGGTATGGAGAGTGATGACCCCCCTTTCGAGCTGACCCCTGCCACAACCTCCATCGAGTCCGATCCAATCATCCAACCTCTTGCGGTAGCTCGCCAAGTTTTTTTGGGTATTCCCAGCCGGCTCTCTTCACTGGTTGCCAAGCCTGGTTTTTTCCAGGGTTATGTGACGGAGTTGGCGGCTGAAATGTTGCAGGCCCTTTCGCTAGAGAAGCGACAACGTACCGATCTTTTTGTTTGTGGACCGACCCCCATGATGAAGGCGGCGGCAGAAATGGCGGCGCGGTTTCAGTTGGGTGGGTATGTTTCGTTGGAAGAGCATATGGCGTGTGGATTTGGAGGATGTGCCGGTTGTGTGGCACCTATTCGGGCGAAGGATGGCACGTGGCACTATCGTCGAGTGTGCACGGATGGCCCGGTTTTTCCTCTCCAGGATGTGGGGTGGGATAACACGCTTTAGGGATAAAGGTTAAAGCTTGCAACCTTGAGCGCTGCCCAAATCTACTGGGAAGGCCTTCTTCATGCCTTCCCATACCCATCCGCCCCTCCTGTTTGGTAGCCATTGGGGTTGGAATCTCCGTTACCGATTATACTCTCTGAAAAATTGGGCAAACAGGTTTTTTTCTATCGGTTTACTGTAGAGATAGCCCTGAGCCATATCACACCCCTCCTGCCTGAGAAAGAGAGCCTGTTCTACCGTCTCAACACCCTCGGCAATCACCGTCAGCCCAAGATTATTACCCATGGAGATAATCGCTTTGACCAAAGCAGCATCACTGGCATCATGCACTAAATCCCGCACAAACGATTGATCTATTTTCAGAATATCGATGGGGAATTTTTTCAGATAACTTAGAGAGGAGTAGCCGGTTCCAAAGTCATCCATGGATATTTTAAGCCCCAGATCCTTAAATTCTCGTAGTATTCTGATCGCCTCCTCTACATTTCCCATCACCAGACTCTCGGTAATTTCCAGCTCCAGACAGGAAGCAGGCAGCCCGCTTTTTTCCAAAGCCTCCTGAAGGGTGGCGATAATAAAAGGGTCTTGAAACTGTCGGCTGGAAATATTCACACTGACTTGAAGGGAACATGCTCCATTTTCAATCCACTCCCGAGCATTTTGGCAGGCTGTGTTCAAGATCCAATTTCCCATGGGAATAATCAAGCCGGACTCCTCGGCCAGTGGGATAAACTCAACCGGGGGGACAGTCCCCCTACCCGGCTGAAACCAGCGAATCAAAGCCTCCGTTCCCACCACTTTTTTAGAAATCAGATCAACTTTAGGTTGGTAGAAAAGGGTAAACTCCTGGTTGGTTAAAGCCTTGCGCAGGTTACTCTCCATAGAGAGCCGCTGGCAGGCTTGAGAGTCCAGGTCTGGCGTAAAAAATTGAAAGCTGTTGCCCTCCTGCTCTTTGGCCTGACTTAAAGCCCGGTCGGTCTTTTGGAGCAGAGTTTCTATGTCCTGATGATCATCGGGGAAAAGGGTTACACCAATACTGGCGGTGATGATAATTTCATGCTCTTGAAGAATAAAAGGGCAACTCAAACTTTGGAAAAGTTTTTGAATGGTGTCGGTCACATCTTGAAGGGTGATGATCTCCACCAGAACAATGCCAAACTCATCCCCACGCAGGCGGCTGATCAGATCCCCCGATTTAATACTCCCTTTCAATCGGCTGCCAATCTCCTTGAGAACCGCATCGCCCTGCAGATAGCCCATGCTATCGTTGACCCGCCGAAAGGAGTTCATATTGATGAGAAGAATGGCAACCTTACTACCATTTCGACCAGCCCGTAGAGCGGCCTGTTTCACCTGCTCACTGTAAAGATGGCGATCAGGCAGACCGGTCAGAGGGTCGTGGGTTGTGATGAGATCCTGATTATCCTGGTTTTTTTTGCAGTTGGTTAAATCGGTAAAGATACTGACAAAATGGGTTATCTCACCATATTTATCCTGAATGGCGGTAATGTTCTGCATCACCGGAAAGGCCTCACCATTTTTGCGCCTGTTCCACATTTCCCCCCGCCAGCTACCCTGGGAAAAAAGGGCCTCCCAGAGGGCTTTGTAAAAAGATTCCTCATGGTGTTCGGAGCGGAGAATATTGGGCTTTTTACCGACAGCCTCTTTGAAGGAATAACCGGTGATAGTGGTAAACGCAGGATTAACCGATTGAATGGTACCGCCTAGATCGGTAATAAGAACCGCTTCCGTGGCTTTTTCCAGGACCAGTGAGGTTATTTTAAGCTGGTCGGAAATGGACTCCAGAGCAGCCCGATTGGAGAGGGCCAGCTTCTCTTCTGACAAGATACCACTCAGTATGGTATGGATGCGTCGCTCCAACACCGTCAGATTAATGGGTTTGGTTACAAAATCGTGGCAACCGGCATCGAAGGATTGAATGACCGTCTCATCATCCTCTTTAATACCGGTCATCATGATGATGGGTATGTTTTTTCCGGCGGGCAGAGCTTTGATCTGTTGGCACGCTTCCAGACCGCCCATAATCGGCATCATGGCATCCATCAAGACCAGGTCGGGCGTGAACTTCTGAAACAGCTCAATACCCTGCAAACCATTCTCTGCCGCTTCAACCTCATAGTCCAACAGGCTCAGGCTATCTTTAAGCCAGTTCCACAAAAAGGTATCGTCATCAACAATAAGTATTCGCCAAGACCGTTTCATTCTTTCTCTTTTCCCATTATTTAGTCCAATAACCCATTATCCTATCACACTTATAGGAATAAACGCAGACCGTTTAGACAAAGAGGCCTATTTTGACGACCTTTCCACACCCAAAATCCCAAAGCAGGGACGAAACCCCATGGGATCGGTCGGCTTAGCTCTCTTTCGAACAATAGAGGGCGAAACAACGACTTGCCGGTAAAATAGGGCAGTCTCCATTTTAGGCATCAATATTGCTTTTAACGTACATCAGGTGGGCATATCCCCATCTATTGACAATTTTTCGACGCTTTTCTCGAGGTGGGTGGCTAAGCCATAACCCCGCTCGGGTCAGGTGTGACAACCCTTTTTCAAAACATTATCAAGGAGTCAACCATGCCAGCACTGAATGAAGCTACTGAAATCGCACCCGGTCAAATTGCCGATGTGGGTGGAATCACTGGTGATCAACTGGAGCAGTATATCGATCGTATCGAACGGCTGGAAGAGGAGAAAACGGAGCTGGGCCAAGATATCCGTGATCTCTATCTGGAAGCGAAAGGTAACGGTTTCGACCCTAAAATAATGCGCAAAATTGTCAGCCTTCGTAAAAAAGATCAACATGAGATCGACGAGGAAGAGGCCATTCTCCATCTCTACCGGCAGGCACTTGGCATGTTGCCAACCACCATCCAATAAAACTAAAAAACGGTGGAGAGCGGCTAACAGCTCTCCACCGTTTCTTGGTTTAGAGCCACGGCATGAATCCGTCTGTTCGCCAGAAAAGAAAAATGGTAGGATGTTTGCCGAAAAAGTCGGCAGAGTGGGTAACCTTCTCTTCTGCTTGGCTCCATGGCACACACAGCCAGCTGCCGTTTCCAGGATCAATGCTCGCCGAGGTTATAACTCGGTCAACTCACCTTTTACTTTGACGGGCCGGATTCAATGTTAATCGAATTCAGTGTTTCCAACTATCTCTCTTTTTGTGAGCGACAGACCCTCACCATGGCGGCCAGTGGTTCCTATCGGGAGTTGGCAGATAACACCTTCTCAACCGATGTACCCAAAATGCCCAAACTGCTGCGCTCTACCATTATCCACGGAGCCAACGCTTCGGGTAAAAGCAATCTGATTCGTGCCGCTCTCTTTATGTGGGATTTCGTCCTCAATTCGGCAAAAGGCCAAGAGGGGGATGCTATCGATCTCTTTCCTTTTCTGCTCAATACCCGCAACGCCAACGAACCAAGCATTTTTGAGATGATCTTTGTCGAAGAGGGTGTTCGATATCAATACGGATTTGCCGCCACACGAGAGCGTGTCCACCATGAGTGGTTGATTGCCTACCCCAAAAACCGGCCTCAGCGCTGGTTCGAACGCTATTATGATGCAAGCACCAATCAAGAAAGTTGGACGCTCCACAAAAAATTTCTGCCCGGCAATCGGGAAGTCTGGAAAGATGCCACCCGTAATAATGCCCTGTTTCTCTCCACGGCCATCCAACTCAACAGTCTCCCTTTGCGCCCGGTATTTGACTGGTTTGACAAGCGGTTGCGGATTTTTCGCCCCCATTCAGAAATCAGCCAGGACTACTCCGCCACCCTCTGTCAGGATGCCAGCGGCCGGCTGGAGGTGCTTAAATTTTTAAACCAGGCCGATCTGGATATTGAAGATATCAAGCTGGAGACGCGCGCTTTAGGAGATCTGGGTATGGAGGATCTGCCAGAAGAGGTCCGTTCTGCCCTGGTCAAAGAGATGTCCTCTCAAGAGGTGTTGGAGGTCCGCCTGGAGCGATCCATGGCTGACACCGGCCTGCCGGTCTTGCTTCCATGGGAGTCGGAGTCTCGTGGTACGCAAAAGTTGTTCGCTTTGGCCTGGCCCTGGATCAACCTACTGCGTCAGGGGCGGGTTTTGTTTATGGATGAGATGGATACCAGTCTTCATCATCATCTGGTTCGGTTTCTCATCGGCATGATCAACGACCCAAAATTGAATACCACCTGTGCTCAACTCATCAGTACCACCCACGATACCGCTCTGCTGGATAATGAAATCTTCCGCAGAGATCAGTTTTGGATGGTCGAGAAAAGCGGTGACCGCTGTAGTGAACTCTACCCGGTCTCCGATTTTGATGTGGAGAAGGGGGAACCGCTGCAAAAACGTTATCTGGATGGTCACTATGGTGGCCTGCCAGCTCTTAAACAGTTTGAAGGGTGGTAAGGTAAGATTTCCGTGGTTGTTCGTCAAAGCTCCCCGGGGAATGAACGCAGTTCCAACTCGTTAGAACGCAGCCATCCCAAGCTCTCACCCAGAGACCGTATTCTCATTGTCTGCTCAGCGGAGTCGGCCTGTTATTTCCAGGATATTGTCGACCATCTGCAGCTCGGTTCACGCATTACCATCTGTGCAACCCATAGCTGTGATCCGATTGAACAGGTGGAAGAGGCGCTGGCTATAAGCCATCAGGCTGCTCCCCATCGCCGTCTTTTTGCCTTACTGGATCAGGAGGGCTCACCGGCTGATTCTCAAGAGAGATCAGACCCGATCTCTCAGGCCAAACGGATGGCACGCCATCACGATCTACCCAACAATCGTATTTTCCGGCTGATTCTCTCTGCTCCCGGCTTTCCGCTCTGGCTGCTGCTCCATTTTGACGAGGTGGAATTTTCCGCCCTACCTGCCGTAGAGTGGCCCAAAAAGGTCATCGATAAATTAGAAGCCTATCTTCCCAACGCACAAGAGGCCGATACACGGGAGCACTATTTCGAAAAAACCCGGGAGTTTATGGCCTTAGCCATCAAGCGGGGGCAAAAACAGCTGTTGATCCAGTCCGTCAAGGCGGGACCCAAAACAGAGATTCATGAGTTGATTATCTATCTGCTCAAACTGCAGGAGCGCCATCGCCGTCTTTCAACCTAAAAACGGCAGGTTATCCAACAGCCAACCTGAGACCAATCACAACAAGAAAAAGGCCAAAACCTTTTTTCAAGAGGGTTGGTGACAGGGTATGAGCTAACTTAACCCCAAAAGGGGTGGTGAGCAGGGTACCCATGATAATACCAAAAAAGGCTTCTGGTATGACATAGCCCCAAGAACCGAGCGGTAGTGCGGTGTTATTCCACCCCGCCATAATATAACCCAAAGCCCCGGAGAGCGCTAAAAAGATCCCCATCGCCGAGGAGCTACCAACAGCAAGGCGAATGGGCAGGCGGGAGATGAGTGTCAAGGCGGGCACCGAAAGGGTGCCACCACCAATACCAAACAGGGCGCTGACCAGACCGATTCCCCCCCCCAAACAGGCCGAGAGAATTCGGCTTAAGGGCTGGGACCTGCACCCCATCTCATCCTCTCCACCCAGGGTGATCATCCGCCAACCGACCCCGATTTCAAAAAGCCCGAAAAGAGTCTGTAGTAGCCCACCATCCAGTCGAACCGCCAGTTGGGCGCCAAGCCAAGCCCCCATTAAAATGCCTGGTGTATAATAGCCCACCGCCTGCCAGTTGACACTTTGCCGTTGGTGCTGTTTCCAGGTAGCCATCAGGTTGGTCACCACAATGGTCGCCAGAGATGTGCCCACCGCCATTTGCATCAAATAAGCTGCGGGAAGATCGGCCAGATGGAATAAAAGCAGAAGGGCCGGGACAATGATAATTCCCCCTCCCACACCAAACAGCCCTGCCACAACTCCGGCACACAGCCCGGTTATCACGGCACTTCCCAATAACATCATTCCTGCCATCCCAGGCTCAACGAGAACCAGGACGGGGATTGTAACCAGGGCTGGGTAGATAGTTACCTCGTTTCGATCCATCCCAAGGCTGCCCGCCCCATTGGGGTTGGCTCTCCCCGCTCTCTGGATTGGGCTGGCGAGACCACCCGTCTGCATCACCGATGGATGGCTTGAAAGAGGGCTGGGTTAAGTTGGGGTTGGCCAGGCACGAAGCTTTTCTGGGTAAAGCCTGCCGTTGGCAACTGGCAAGATCTCGGTAAACACACTCGGTTTTCCATTTTTCCACCAGGCAATAAACAGCCCCACCAACCGGAGCAATCATCTCCTGCCGATTCAAAACACACTCGCCCTGATCCCCAGCAGCCTGCTGACAGGTGGTCATATCGGTATAGTTACACCGCCGACCACTGAAATCGACCACACAATACAGAGAGGCTGATACCTCTGAAGAGAACAGCAACAGAGCACAACAGATCCCTATCCTGACTATCATTTTTCCGCTCTTTTTTCCCATAATAACCATACCAGCAGGTGTAACCATCCGTAGATCCACTCAACGGCCCAGATGAGCAATGGCATCTATTTCAATCCGCGCTCCCTTGGGTAGAGCAGCCACACCAACCGTTGCCCTGGCGGGATAAGGGGGAGAAAGATAGCTGGAATAGAGCGCATCAACCGCTTGAAAATCTGCCAGATCGACCAGATAGATGGTGACTTTAACCAAATGGGACCAATCACCACCAGCCGCCGTCACAATTCCCTTGAGGTTTTCCATCACCTGTCGAGCCTGACTTACCGTATCTTCTCCGATTAACAGACCGCTCGCAGGGTCAAGGGCAATCTGCCCAGAGATAAAAACCAACCCCCCACTCTCTATCGCCTGACTATACGCCCCCACCGCCTGAGGTGCCTGGGTGGAGTTGATAGACCGTTTGATTGCCGTCATAACACCTTTTTCATCCCCGTAACCGATCAACCTCCTGAACCACATTCAAAGCGTCAACCTGCCGGATAATCTCTTCCAACAGCTCCAACCCCTCTACCTCAACATCCATAACCAAGACAAAAGGGTCACGATCACGATCCTGAACCTTGATCTGAACAATATTTCCCTTGGCCATGGTGACGGTCTGACTCACCAAAGGTAAGGTATCACGCTGATTTTGAGCCATAATACGCAAACTGGTCACATAGGACTGGGAGGTGTATTCCGGCCAATCAATATCCTCAATCCAACGCTCCGGCTGATTGGTCATGGCCGCCAGATTCGGACACTCAACCCCATGAATGACAATGCCCTTGCCCGTACTGATAATGCCAACAATGGTATCTCCAGGAACCGGACTGCAACAGCGGGCCGCCGATACGGCCATCTCCGGCAAAATCCCCAGGAGACGCATGGATTTTCCCGACCCTTCGATAGAGTTCTTCGCCCGAGCCTGAACAACCTCACGCTCGACCTCCACCCGCTTCTCCCGTAGCGATTTTTTCTCCTTGTTCTCCTTGATCGTCTCCGGAAACATGGCATGCAAAGCCTGAATCGGGCCGATGGCAGAGATTCCAACCTGATAAAGAAGCTCCTCCTCCCCATCAATATGCAGATGGGTTGCCCCGCGAACAATCGCCTTGCTGCTTAATGCCAACCCCTGGCCTACTTTCTGGATCTCCCGCACCAACAACTCCCGACCCAGCACAATCCCCTGCTCACGCCTCCGGGCCTTCTCCCAACGGTTGATACGATATTTGGCCTGACCGGTAACCACAAAACGTAGCCAGGCTGGATTGGGATGCTGGTTTTTAGCCGTTATAATTTCAACACTATCCCCTGTCTCCAGAGGGGTTTTAAGGGGAACCATCCGCCCATTGACCTTCGCACCCTGACAGTGATCTCCCACCGCCGAATGCACCGCATAGGCAAAATCAACCGGAGTCGCCCCTTGCGGCAGGGTGATAATGTCTCCATTGGGGGTAAAAAGATAAATTTCGTTGGGAAAAAGGTCTATTTTTACATGCTCAAGAAACTGGCCCGGATCATCGGTTTTTTGATGAACCTCCAACATTCGCTTCAACCAGGAGTAACCGGTAGCCGCCGAATGCTTCTTGGTATCCAGCCCTTTCTCTTTATAGGTCCAGTGGGCCGCCACACCACTTTCTGCAATCTGATGCATTTTTTCGGTTCGAATCTGAATCTCAATCTGATTGCCAAAAGGGCCAATCACCACCGTATGCAGCGACTTGTAACCGTTGCTCTTGGGCATGGCTATATAGTCCTTGAAACGACCGGGTACCGGACTAAACTCCCCGTGAATCATACCAAAAACCTTATAGCAGTCGGCCTTTTTTCGGACAATGATACGATAGGCGATCAGATCGTAGAGATGTTCCAGGCTGATCTTCTTCCGCTCCAGTTTGGCATAGATGGAGTGAAGATGTTTTTCACGACCAAACACCTCGGCGGCAATGTGATGCTTGCGACAATTTTTCTTCAGGATGGAGACAACCTTACGAACAACATCCTCTCCCCCCTTACGACGTCTACGAACCTCCTCCCCCAACGTAGCATAGGCAACCGGGTCTTTCAGACGAAAGGCCATATCCTCCAGCTCATTTTTAATCCAGTAGATTCCCAAGCGATGAGCAATAGGGGCGTAGGTCTCCTCAACCTCCTGGATCAACTTATCGGCCACATCCAGATTTTGCGTGATGGCCAAACGCATCTGTTGAAGACAGAAGGCCAGGCGAATAAGAATAACCCGAATATCCTTGGCCATGGCCAAGATCATTTTACGAAACTCTTCCGCTTGAATTTCTGAACGGGTTCGAGGAGAAAGCTGCAGAATTTTTGTCAGACCCTCGGTCAAAAAAGCGACATCTTCGCCAAATTTTTCCCGAACTGTCTGTAATGAAACATGACCGGACTCAACCGCTCCAGAGAGCAGAGCCGCCGAGATGGAAGCGGTATCCATCCGTAACTCAACCAGAGTACGGGCCACCGCCAAGGAGTGGCTGAAATGGTCCTGCTGGTTTTTATTGTTTTGGGGAATGGCGGCAATAAACTGATGCAACCGCTCCAGAAATTCCTGGTCAGCATCGGAGTGATACTCAAGAATTTTCTTGACCAACTCCGTCCACTGTTTCAATGGCCGCCCCCCTTATCTAATCGCCTAAACGCACACTAGGATGACTCTTGGCTCTCCTCATCCCCATCATTGGCCGCTTTCAAATCCACCGCTTCCGCATCAACCTCTGGTTGTTCTGTCTCTTCTGCTGTCAGATCACTGGCCTTTGCTTCTGCTTCTGCCTCCACAATGACCACCTCCTCCTCAATAATCTCCGGCTTAACCGGCATACTTTCAATCAGCAGCTCTTGCAGGTCAATGGTATCTTTGGCTATTTCACGAAGAGCCACAACGGTCATTTTATCATTATCCAATGGTACGGTAGCTTCCGCACCGCTGGTTAGCTGTCTGGCCCGTTTGGCGGCCAAAATAACCAAATCAAAACGATTATCTACTTTTTCCAAACAATCTTCAATTGTTACACGTGCCATGGATCATCCTTGTCATCAATTTTTGCCTGGATTCTCACCAGCTTTTTTGCCCAGATCAGCAGGTAGCCACACTCTCAATAAAAAAATATGGCCCACCAATTCCCTATACTACACCATTTACACCAAATTCGTCGGTAATTTTTTTCACTTGCCCCGCCATCCTATCCCGTGTAAGCCGTTCCGCACGAACAATGGCCACTAAATCTGCTTTCGACTTTTCCAGATCGTCATTGATCACCAGATACTCATACTCCTGCCAGTGGGACATCTCCTCACCAGCTTGAGCCATCCGGGCATCAATGACCTCGGCACTATCCTGGCCCCGTCTTTCAAGACGATCACGCAAGGATTGCAAAGAGGGGGGAACAATGGAGACCCCAACCACATCAGCGGATGACAAATGGTCACGAACCACCCTGGCTCCCTGCCAATCGATGTCCAAAACAACATCCTGACCGCTGGCGAGCGTCGCCTCGACAAAAGATTTGGCCGTACCATAAAAGTTGCCAAACACCTCCGCCCACTCCAAAAAGTTGCCTTGTTCTATCTCGTTTTGAAAAAAAGTTTTCTCAACAAAAAAATAGTGCTGGCCCTCAACCTCTCCCGGCCTGGGCTTTCTGGTGGTCGTTGAAACCGAAATCAAGATATCCGGCATCGATCGAATCAGATGCTGGGCCAAGGTACTCTTCCCTGCACCAGATGGAGCCGATAAAATTAAGACAAAGCCTCTCCTTTTCTCGCTCATCTTATGTGCAAACCTCCGTATACCAAGGTACTACTATTCTAGATTTTGAACCTGTTCCCGAAGTTTCTCTACCAACACCTTCATATCGATACCAATTCGGGAAATCTCCCCATCCTGAGCCTTGGAACAGAGGGTGTTTGCCTCCCGGTTAAGTTCCTGGCACAAAAAATCAAGCCGCCTTCCTATCGGCTCCGCATAGGCCACTACCTGAGAAATCTCCCGCAAATGGATTCTAAGCCTATCCAACTCCTCAGAAAGATCCAGGCGGTTCATGAAATAGATCTTCTCCTGGGCCAACCTCTCCTGATCAATCGTCGTCGCAGCCAACTCCGACAGTCGGTCCTGAAGCCGTTTTTCCAAACTCTCCTGCACCCTGGGCAGATTCTCTGCCACCTGATCAACCAAAAGGGCAAGCTCTGTCGTCAGCCCATCAACCACAGAGGCAAGCTCTCTTCCCTCGATTTCCCGCATGGTTTTGAGGCTATGGGCCGCCTGCTCCAAAATGCCAAGGACAGCCTCCAAAAAACCCTTACCCTCTTCACTCTCATCAATCCCAGGCAGACTTTGCTGTTGCGTCATGCCGGGCCAGGAGAGTATTTCCGCCACACTCAACCCAACCCTATCCTCCGACCCCTTAAGAAGCGTGGTTTCAAGTTGTCGTACCGCACCCAGTAAGGGAAGATTCAAAATCAGCTCTTCCCCTCCCTCCCATTGGCTCTTTAAAGAGAGGGTCCCCTCAATCCGTCCACGACTGAAAAGGGATTTAAGCCGCTTGGCACAGAGAATCTCCAACTCCCCATACCCCTCAGGCAGTCGTAAAGAGAGATCCAGAAAACGGTGATTGACCGATTTAAATTGCCAACTCACTCGAACGCCGTGACAAACGCCCTCAGCACTTCCAAAACCGGTCATGCTCTGTGTCATTCTATCGGTATTCCTATCAATACAGGCTCATGTCATAAACCATGACACAGGAGTCATTTCTGCCCTCCTGCTCTTTTTTCATAAAAAAAGGGACGTACATCACCATACGCCCCTTTTTGATTCACCCATCATTCCAGTATGCCGGGTAAATCCGGTCGCAGCTCACAACAATCAGCTGTGAATCGCTTCATACTTGGCTTCCAACTCTTCCTTGCTCTCTTCATGGGCTGGGTCGGGGACAATACACTCTACAGGGCAGACCTCAACACACTGGGGTTCATCAAAAGCACCTACGCACTCACTGCAAAGGTCAGGATGGATGAAATAGATATCACTATCTACGTCAGATCCGTCGGTGATTGCCTCATTGGGACACTCTGGCAGACAAACATCGCAGTTGGTGCAATCTTCATTGATAATCAAAGCCATCGTTTTTACTCCTTGATTGCGAATTTAAGAAAACAGCCTGATTTAGCAGACTTGAACCTGATAAGCAAGAGAATCCAAAAAAAAAATGATCCTCATCGACTCCAGTTTATGGAAAAAGGGGAAGCTGATCCAACCCTTTAGCCTCCTCTCGGCCAAACATGATATTCATATTTTGAACCGCCTGCCCAGCCGCACCTTTGACCAAATTATCCAAAACGGAAACCACCACCAACCAGCCCGTTCTTTCATCTACGATAACAGATAAATGGCAATGGTTTGAACCTCTTACATGATTGGTAGCAGGAAGATTGCCCTGGCTAAGAACCCGAACAAAGCCACCTTTTCCATAATAAGACTCATACAAAGCCTGCCACTCCTGCCCACTTCTTTGGACAAGAGGCTTAACATGGCAGGTGGTCAAAATACCACGAGATTGGGGAATAAGGTGAGGCGAAAAACGTACCGAGACCTTCTCTCCCGACAAGCGACTCAACCCCTGTTCAATCTCCGGTGTGTGACGATGCCCTACCGCCTTGTAGGATTTGAACCCTTCCTGAACTTCAGAAAACAGCGTTCCCTGACTTGGACTACGACCAGCGCCACTGGTTCCCGACTTACTGTCAATAACAATACAGTCAGGTTCAATGAGTCGATTGTAAAGCAACGGGGCCAGTGCCAAGAGAGCAGAGGTGGGATAGCAGCCTGGGTTGGCCACCAAACGGGCTTTTTTAATCTCAGCATGGTCCGTCAACTCGGGTAAACCATAGACGGCCTCAGAAAGAAGCTGAGGCGCTTTATGGGCCACACCATACCAACTTTGATAGGTCTCAGCCTCCACAATCCGGAAATCAGCGGAGAGGTCGACAACCCGTGCCCCTCTCTGCAGCAGTTCTGGAACCACCTCCATGGAGGTGACATGGGGTAAGGCACAAAAAACCAGATCACACCCCTCCACAACTGAAAGATCATCCAGAGGCGTACAGATCAGCTCGGGACCGTTGCCGAGGTGGGGAAAAATGGCCGACATGGGTTGCCCGGCAAAACGCTGGGAGGTGGCAAATTGTATGCTAACCTCCGGGTCTCTTGCCAGCAGCCTGACAAGTTCTCCACCCGTATAGCCTGAAGCCCCCTGTATTCCTACTTTAATGGTCATCATTCACCATCCTACCTAAGCCATTTTCCAGGCCATTAGCAAAAAAAAGGGAGGCAAAAGCCTCCCCTTCTCTATTCTTCCAATGGAGTAAACGCCATTAACGTTTCGAGAACTGCGTACTCTTACGAGCTTTACGACGTCCGTATTTTTTCCGTTCAACCACACGAGAGTCGCGGGTAAGAAAGCCAGCTTTTTTCAGAACTCCACGCAACTCAGGGTCGTGAAGAATCAAGGCTTTGGAGATGCCTAACCGGATCGCACCCGCCTGACCCGAAATACCACCACCGTGGGCATTGACCGTAATATCGAATTGATCAAGAGTCTCCGTCAACTCAAAAGGGTGACGCGTAATCATCTCTAGAACTTCACGACCAAAATAGCTTTTGGAATCCCGCTTGTTGATGGTCATCTTTCCAGAGCCGGCTTGCATCCAAACCCGTGCGATAGACTCTTTTCGTCTTCCAGTTGCATAAATTGCATCAGCCAGTGACATGGCATTCGCTCCTCAAACAGGCTTAATTACCTTTTATTGACCAAATTTCAAGGCGACCGGATTCTGTCCCCCATGGGGATGTTCGGTACCCTTGTATACTTTCAGCTTGCGATACATCTCCCGGCCCAATTTATTCTTGGGGAGCATGCCTCTGATGGCACTCTCCAAAACCCGCTCCGGTGTCGCCCCTGTCAACTCTTGACGAGCTGTCTTGGACTTCAAGCCGCCGGGATAACGGGAGTGACGGTAGTAGATTTTGTTATCCATCTTGTTGGCCGTCAGACGAATCTTATCGGCGTTGATGATAACAATAAAATCTCCTGTATCCATATGAGGAGTGAAGATCGGCTTATGTTTTCCACGCAGACGAAGAGCCACTTCACTGGCCAGACGGCCCAGGACTTCGTTCTCAGCGTCGACGACAAACCATTCGCGCTTGATATCCTTTGGTGTGGCGGTAAAGGTTTTCACGGCATTCGCTCCATTCTCCACTCCTGCTCTCAAGGCAACGATTTTATAGGAGTTTCGTGCTTGAACGAAGGAGGTCTTCAAGTGAAGGTGTCTCCGCAAAAAGTCCCGCACTGAGCGGGACTTTGAAGCGAAGAACAAAAGATAAAAAAAGATTCCTGGCGGTGACCTACTTTCCCACATCTTAAGATGCAGTATCATCGGCGCTGAGGGGCTTAACTGCCGAGTTCGGGATGGGGTCGGGTGTTTCCCCCTCGCCATCGCCACCA